>CAZXIT010000011.1:0-21724 GCA_964640775.1 uncultured Candidatus Saccharibacteria bacterium
CCTATCATATATAATTTCTTCATCTTTAACTCCTTATCTGCTCTCTCAGGTGTTATACCTAAGTTCATAAGTATAATAGCATAAACTAGATTTATTGTCAAGTATTTATACAAAGCCCTTGCGCTTGGGTGGTGACTATACGTAGTATTGCCTTAGCATGCATATCAATTTCTTGGCGCCTGTTTCGCTGTTTTTTATCTTTGAGTGGACCGTCCGCGTCACGGCGCTATTTTTTATACCGCGCAACCGCAAGCCTTCGGTGGCAACCGGCTGGCTGATGCTGATCATGCTGGAACCAACGCTAGGGCTGCTGATTTTCCTGCTGATTGGCAGTCCTAAACTGTCTAGGAAACGCCGGGCCATGCAAGGCACCATGGATAAGCTCATAAATGCGACCATCCAGGAAGCGCTGGCCGAGCCTTCGCTGCGCAAGTACGTGCATTTTGAAGTCCCCAAGCGGTTCCAGCCGTTCGTGACACTCAATACGACGCTTGGGGGCATGCCGGCTTTTAGCAGCAACCGAGTAAAGCTTCTGCCGGAGTATGATGCCAGCATTGCGGCTATTACTGCAGATATCGACAAAGCCCGCGACTTTGTGCACATAGAGTTCTTCATTATTACCTACGATGACGCGACCGAAGAGCTGTTCCAGGCGATGGCCGCCGCAGTCCAGCGAGGCGTCAAAGTCAGGGTGCTGCTAGACGCCTTTGGCTCGTGGCGCTTCCCAAATCACCGGGCTACCAAGCGAAAACTAACCGAAATCGGCGTCGAGTGGCATCTGATGCTGCCCATCAGGCTCTCCCTGCAAGACTTTAATCGTCCCGACCTGCGCAATCATCGTAAAATTGTCGTCATCGACGCCAAGATTGGCTATACCGGTTCGCAAAACCTCATTAGGCGAAATTATCACCGCAAAGACGCGCTGTATTACGATGAACTGATGGTTCGCGTGCAAGGTCCTGTTGTCATCCAGCTGCACGGAGCCTTCATCACCGACTGGTACTCTGAATCCGGCGAGTTGCTGAGCCGGCAGGCAAATCCAGAAATCAACCTCACTTTTGAGGGTGCCGGCTCCAGTCTGGCTCAAGTCCTGCCGAGCGGGCCGGGCTATGACAATGAAAACAACCTCAAACTGTTTACCAGCCTGATCCATGCCGCCGTTAAAAATATCACCATTGTAAATCCCTACTTCGTCCCCGACGACTCGCTGCTGCTGGCCATCACTAGCGCTGCCCAGCGAGGGGTGACGGTAACTATGATAAATTCAGAGATTATGGACCAGAAAATGGTCGGCCACGCCCAGCGCTCATACTATGAAGCGCTGCTAGCGGCCGGGGTTAAGATCTATCTGTACAACTATCCCGTGCTGCTCCACAGCAAGTTCATGACGATTGACGACGATATGGCCGTCATCGGTTCCAGCAATTTAGACATCCGTTCCTTTCAGCTCGATTTGGAAGTCAGTCTCGCGGTCTACGACCCGGCGGTCGTCCATGAGCTGCAAGTGCTGGAGCACGCCTATTTAGCGAAATCAACCCAGCTGCATCAGAGCGACTGGCAAGCCCGACCGCTGCGCACTCAACTCCTTGAAAATCTGGCTCGTTTGACGGCATCCTTGCAATAGATATCGCACACACTTTTTTGCGTTACTAAATATATTATGCTATAATAAACATAATGACTTCTGATGAGTCCCTTCGGTCTGATGAACAGCCTGGTTACCCGCGTGCCAGCGAGCGGTTGTTGGCGGGCATGGGTACGGCTACCCTAGCAGCCATCGAGCTGACCGATACTGCGACCGGCGATGTGCCAATTATTCCACAAGTTGATGCCCACGGCAGATATGCCGGTCCTGAGGAGCGCGCCCTGGCTGCGACTTTTTATGATTCAGTCTGGGCTATTGATCTCGACGAGGTCTTGCACTTGCAAACAGACAGGGCAAAACCACCGCGCAATCTTGGCGATTACAAACTGGCGCCGCTGAGAACGAAAACCTACCGGCATTCATCACTGCCTACCGCCAGCTGGGTCGAGCAGCCTTACGGTATCGAATTCAGCTACCGTGGGAAAAAGGACGCACCGCCATATCTGGACAGCAGCTTTGCTATTGGCCTATGCTACAAAGATCGCCTCAGTGCTGTGGCAGCCGCTCACCTGACTCCCGAAGGTGCACTGCGCATCGTGCAGCTGCAAAGCGTGTCTCCCCCCGTCAAAAACCCAGAGACTAAGCCTGCCGTCAGCACCGCGCAGCAAATAACTCTGGCAAACAAATACGAGTCCGGGCTGCACGGCGGATTTTTGTGGCGTCAAACACTGGTCCAAAGCTGGATAAAACTAGCTGGGGAGCTTGGTATACCCACTGTTGAAATACAAGGCTGGAAAAACAATAAATGGCGCGAGCCGGCGGCTGGCGAAGACCGTGCTGAAATACAGCGCAGGTTATGGACCAGCCACGATGGTGTGGCCGAGAGCATGGGTTTTGTGTTTGACCCTGCTAGCAATAACTGGATCCTCTAGGCTAGTTGGCGTCGCGGCGCAGGAAAAGATACCAGGCGATAGCCCAGCCGATCACGATATAGACTATAAAGACGATGGCACCGTGCAGCGGGGAAGCAGTTGCTGATCCTCCGGCTGAGGCATGTGGCGGCCCGACAACCGCAACTTCGCCAAGCGCTGTGAATGGCAGGTAGATGGCGTTATCTTTGAGCAGCAGCTGAAGCAGCTGTTCAAGCGTATTTGGCAGGATAAACAGCACCGCGATGCTAGCGGTGATATTTCTGAGCAGCGCAGTAAAGAGCAAAGCAGCCAGGGCAAAGCCAGAGCAGTAGAATATACTCTTGCCAAAAATCAGCAGGATATTGAAATCCTGATGCGGCAAGTGATGATCGGCAAGCGAGGCGCCAAGGGCCGCCATTCCCACCGACAAGCCAACAGCGACGATGACAAGCATCGTTGTAAAGCCCAGTACCGTGGCAATTTTGGCGGCCAGTACTTTGCTGCGGCTATTGCTCAGAGTCAGGGTGTAGGCAATGGTATTGTAGCGGTACTCGTGAGCCATGAGCAGCACTGAGATTATCGCAGTGAAAAAGGAAATCGCCATAGCGACGTTGACAGCGACATTCGCCAGAAATAATGGGGTATAGCTGTCCGCTTTAAACCCTTCTCCGTAAAACGAAATAAACAGCACCAGGGCCAAGGCGATACCGCTGAGTACGTACGTCGAACGCACGGTAGTCAGTTTGCGGAATTCGGCTTTGAGAGATTGCATCATGATTTTTTAGCCTTTTGGCCGGTCCGGTATTCTTCGGCGTCGGCAGTTATTTCTAGGAAAGCTTCTTCCAGTGTGGCACCGTGGTCGCTGAGCTCTAATATCGGTATTTTAGCTTTGAAGGCCGCTTTGCCAATTTCATCGGTTTTGGCGCCGTAGACAGCGAAACCTTTAGCTTGGGGCTTAAACTTTTTACCAAGGGTTTTCATAATTGCCTGCAAGCCGGACGAATCACTGGACCGCACAAAGGTATACGACGAAGTGCTGCCCGAGATCAGCGCATCAACTGAAGTATCGGCAATTAAAGTGCCCTTGCCGATGACGACAACATTGTCAGCCATCTGGGCCATCTCGCTGAGCAAGTGGCTGGATATAAACACGCCATTGCCTTGGTCGGCATAGTCTTTGATAAATTCGCGCAGCCAGGCAATGCCTTCCGGATCCAAGCCGTTGGCCGGCTCGTCGAGCATCAGGTACTTTGGCTTGCCGAGGAGGGCGGCGGCAATGCCGAGCCGCTGGCTCATACCAAGTGAGAATTTACCGGGCTTCTTTTTGGCGACCTCGCTGAGGCCGACCATGCCCAGTACTTCGGCCACTCGCGAATCCGGTATATCTCCGGCGGCGGCCAAAATTTTGAGGTGGCTTTGGGCGGTGCGGGTCGGGTGGAAGGCTTTGGCTTCCAGCAGAATACCGACCAATTTAGAAGGATCGGAGTACTCGCGCAGCGCCTTGCCCTGAAAGGTCGTCGTACCGCTGCCCTTGTCCAGACCCAGCATCAGGCGCATAGTAGTTGATTTGCCGGCGCCATTGGGACCCAGGAAACCCGTGACTTTGCCGGTTTCAATGACGAATGATACGTCGTTAACCGCTGTCTTTTTCCCATAATGTTTTGTGAGGTTGTCGGCTTTGATCATTGGGCATCACTATACACTAGTACTTGAAAATGCTCTGTAAGATTGTCTGTAGGGGCTCTCTCCAGATACGCCCGCCGTATTTTGGACCATTAAGCGGGCGATCTCCCCGCACATGGTCTGTCCGATTTGGACAGCGCCGCTCATAACTGCCAGCGGGCCAAGCCGCCGCAGACGCTGGCGAAAGGCTTCATCTGAGGCTTCTTCTACGGCTGCCGCTGGAGCGGATTGATAGTCTTCGGAACAGACGAGTTTGATAAAGGCTGCTATTGTTTCTGGTTCGATCTCCCGGCCCAAAGTTACTAATAATTCCTCGTACTGCTCGCTGAGCAGCAAGTTGATTTGCTCGGCTTCCGGACCCAGCCTATTATCTGCCATAGCCAGTTCGTGCAGCCGGTCGGCAGTTTTGGCCATCTTTACGACCAACTCTTCGGCAGCGACGACAGTTTCCGGGTCGGCAGCTTCAACAAAATCTTGAAGCTGCGCCTGCAGCGCTTCGGGGAGCGCCTGGAGTAATATTTCAGTTTGTTCTATGACTGTATCAGGTACTTCTAAATTGCCCTGAATGCTGGCTAAAATTACCCGGGGCTCGATTTTGGCTGGGGCTGGCTGGTAGTCTTCGGAGCAAACCAGTTCGATAAATGTGATCGGCGCCTGTTCGTCAACCTCTAGGTCCAGAGTGATAGACAGCTCTTCATACCATTCGCCTAGCAGCTGCTGGATCTCTTCGGCCTCTAGAGTTTCGAGCTGGTCAGCCATTGCCAGCTCGTGCAGCCGGTCAGCCGCCTCGGCAATTTTTACCAGCAGTTCTTCAGTACCCAGCACTGCCTCCGTCTCGCCAGATTCCGTGAATTCAACCAGACCGTCCCGCATGGTTTCCGGCAGTGCCTGGAGCAGGGTCTCGATCTGCTTCACAGTTTCCTCTGGCAGCTCTATGGCTTCCTGGATCCTGGAGAGAACAATCGTAGCTGGCGTCGACTCCGGTTTCAGTTCCAGTTCTAGTTGTGGTTGTAGTTCTGGTTGTGTCCATGTTTTTGTTTCTGCCTCTATTGGGGCCGCCTTAAAGTTTGGCTCGACAGCATCCGCGGTTTCGAATACAGCATGATCATCTGCCTCGTCCCGTATCTGCATGGGTTTAATTACTGAATCTCCCGGGCTGGCCGTGTCATTATAAAATTCCTGAGCTGGCGGCTGTGTTAAATTCTCTGGGGCTGCAGCTATCTTGCTATGGAGTGCACCCTCGAGTTCAGGTACGACCGCTGCTGCTTCGGCCGCCTCGACAGAAATTTTCGCCGCAACCACTGGTCGTATAGTTGACGCGATTATGAGCTGTTTTTGTGGAAGATCCATAACATCTGCCCGGAGCTGTTCCGAAGAGAGACCCTCGCTCACGCGGCCAGTGGCGGTTGGCACTTGAGCATCAGGTGCCGGTGCCAGTTCTGTTATATGTTGTGGCAATGGCTCATTTTTGGTTTGGACAATGCTGACAACAGCTGCTTCTGGCAGAGCGGCAGGATGAGTCTCCCTGGGAGGGACGACAGCCACAGGAGCGGTCGACTCTGGTTTTTCAGCCTGCCGACTTGATTTGGGTGGTGCCTCTTTTGCTGTCTGTTTACCGGTACGATCCTCTGCTTTTGGCTGGCTGGCTGCGGGAGCAGGCTCTACCGCTGGCTCCGCTCGTACTTTGTCTGGCCTATATCCGGGTTTGGGCTGATTTTAAAAAAGCTTCGTTTTGCGCCGGGGTCATTGACTCCTGCTGATCTTGAACAAAATAAGTCGCGGCAGTCAGCGGGCTTTCACCGTGTCTCTCCCCCCCCTTGATTGAGGTATCCATAGCAACACGAGCCTGCGGGCAGGCTGCAAAAGCAACGTACAGCGGGTCAATTCCCCCGGTCTTGTGGTTAGGAACCCAGGCCTCTGCCAGGGCCCCAAAGCCTTCTTCCTGCAAGTCATGCAGCACCCAGGCCTCGGCTTCCATTTCGGGAGTTAGGTCGGGGCTTCGTGCTGGTGGTGATTCGGAAGACATCGCTTGTATTATACCTGTTTAGCGCCTTTTGGCGTTTTTAGTTGGCTGGGGCTGGGGTTTCTTTTTGTAGCGCGGGCCGCTGGCAATCGCGACATAGGCAAACAGTGCTAGGATTGCCAGGCTGCCGGCGGCGATGATGATGACGCTGGCACCTTTGGTGGTGTCGGACGCAGCGGCTGGACTGGTGGCACTGGTGGCAACGCGGACTAGGTAATTGAGCTGGAAGGCTGGGAAGCTATTATTTCTGGAGGTCCCCAGCAAAGCCACGTCATAGACAGCGATTGCCGGGAATGTCACTGTCGACGTACTGTTGAGCGTGGAGCCGCTAAAATAAGGCCGCAGCGGCACAGTCTGCATGGTTTTGCCGTTGAGTTTGATGACCGCTCGGCAGTCGCAATTGGCCAAGCTGAAACTATTTTTTTTGTCTGCAAAAGCAACATTTAAGCGCACCGTTTCGCCGGCCTGGGGATTGTCTTCGGGTGGGATGTGCAGCACGCCCGAGATGCCGTGATCCTGTTTGAGCACGTGGGCCATGACTGGCTGGCTAGAACTGATAAAGAACACCGACAGTATGGCAATGATCAGGCTACTTGTACGAATCAGTTTGCCGGCTGTGCGCATGACTTTTCCCTTCTATGGGGTTGTAGCCCAGTTTTTGGCCGTAGCCATAATTAAAAATCACAATCAGCAGGAATAACCCATAGCTAATAGCCAGAATCTGCCAAATACTCGCCCGGTCGGCTCGCACGAATGCCAGATAGCCGTGCATAGCTACAAGTACTGCGGCTACAGCCGTCAGTATAATCAGTGCCGGCCACTGCGTGGCGTGCACACCGGTAAAAAAGGCATGGAACAGGCCGAGCAGCAGCGCCACATAGACAAAACGGTGCAGTCGAAACCACCAGATACCCATGCTCGTAAAAGCCTTGTCAAACGAAGTAAAGGCCATGGCCAGCAAGATAAGCAGCGCGATGATGCCAAGCGCAAAAGATTGCTGGTAGCTCTTGGGCAGGTCAAACGGATTAGCTGCCTTGAACAGCGCCACGTAAGCAATCGCGACGTGCAGACTGGCAAACCAGGCCCCGCCGATACCTATCAGTCGCCGGGCGTCACGCATGATGGCGTTGCCGGGCAGTTTCGGTACGATGCTATAGATTGGGCCGATTGATATTGCCAGCGATACCAGGCCAAGCGCCAGCCAGGCATAGGCCTCTTCCAGCCGGGTGGCAAACAGTATCGACCCGCTGTAAGAGACACTAGCCCACCACCAGACTTCCAGGGTAACAAGCAGTATAGCAATAGCAATATAGACGCGAACTCCCCGCCGCCACTGATTCCAGGTTTTGCTTAGCAATGTATTACTCCGTAACGGTAACGGTGGCTTTCATGTAAGGATGCGGCATGCAGTGGATACTGTAGGTGCCGGCTTTCTTAAAGGTGAAGCTGTAGCTCTCACCTTTGCCAATGAGCGGCCCATTGGGTGCGTCAGCTGAACCATCATCAGATACCACATTGTGCCGCACGCTGTCCTGATTGGTCCAAGTTACGGTGTCGCCAACTTTGACGGTGATAGCCATGGGGGTAAACATATAGTTCTCGATACTTACTGCTTTGGTTGCGACTGCACTGCTGGTGCTGGTGTCGGCCTTGGCAGCAGTGTTTGAACTATTGCTGGTGGTTTTAGCTGGGCTTGGGGTGCTATACCCGCTCGCATTGTCGGTGTTAGACTTTTTGCCGCTAGAAATGGCAATCACGCCGGCAGCTGCCACCACGATTAGCAAGGCGACCCCGATTAGTATCCCTCTGTTCTGTTTCATAATTGTATCTCCCTTACTCGTGTTAAGCTACTTAAGTATAACGCAGGCTGGACATTACTTACACCCCTGCCCGTTTTCGTACTATACATAGTATACTATAGACCTATGAACGCTCGCGTCTGTCAGATTATCGCCTGGAGTATCAGCCTTGCCGTTTGTGCTGTGGCCATAGTGGTATGGGGCATGAACTATGAGTGGCAGCTATTGCCTATCAACAACTACGTGCTCTTTCCGCTGCTGGGGCTGCTAGCGTTTAGTGTCATGTGGTCGCATTACATCGCTGGCGCCATCCGCGAGCTGGCCGGTTTGGATAAAACCACTCTGCGGCGTTATTTTGAGACCACGAGTATGGCCGTGCTGGTGCTAATCTGCCTGCATCCTGGGCTGCTTATCTACCAGCGGTTTCGCGACGGCTACGGCCTGCCGCCCCAGAGTTATGAAAGCTATGTGCGGCCGGGGCTTGGCTGGATCACACTGCTGGGCACTGCCAGCCTGCTTGTTTTTTTGGCTTTTGAGTTTCGCCGTATCTACGGCGAGCGTTCGTGGTGGCATTTTGTCACGGAGGCTGGCGACTTTGCGATGCTGGCTATCCTATACCATGGTTTTCGCTTGGGCGGCCAGCTGCAAACGGGCTGGTTTCGCTATGTCTGGCTATTTTACACCGTTAGCCTAATGGCCGTGCTGATTCGCAATTACTATAATAAATACTTTCGCGGCAAGCCGCTCTCGGCACATAAAAAGCCCGCTCGCTAGGAGCGGACCTTTTATGATCTTTTGCTAGAGCTGCTGCTCTAGAGCTTTTTGAGCCAGCGATCAATTTTTAGCAGCCCCTGATTAGAGGTACTGACTAACTCAAACGTCAAACCATTGCTGGTTTTCATGCGCGAACCTTTCCGTTATTTTTGATTTTTGTTTGTGATCACTAACACTACGTATTATACACGTTTTTGATATTTTGTCAAAATTATGTATGCACTTTTTGTTTGAGGATCTCAATACAATAATAGCCTGCCAGGGTGTGCCGGGCAAGTCAAATTAAGAATAATCCGTTGTGTTTTTTGCAGAACGCATAGTTGCCCAGAACAAAGCGACGGCGATAAGGCATAGCAATACGGAGACACCAAACAGCACCGGATTAAAGTGGTGCTTAGGGGCTGCGACTGGGGCTGCAGCAGCTGTGGCGGCTTGGGTGGAAGCCCCCAAGTTAACGGTCGTCAGAGGCGTATTTTGCAGGGTAATACCCCCGCTGCTGGTCAGGACGCTAGTGGCTGTGCCTGGCTGGACACTGCCAGTCTGGGCAGCTGGGGCGCCGGTTTGGCCAGTGGCGCCTTGCGGGCTTTGGGTAGAAGTTTGGGTACCAGTGCCAGTTCCGGCTGTAAGTTGGGATTGCGCCATCTCCCTATTGTAAAGCAAGACTCCGGATCCTTCCCAAAAACTAATCAACTATGCTTTCTAACACTAGTATTTTGTGATTAAATTAACAGCGTATTGTCTGAGGTAACAGGGTGAATATGCCAATTATACATAAACAGCTGCTAAAACGGGATCGACGAACCGCCTTTGGAGTGCTGGCCGCAGCATTAATCATCGCGCTTGGGGGCATCGCAGCCTTCCAGCGGCCGCAGCATGTCCAGGCCTTGGAGCAGGCCGTCACCGTTATCAGTCTGCCGGCTAGCAGCGTACATGTCGGCCAAGCCGGCCCATTCACTGGCAGTAACGGCCAGCCCGCTGCTGATCCATTAAAAGTTGACAGCGACTGGCGCTGGAGCCATACGGTCAGCCTAATATTCGACGATATGAAACTGGCAGTCTCCAGCACTGACACGCTGGCTGCCCAAAAAACCCTTGCGCTGACAGTAAACAACTTGGCAGCCGCGCTGGGCCAGCAAGTTTCAGCCGACCGGGCAGCCATGCCAGCGCCCGCCAAAACTACAGCCAGCCCTCCGCCATCAATCACCAAACTTATTGAAAAACCGGCTGCTATAGAGACCGCTAAGCGCTACAACATACGGCCGGCTTTAGCAGCCGCTAGCTTGCTGCTGCTAGCAGCAGTCAATATCGGACTGATGGTGTTTAGAAACCTCAGACAGCTAGAGACCCATCAAACCGATGACTAGCGCCATCAGCATAATGGTCACCAGCTCATGAGTAACATTGAGCAGGGTAAGCATCGGCGGGCGGCCCTCAAAGGCATCATGCGTGATGAAACGCGCACCGGTGAATCCCAGCCACAGCCAAAAAGCCGTTGCCATAGTGTCCTGCAAGAAACTGTCATGAAAAAACTGGTTTGACAAATAAGCCACGTGCGCCAGGACGTACGCCGTGATCAAACTAACCACTGCTGTCACCGCAATCGGCACCCAGGCACTGCCGCTATCTTTTTTCATATCGACCTTGGCCAGCTTGATCCATAGGTTGCCAAACACCGGCCGGGCATACCAGATACTGCCCACTACCATCGAGCTCAGCATCGCTAAGCCAACTGCTAGATAATTCACCTGTACATCCATCGCTTAAGACCTCCATTAATTACAGAGATTGTAATCCAAGCGCCAGACTTTTGCCAGTTAATAATTTAGAACCAGGGGCCTGGTATATATTTCGGCTTAGGCGGCAAACTCTGCTTGGCCGGCAACAATCGCCAAACTGCCATCAGCAGCGGCACGAGCCATAGTTTCAGCCACGTCAGCCACGACGAGATAAGCTCTCATTTGCTGCTCTTGGCTCAGCTCGTCAAATGGGCGTTTTTTGCGGACTAGTTCGCCGCTATCGCCGAGATCAAGCAGCACCTCGTCTCCCAATAGCGTAAAACTCGGATGATCGATGATCGGTACCTGTTCGTGATCTGGCCCTGGAAAATTATCCTGACTATCCTGCGTCTGCGTTCTCAGCGGATGGAAAAAGGTAATCTCGCTGCGGGGCACGTCTGATTCGCCAGTCGCTCGGGTGCCGACCTGGGTCCTCGGCAGGCCGACCGCGGCACTGATTTGGGACAGGTTTAGTACGCTGCTATATCGATAATCGGTGCCGGACTGGTCCTGTCCGCTCGTCAAATGCGTTCCAATCTCACGCAAGTTTCGCGTAACCCCCTCTTTCATTTTTTCGGCGTTCACTTTTTCATATACCCGCCCGCCCAGCACTTGGGCACGTGCTCGCTCCGCCAGAGATAATCCCTCGAGCGGCCTGGCAGCAACACTGTCAATGACCTCGCGGGTCTGTCGTGCTTGCCGAGTGCTCTTACGACCATACGAATGCGGAGAAGCGTTGATTTTCATGAAAATATTTTATCAACATAAGCATCATTTGTCAACGTGTGCCACGACTCAAACCCAGTGATTACCTGATTAGTGGCTGACGATGTACTCGGCTGCGTCCAGCAAGTTTCGGGCAGTGTAATCAGCTTCAGGTGCCTGCACATTTGGCTCTCCGGTCTGTACCAGGATAGTCTTGGTGCCGGCATTGATGCCGCAAGTGACATCCGATCGCCGGTCGCCAACCATATACATTTCCGATAAATCCAGGTCAAAATCCTTGGCCGCCTGCAGCAGCATCCCCGGCCCCGGTTTGCGCCAGTCGTTGACGACATTCCAGCCATGCGGCGACATATAGGTTCGCAAGAATTCTAGCCCGCTTGGTGCGACCAGTTCCAGCACCCGATCATTGATTTCCCAAAATTCTTTTTCACTGATTAAACCTTCAGCAATCCCAGCCTGATTGGTGACGATGATGGCTTTATAGCCATGGTTTGCCAAATGCTGAAGCGCCTCAATCGTGTCCGGGAAGACCTCGACCTTGTCGACACTATCGACTCGATCATACAGTGGAGTCCCCACCACCAGCGTCGCGTCCCTATCAAAAAACACCACTTTCATTGGCTCATCATAGCAGACTTGCGCTGAACTTTAAGCCGGCCTGCTGATCAGTTCGAGAGTATTAGGAGCAGCGAAGACGAAAGAGGCTTTGGCTTTGGGAGCAAAGACCATAGTCATGGCCAGAATAAATGCCAAGCCAATCAGCAGGACGATAATTGTTTTGGTGCGGGCTTTAGGCTGGTGATGGTGGGTTAATGCGTGCATCCGTTGATTCTCCCTGCTTTACGGCTTTACATAAATTATACTCCCTGCAGTCTACGCCTTAGTTTTAGGTTGACGATTGACATATTTTTTAACGGTACTGAGCAGCATGCTGCCGACCAAAACCGAGCCGATGGCGATACCAATAATCATAGAAACGGTGGCGGCCACCCGCAGACCATGCGCAATGGCTAGGTCGGATTGCAGATGATGTGTGCGGCTGAGCAGCTGGTACCAATCATGGGCTTTGTCGTAGGCTTCGTTGGAGCCTTGCTCTGAAAGCCCAGCCCAGCCGCCAAGCGGCAGCAGCCGCGCCCGGGCGTCAGCGGCATAGGCTGCCACATCAAATAAGTTGAGACCTAGCCAGGGCAGGCACATCGCCAACGCAAAGTAGCGGCGAGCCTGCCAAAAACCAAAAATACCGATAATCGGAAATAGGCATTGAAAAATACTCCCGCCAGCAATGTACATAAACTCGCCGAACGGCTGAAATATCAGGTGGCCAAGCTCATGCATCCCAAAATCAAGCGCCGAAAACGGATTGCCTGTGCGATTGAGGGCAAACCATGGGTCGTGCCAATTTTGAAACAGCATGATACCAAACCAAATGAGGATTGGCGCTCGCCACCACCACCATTTGCCGTCTGTCCAGACTACCAGCCGTTTTAAAAAACCAAGCGGCTTATTGTAAACCCTACAGCTGGTGCAGCTGACCGAATCTTGATCATACTCTAGAGTTTTGTGTTTGCAGATAGGGCAGCGCCCTGGGAGTAAAACCATATATTACTGCTTGGGTTGGAATTTTTCGAGCCAGCCGGTGTTAAAGCCAAGCGCTATAGCGTATGGCAAGGCTTTGTTATTGATAATGCCCCTGGTGGTTTCAGTGTCAAATTTGAGATTGTCAGCCTCTACGACTTCGATGTAGTGGCGATAGCCCTCGATATCCGACCAGACCAGTTTTAGTTTTGGTGTGCCGAGCCACGGCTCACCGGCAATTTTTTGGTATTTGCTGTACAGTACCGCCGCAAAAATAAAATAGGCTGGCGAGGCGATCAATAAAAAAGTTGCCGTCACTATAATTCCTGTACCGGTATGCGGACGAAAGGCCAAAATTGGAAACAGCAGCATCAGCATGATCATAATAAATACCAGCCGGTGAAATGATCGTTTCAGCTGTTCTTTAGTTGTTGCTAGATATCCCGCTTCTTGCAATTGCTGCTTGAGGACTACCTCGGCCAGCGGTCTGGTTTTTTTGAGCAGTTTCAGTGTCAGCGGCCGGCCGCTCTGCTCGCGGACGGTGTCGAGTATAAAGTGCTCAAATTTTTTAAGATCCGCCGGCACCGGCCGCTCAGTCGTGACCAGCATGTCGCCGCCTTGTTCGGTAATTGTCAGCAGACCTTGCTGTTCGAGCTGGACGATGGTACCAAAAATCTCTCCTAAACTAAGCTTGCTGTCAAACAAAAATCCCATCTCGGCGGGGGTCAGATGATCTGGCGGGTCGTACTCAGCAACAATAGTTTTTTGATGCAGCAGCCGCAATCGATCAGCCTTTTTATTGGCGTGGGCGACCACGACAGTCACCAATTTTATCGGCAGATAGACAAATAGATAAAACGGCAGAGCTATGAGTATCAAAGACGAGGCAACTGCTGGAAAACCTGAAAGCTCTCCCGAGAATGCAAGTGCCAAGATCATGCTCGCCTCATGCCTTGTCTGGAGAATGAGTAGATGGCTTTTGACCCTCGGGCTGCGGGTTGTCTAGCAGCTCAGCGACATCTACGCCCTGATTCTTAGCCAGCCGCTCCAGTATGGCCAGGATAGTCTTGCTGTCGACTTCAGTCTGCAAGTCAGCGCGATAGTCCAATTCTGAGCGCAATTCTGCTAATTTGGCGTCCCGTCTTTGGCTGATCAGTACGAAGGTCGACAGCACAATCGCCTCCAGGGAAACACTGGTCGTCAGCAAACCGAAGGGAAATTTATCAAAAATGAGATGGTCGCCAAATTGGCCAGTATTGACCAGCAGCCAGCTGGTAAACCATACAGCGTTGAGCAGCAGAAATGGCATCGAACCGGCAATGCTGGTTATGCGATCAGCTATTTTATCGCTGATCGTGTGGAGCTGTTTGATTTCGGCGTTTTTGTTGATGGCCATCGATGTTCCCGGTTATGCATTTTAGTATACCACCATCGATAACTCAGCGTCACCAGCCTAGTATTTTGGACTTTTAGCGCCGTTATAGTACATCCTCAGTACGATAATCGATTGCCGCTCGTCTTGCGGCCCTATATAGTCAGGCTTTCATGAAGCACGACACTGACACCAAGACTGAAGCTTTTTTTGCACAGCAAAGGCATCGGCATTACGATAAAGGCCAGGTTATGATACATGCCGGCGATGCTCCTGGTTACATTTTTTATCTCAAAGAGGGCATTGTCCGCAAATATGATGTCTCCTACCGCGGTGATGAAATTGTAGTGAACGTCTTTAAACCGGGCAGTTTTTTCCCGATGTCGTGGGCTATCAACAATTCGGATAACCAATATTTTTATCAAGCTTCAACGCCAGTCGAAGTATACCTTGGCAGCCCCGAAGCCACCTTAGCCTTCATTAAAGATAACCCCGATGTGCTGCTGGATTTGTTAAGCCGGGTGTATGCCGGCACCGATGGCATGCTGCGGCGAATGGTGCACCTCATGGGTGGCAGCGCCAAGGGTCGCCTGATGTATGAGCTTCTAATCGAAAGCCGTCGTTTTGGCAAAAAGTCTGCCGATGGTGCCTGTGTTATGACTATCACGGAGACTGAACTGGCTGCTCGAACTGGCCTGTCACGCGAGACAGTTAATCGGGAATTTCGCAAGCTTATCAATAGCAAGATGCTGATAGTTGCGGCCGGCAAAATTACCATCCATGACATGAGTAGTTTCGAGGACAAGCTTGGCAAAGTCGTCTAGCAGCTAGACTCTAGTCGTGCCGCATCATAGTTAGATAGTGATCCGTGTCAATGACCCCTCTAGGAATGAAATGGTTTAATAGCTAGCACCTATGATTACCCTGCGCAGAGGCGGCCGCTACAAGCTGATCGAGACCAAGCACCACACCAAGGTTTTATACCTTGATGGCGACTGCTACGCTTGGATGGAACCTGCTAGCATCAGCGAGATCTTGGTGTTTTCTCGCCGGGTACACAACCTCGACTGCGTCCTGAGCACCGGCCGGTATTGGCTGTATGATGTTGAGGATGAGCCCAAGCTGAGCGACCAGCTGCACCTTGAGCTTGAGGTCGGCAATAATCATTGGCAAGGCTATCTGCTGCTAAGCGGTTTGCCCAATCTCAAGAAACAAACAGCACGTATTGTACCGACGTCCGAAATTATTAGCGGCAAGTCCAAATACAACAAAAAACTTGTACCTAAAAAGATGCTGGTGACAGTTTAGGCGGTGACACCGCTTCTTGCTCAGCGCTTTGGTGGCGTGAACTGTCAAATCCGAGCATGAAATAGCCGGAGAATGGCGGGGCAAACAGCAGCAGGGCGAACCATTGCGGCTTGTTAAACTGCTCAGCCAGCGACAGACAGAACCGAGCGTAAAAGAAAACTTTGAGCAGGGTAAAGGCATAGGCCAGCGGCAGCAGAAAAAACGCGAAATAGATAAAGACGTAGATAAACTGCACGACCGAGGCCGCCGGCCAAGACGGCAGATAGACTAGCAAAGACCACCAGCCGGGCCTGTCGGCAATTTTTGCCAGGATCCACAGATTTGCCAGCGGCACATAGGCTTTCCAGTACGCCCGGCCGGCTTTGCTAAAGATTCGCTCCAGCGACCAAAGCATCAGGGCGCAGTAGACAGCCAGCGCAATAGTCAGAGGCACAAATACCTTCTCCTGATACCTGTAGGGCACTATTGGTTTAGGCGGCTTGATGTACTGGCTGACAAACGCCTGGCGAGACGTCGAGCTGTCTTGCAGGCTATCGACCATGGCATTGATATTTGCCGGCGTGAAGGGGTTATTTTGGATATCTATCGAGTTGCCGTAGATAATCTCCACCAGCACAGCGGATGATTTTTGGACATAAAAATTGCTCGGCGGAATTTGCCTGAGCTGAGAGGCAGTCAGGTTGGTGGCATCTATGCCGCTGTAGTGCAAGCCGGAGAGATCGCGATAGCCATAAACTTCCTGGCCGCCGCTGGTGGTAGTGACGACGTTGCAGCTATATAATTTGCCGAAAGCGTCTTGCCTGGATTGAGGTGTATTGGTATGCTCGCAGGTGCTTGGCACGCTGCCGATAGACACTTTGACGGTGGCTCCCGAGGCCTTGGTACCGATGGCCGTATAATCACGCTCATAGCTTTGGTGCACGACGTTTTTATCGGCGGCGTGCGTCGAGGTCAGCCTGTAGACAGCAGGCGGCAGCGGATTATAAATCGGCAGGCGCGGGTCTAGACCTTCGGCATTGTAATTGTCCAGCTCGGTGTGATAAGCGGCGTACTGCGACGCATAGCTGGCGTTATTGATGATAACGTACTGGTACGAACCGGCAAAAAATACCAGCCAGACTGCCAGGCTTCTAAATAACGTATTGGCTGCGGTTTTAGACAGTCTTGGGCCATAATTAGCCGCCGCAAACGCCACCAGTGCCAGTCCTGCCCCGACAGCTAGCGCAGTGAGAATGACCGTCGAATTAGGCCGGCTGCCGATCCCCGGCACATACTTGGCAATGACCCCTGCATTGCTCCTGCTATGGATATCGCGCAGCAAATCAACGGCAAAAATAATAGCCGCGATACAGACAGCGTATGGCAAAAATATACCTTTGACCTTTTTTTGCCCGAGCAGCGCCACAGGCAATCCGAGACAAACCACTGCCAGCGGCCACGGATAGTGTCTCGTGAGCACCACGACCGGCGCCGCGTACGCGCACAAAGCTACCAGCAGCACCAGCCGCACCCAAAGCGGCACGGCTGGTGCCGGCTCAATGCTGGCAGTAGCGGGCTCCATATCAGGGACGGTAGTTTTTGGCGGCACCGGGACTGGCTGGGGTGGGGCTAGGGCTTGAGGTGACTGAGGTGTTGAAATGGGCACTGGAGCTATAGCTGGAGCCGGGGCAGGAGCAACAGCAGGTTTTGGAGCAGTATCCTCATAAAACTCTCTGGCGTGCGTTGGCTGCAAGACAAGCGCTTGATGCTCACGACCCGCGTCTGGACTGGGATTTTTGTTTTCTTCCATGTTGTATTTTATATCTCAGGGCCAGTATAACAGCCTCCATCAAATAAATGAGCATTCTGCCCGATAAAGGCCTGTCGGATGATACTAGAACTTCCAGGTCTGGATCATAGCGTCGAAGTATTTGCTGAGTTCTTTCGAGTTTGGTTCTTCGGTGTAGACAGCGTACCAGAGATTAGACCCGTCAAAGTATCGATAGGTCGTCGTGACCTGTCCGGACACTACATCGCTTTGCCCGGAGACCGAAACAGTCTTATCGACTTTCTTACCATTTAATTCGACATAGGTGTGCTTATAGCTTGCTTCAAAAGCTTCAGCCTGACGGTCATAGTTATTGGGGTTTTCTGTAATGTCAAAATTGGGCGGCTTTGGATAGCTTTGGAAGTTTATCCTCGATCCATAGGTTTGACTGCGCGGCTGACCGGCCACACAAGCGCCTAAACTATCCTGCTTGATAGCAAGGCCAAAATACTGGCCGTTAAAGTTGCAGCTCTCTGTTGGGTAGTCTTTGGGGTAGATAACGCTAAACGATTTGTCGTACGCAGTAAAAACGCTTGCGTCGTTGAGCAAGCTTGGCTTATTTTGTGCTGTCTTGGCAGTGCTGGGCTTAGTTGTCGCGGCCGCTGTACTCAAAGATTTGTCGGCATCTTGCTTAGTACTGTAGACGTACCATCCTATAAAACCCAGCAAGCCCGCGATGACTAATACGAGCACTGCCTCGACCACGCTGAAGCCTGATTGATTTGAGCGTAATTTCATAATTGCTTTAAGTATATTAGACATACTCTCTATTTGCTATTTGCAATAAAAGTCCTCGGCTAGATTTTAGCTAGCTCAATGATCTCATTGGCTACTTCGTTAACGAGCTGTGCCGTATCGATAATGGGAATGCCGAGCTGTTTGTAGCAGCGGCGTTCTTTTTCTTGCCACTCCAAGGCAAGCTCTACTTCCTCTTGCTCCGCGCCAAACCGATTGCCGCGACTCGATAATCTCTTTCGTACTATGCTTTTGGCTACGTCAAGCGCGATGATTCTGGAGCATAGCGGGAATACTTCTTCATTATTACGCGCAGTGCCAAAGAGGAAAGCCGTTTGGTCTCCCGTCTGCCTCGCAAGCTCCGATACTCGATCAACGTAAATCCTCCACTCATTGTTTTCTTGCCATTTACGGCCGTGTACGAACGTATCAACTCTGATACCGGTGCGTACATTAAAATGGGCAGCGAAGCCGTCATCATCGACATCGTATGTTTCATACCCTCGAGCAGCCAGTGCTGCACGCGCGGTTGATTTGCCGACACCGGGGGTGCCGGTAACATAGACGAGCATGGCCTTATCATAACAAAGGAGGCTTTGAAGCCTCCTAGATTTTTTTGGTTGAGTACGTGCAATCGCATTGGAACCTAATCTCATCCGAGATATGTCGTTGGCTATGCCTACAAGGCGTGAAGCAGCCGTAATACTTTACTGACAAAACTAAAAATTGAATGAACTTGCCTATCCATTGTATGCGACACCTTCTTGCTGATAACCTATTAGCATACACTTTAGGAGTTTTATGCCATTTGCCTCTGAAGCAGATATTGTTTTGAAGATTGAGACAGCTCTCGCCGATCGCACAGAGGTTCATGATGTTGAATTTAAAGATGCGAGAGGCGGTGTCCCACAAAAACTATGGGAGACTGTGACGTCATTTTCATTAATGCCTGGTGGTGGCATTATTGTGTTTGGCGTTACTGATGACCGCGCTACAAATACTATTGAAGTTGTAGGCGGCCTGAGCCTACACGACTTACAAGAAGGAATAAGTAATTACTATCGAGACAAGATGGAACGTGTAGGTGTCCCAGAAATGGTGATCCTCACGATACAGAATGAACGCCTACTAGTGCTTAAGGTTCCTGAGGCGCCTGTAGAAAACCGACCACCTTACCTGAAAAGTAAAGGCTTGCCAGATGGCGCATGTATAAGAGACGGGATTACGGATCGGAGAATGACCTATGACGAAATGGCCGCATTCATTCGGGATTCATCAGTAAACTTTAAATACGATCAAATGCGAGCTGAAAGTGTACAAATTACGGATCTGAATCAAGGTAAGATGGAAGACTTCTTTAGAAGAAGTGCTGTGCGGGCTGGGCGACCCACAGCTAGTAACACACCGACTGATTCATTGATGATTAACGCTGGTATTGCTGGAGACTTCACAGGCTCTATCCTGCCAACATTTTCAGGATTCATGATCTTCGCCACTGACAATCCTCAAGATCTTCAGCCATACTCCAGATACATAATCAGGTGCGTCCGTTACCAAGGCTCTGATGTAGCCAGCCCGATTATTGATCGCTTGGACTTGGGCGGGACGTTAGATAATCAGATCACTGGGATCATGGGTTTCCTACTTCGGAACATTCCTCTTCAATCGAGAATTGTTGGTACTAAAAGAGTCGACACCTATGAATATCCTGAAGAGGCTTTACGTGAACTGGTAGCAAACGCCGTAATCCACAGAGACTACACCGTCACTGAAACATATACCCAGATCAATATTTTTTCGAATAGGATCGAAATTAGTAATCCAGGAAATCTTCCTCCTGGCATTACTGTTGATACAATTAGAGACTCTCAATTTAGTCGCAACCAAAATATTGCTGCAATCCTGCGCAATCTTGATTTTCTTGAGGAGTACGGACGTGGGATAGATATCGTTTATTCTAAAATGGATGAGTTAAGCTTATTGCCGCCCATATTTAAGAATTCAGCAAACTCATTCAAAGTTATTCTTCTTGGTAGTGCATTCGGCGCTTTAAATGCAAGACAAGTTGAAATCTGGCATAAATTACAAGAAGTTTCTAGACTGACCGCACGACAAATGGTTGATATGTTTCATCCTACTTCGCGTCCAACAATTAATAGCGACATTAGAAAATTATTAGATTTAGAGCTTATTGTTTCTAGGGATTCTGGCTATAACACATACTATGAAGCAAGGTTTTAAATTAGAAGAAGCTATAAGAAACATGATTCTCATCTGTTACATGTCAGCATTTAGCAAGGTTTTAAATTAGAAGAAGCTATAAGAAACATGATTCTCATCTGTTAGAGCCTGTAAATTGAGCTTTAGGTCTTGTCTAGTCTGGTTTGATGCCTAATAAAATTCAGCATCTATTGATCCGGCGCAAACAAAAAGACTTCCAAAGAAGTCTTGAGTTTCACTTGGTTGCCCAGGTGCAGTCGCATTGGAACCAACTCCTTGCAGAGTTATCTCGATGGATACAGCTCACCAGAGAGTCACCGGTAGTTAGTTACTCTACCGCAGCAGACTAGAACCACATAACTCTAAATTTCTTAATTAGCCGCTAATCTATGTAGGACTGCAATGAGTTTCTCGCGACTGTAATCGGGTACAACTTGGCTAAGCGTTTCATATTGGGCGCTGTCACCGCACGCAGCATGTGATGGTTCTACGCCGTACCAATAATTACCGATATGTATGGTGCCTGGCGTATTGGTAGCTGAAGGATTTGCAGTGGCATCTTTCTGCTGTGCTTCTGTTAGCCTTCCTATTGCGGCGAGTGATACTTTGTCGGCGGCACAGTCTGGGGCAATTGCATCAATTCTTTTAAGCCCAAAAAAAGCCACATCAGATGTATTAGGCGCCAATACATAGTAAAGGCTAGCCGTACTACTATCCAAGGTTACATGGACACCCCACTCACTAATCTCAAGCTGCTGAGAGTCAGCTTTCTGATCAGTTTGCGTAATTGTACTGTAAGTATCAACGAACGCATGCCTTATGGTACTGTGCAAGTTGGCATCCTTACCAAGCGTGCAATCATACTGGTCTGCAGCGATAAAGTAATAAAGTCCATTAATCATTGGGGCATTTGGATAGGCTTCGGAGAAATCACCTACGACTTCGTCTTGTTGCCCCGATTTGTAAGTACTAATTGTTGCTACCCCTGCTTTGCTTTTGCTTGCTGCACATCCGGGATATTTATCAAGTGAATGTGTTGAAAGGGCAACTGTAGGTTGACCTGTAATGCTATTTGATTGCCCGATTGTATAGTATGCATCTTTAATACTACTAGCTAGTGTCAGCTTGATGCCTAATTCCGGAATTACAAGGTAACTTGCATCTGTGTTTTTTTGAGAGTTCTTCTTAAATTGAGGAGTCGTTGAAGTATTTGAGTTTAAGCTCTTGCTGGCATTTCGTTGGGCATTGTAAACATACCATCCTGTTCCACCAATAATCCCTATAAGTACGAGTATTAGCAATGCCTCAACAAGACTGAATCCATTTTGATTTTTCGTCATGTCCTAAGAATAAAATAAACCTCTGCAAAAATACAGAGGTTTAAATGCTTATGGTTGCGGGGACAGGACTCGAACCTGTGACCTCGTGGTT
>CAZXIT010000012.1:0-20712 GCA_964640775.1 uncultured Candidatus Saccharibacteria bacterium
TTTCGCCGGTGATGCGCTGGATGGTCTCGCCGCCCTTGCCGATGACTTCGCGGATTTTATCAGGGTTGATCTGAATGGATTCGACACGGGGCGCGTACGGGCTCATTTCGTTCGGCGTGGAAATGGTTGTCTTCATGTGTGCCAGGATATGAGCCCGACCCTCGCGACCCTGCTCCAGGGCTTGCTTAAGGACAGTGACGGGCAGTCCATGGACTTTCATATCCATCTGTAGGGCGGTGATGCCCTTGGGCGTCCCGGTGACCTTAAAGTCCATGTCGCCGGCAAAATCTTCGGCATCGGCGATGTCGCTGAGGATGTAGGGTTTGCCGTCCTCAATCATCAGACCCATAGCGATGCCGCTGACCATGGCCTTGAGGGGCACACCAGCGTCCAACAGTGCCAGACAGCTGCTGCAGGTGGCAGCCATGCTGGTCGAACCGTTCTGGCTCATAATTTCGGTCACGGTGCGGATCATGTAGGGGAACTCTGACTCCGATGGCAAAACGGCGGTTAAAGCACGCTCGGCGAGGTAGCCGTGGCCAATTTCGCGGCGGCCGGGGCTGCCGAGGCGCTTGACCTCGCCGACGGTGTAGCCGGGAGCGTTGTAGTGGTGGATGTAACGGCGTTCGCCTTCCTTTTCCATGGTGTCAACCAGCTGGACGTAGCTCAGCGGTGCCAGGGTGACGATATTAAAGGCCTGTGTCAGGCCGCGGGTAAAGATGCTGGAACCGTGGGCTCGCGGCAGCAGGCCAATTTCACTGCTCAGCTCCCTGACCTCAGTCAATTTGCGGCCGTCGGGACGGAGATTGTGCTCGATAATCCCCTGGCGGACATCCTTGTGCAGGGCCGACTGGAAGGCTTCGTCATAGTCGCCTTTTACCGCCGCGTAATTCTCACCGAGCTTGTCGGTCAGTTCGGCGTGCATGTCATCTTTGAGCTGCAGGATTAGCACATTGCGTTCTGGATAGGGCTTACGAAGATCTTCGCCAAGCTTGCCTTCCAGCCAGTCGTTGACAGTCTTTTGAATGGTTGCATCGGGTAGCATCAGGGTGAATTCCTGCTTGGTGACACCGACTTTTTCGGCCAATTCCTCCTGGAGCTTGATGGCTGGCTGCATGGCTTCAAAAGCGTAGACGATGGCTTCGGCCACCTGGTCTTCGGTCACCTCAGAGGCGCCAGCTTCGACCATCATGACACCGTCTTTGGTACCGGCCACGACGAGGTCGAGATCACCGGCTTCAAGCTGTTCAGGCGTGGCGAAGGCGGTATACTTGCCATCGACTAAACCGACCCTGAGGCCGGCGACTGGGCCGTCAAATGGCGCGCCGCTGAGCATAAAGGCCGCACTCATGGCGATCATGGCAATCATATCGGGGCGAAATTCAGGGTCCATGCTCAGGACAGTAGCCACGCCCTGGGCCTCATGCCGGTAGCCTTTGGGCCACAACGGGCGAATTGGACGGTCAATCAGGCGGCTAATGAGAATAGCGTCATCGGATGGGCGGCCTTCCCGCTTGATGTAGCGTGAGCCGCTGACTTTGCCGGCAGCGTACATTTTTTCTTCGTAATCGATGCTCAGCGGGAAATAATCCATGCTTATCGGTGTCTTGCCGACCATAGCCGTGCCGAGCACCACGGTATCGCCGTAGCGCACGAGCACTGAAGCGCTGGTCCGGAAACCAACGCGTCCAACTTCCATGCTCAGCGGGCGCCCGCACAGCTCGGTCTCGACTTTGATAATATCTTTGCCCATAGGGTTTTTGACTGCTGCCATTGTGGTGGCCTTTCTGCTTGGAGAATTCTCGCCAGGGTTCAAATATACCCGCGCTCTTGTGCAGAACAATCGCGTTATATCTGTTGCCCTGAAGAGAAATTAACTCCCTAAATTAGTTAATGTGCACAAGCTTGCGACCTCGACAGTTCGAGAACGCCGGTCTGGGCGCTTAACGTTTAGCGGCGAATACCGAGTTTTTTGATCAGATCCAGGTAGGCCTGGCTATCGCGCTTAGCGATGTAGCGCAGCAAACGGCGGCGCTTGCCCACCATCTGCAACAGGCCGCGGCGCGCCATAAAGTCATGCTTGTTAACCTTGAGGTGCTCGGTTAATTCTTTGATGCGCTCAGTCAGCACAGCTACCTGCACGCTCGAACCACCCGTATCTTTATCGTGCACCTGCGCACTTTTGATAGCCGCAGTTTTCTTGCTCTTTATAATCATCTACCACTCATTCTACCAGATCTCCACCCCTAGCGCAACCGCTTGTTTGCAAAAATGTGTTCAATCAGTCGAGGATCGTATGTTTAGGGTTTGGTATAATCTGTTGCGATCCTGTCCAAAGTGCTGCGGTAGTATTGTGATCGCAGGGCTAGGCTTAGGTGCTGCAAAGCCTGCTGAAGAGATGAAACGGGAGGCGATCTAAACGCCAGAACAAGTTCAAGATAGCGAATTGCCAGACGACTCTCTCTGTTAAGCAACGCTTCCTCTTGTGGCCGCGTGACCTCCGTTACGGCCAGCCACCGCACCAGAGCAGCGGCCGAATTGAAACCCATGGCATTGGCACGCCGTTGCAAGGCATCAATGTGTGGCTGGTCAAGGGCAATTTGTAGCTTGGGTCTGGCTTTCATATGGATTTCCCTGCGCGTGGTTCTTTAGACTACTCTATTTTAGTGGTGTCAGAGAACTACTGCCGCACCACTAAAATAGAGTGCGTGGGACATACTGTGCAAGCAAAGTTAATCAACATTTAATATATGATCGAGGAGGTTGGGCTGCTTAACTTCGGTGGCTTGCCCAATATCGTAGGAGCCGACGGTGGTGCGGCGCAGCTGAGTGGTGTAGGCGCCGGTGCCGAGCGCTTTACCGATGTCCTCTACGAGGGTGCGGATGTAGGTGCCGGAGGAGACTCTAGCGACCAAATGTGCCTCTGGGTAAGTGTAATCGGTGATTGCCAGGCGGTGTATGGTTGTCGGGCGGGCTTCGATGATGACTTCTTTGCCGGCTCGGGCTAGTTTGTAGGCCCGCTGGCCGCCGACCTTGATAGCCGAGTAAGCTGGTGGGACTTGCATTATTTGGCCCCTGAAGCCCTCTACGGACCGCTGGAGGGCCTCCAAATCGGGAGTAGTATCGGATACTGCTCCATTTTTAGTCGCAAACGGGGTGATTTCGCCCTCTGGGTCGCCCGTGGTGCTGGTTTCCCCCAGTTTCATTGTCACTTCGTAGGTTTTATCGAGCTTGCTGAATTCTCCGGCCCGACGAGTGTATTCTTTGCCAATTAATAGTACCAAAAGCCCGGTAGCGAAGGGGTCGAGGGTGCCGGTGTGGCCGACTTTGACGTTTTTAGGCTTTTTGCCTTCGGCGGCAGCCACTATGCGGCGGACATAGTTGACGACGTCAAAACTGGTCCAACTGGCTGGTTTATCCACGAGTAAGAGACCCTGCATCGACTATTGGGGCTGCTGGGGGTTGCCAAACTGGAACGGTATAGGAGGCGGCACCGGCGGCGGGGCAGCTGGATCAATCACTTGGGGAGGTGCTACTGGCGGTGTAACGGGTGGCAGAGGTGGCTGAGAGTCAGGTGGCGGCTCTACTTGCACCGCTGGCTGCCCAAGGATTTCGTGCAGGAAAGGACCTGGCTGATCAGCTGATGGCGCTAATGGATCGACGGTTTGCGCAGATTCATGCAGCGCGCTGCCCAGCGGCTGGGCACCAAGCGACTGTATCGGTTCCTCGGGGAGGCCGGCATCTGCACCGCTGGCGGTCAGCGCCCGGCTGACTTCGTCTCGGGCGGCGTCGAGATTATCGGTATCGGCAACATGGGGACTTTGGACAGATTGCTCCAACTCAGCCAAGGTGTGGTTTGCCACGTCATCCGTGATAGGAGCGGACGGGGGGGACTCATCTGGGGGTGGCGGCTGCCATGGAACTGGTTCCGGGGCTGGTTCAGAAACTGGTGGTTCTGGTGCAGGTGGCGGTGCTGCAGGCAGAGCGACTGGCTCAGGCACGGTCGCTGGGGGCTCCCAGGCCGGTGGAGGTGGTGAGTATGCTGGCGGACTGGCCGGATCAGCAGCTGGCGGCGCTGTGGGCGCAGGATCCGGCGGCGGCGGGGCTGGCGGCGGCGGAATGCTAGGCGCCGGTGTTGGCTGCGGCGGTGCGCCGGCTGGCGCTTCGGAAAAAGCATCATTTTTCGGGCCTCCAAATAGCAGTGGGGGTTCTTCAGCAGGCATACCCAGCGGATCAAATGCCCCCTGCTCTGTCGGTGATAAGAAACTGCCTAGAGATGGCGGTTCAGTGATCATCCGGGCAGACGGCGTCACATGGATCATGCTGTGATCGGGCTGTTCGAGCTGTTCGGGCTGGCCGGGAGGAGTAAACTGGAACGGTTCTTCTTCCGGCTGGTCGCCGCTGTCCGCTGGCTGATCCTGGCCAGGGATTGCTGAATCGGCCGCAGGCATCTGGTCGTCAACCGGCTGCTCCTGCCATGCTTGATCTGGGTTCGGCGTGGATTCGCCGGGTGCTGGCTGATCGTCGAGGTTATGATTAATTTCAAGCAGTCCGTCACCGTCATCGTGATGCCCCGGCTCAGAGGAGTCTTCGCTTTGGATTGAAGCACCGAGGTTCGCTGCCGAAGACAGCTGGGTGGCTACCAGCTGCTGATTGGCGCCAGCCGCCATTAGTACCGCGCTGGCATTCATAGTTTGCGAGCTGGTTTTTTCATTGCTAAAGCGGTCTGTCTCGGCGACGATGCCAGTTAGCAGAGCCGTGGCAATCTGGCCGTCGAGCAAATCATTGCCGCCGAGCATTTTTGTCAGGTCGGTCACCAGTTCACTGAGACTGCTGGCGTGCGGATCATTCCAGTTAATCGTACCCAGACCGCCGTCAGTACCAACGTTGATAGCGGCAATAGTAGCATCGTGCAAAATTCGGCCGTGGGCCGTGATGGCCTGGTCAAGGTCTTCTTGGAGCTGGACACCCAAAGCCACCATTACCTCGACATTAAAATCGCCTTGGGTAAACGTCAAGTCAGCTTCACTAATCGAAGTCTTATAAGGTGTAATAAAGATGCGGACGACGTTGTCTTCGACCTTGTAGCGCAGCTTGTCAGCTTTGGCCTTATCGAGAGAGACGATAAAATCCCGCAGCGAGTCGGTATTTTTTTCGAGTGTGTCTTCGGGCTGCAAGAACTCCAGTGTCGACGGGACACTGCCGCTAAAGACTGCGGCGGCGTGTTTGCCCTGCTTGTTGAGCAATAGCGTTAGCGCGATACAGCTCGCCAACTGGTCAACCGAAGGGTTGCGACTAACCGTAACGAGGATATTGTTGGCTTTTTTTAGCTTCTCGGCAAGCTGGGCTTTTTGATCGTCCATGTACTTGATTTCCAGTTTTTTGTTTTATTTGGGATGTTTCATCTTTGAGACTACCATAAAAGCTCATGCTTGTCCATCATTTTTTGCCACTGCTTTACAAATTGCGCACCCATCTGTTATAGTCACTGTCTAAACCTAATTAAAAGCATAAGCTACATTAAAGGACTATCCATGCCAATCATTAAATCAGCCAAAAAGCGCGTCCGGACTGCCGGCAAAGCCGCCGTTCGCAACAGTAAAACCCGCCGCTCCCTGCGAACTGCCCTCAAATCTTTCGTAAAAAGCCCGTCCGCTAAAGGTCACAGCAGCGCCCAGAGCCACCTAGACAAAGCCGTTAAAAAGGGTGTCATCCATAAAAACAAAGCCGCTCGCCTCAAGAAACAAGCCGCCGCTAAAGCCAAGGCCGCCGGTGTCAAGCCCGCCAAAGCTGTGAAAAAAGCTGCGCCCGCCAAAAAAGCCGCCCCTGCGAAAAAGACTGCCGCCAAGAAACCAGCCGCCAAGAAATCTCCCGCAAAAAAGAAGTAGTCAGCTAGCTAGCTGCAATAAGTAGTGCTGCAGCGCCTCGTCGGCGTCGATGCTGGCGCGTTTGGATTTTAGGTCTATGGCGAGGAGGTTGCTGACCAGTTTTTTGAGCTCCGCGAGGCTTAGGCTACGGGCTACGGATTGGCTTTTGCCAAGGACATAAGGATTGATTTTGGCTTCGCGGGCGACTTGGTCGGTTGAGCGGCCGGCCGCAGTCTTAATAATGGCCAGTATGTGCAGCTGCCAGGCCAGCATAGCGACAATCTGGGCAGGCTCGATTTTAAGGGCCCGCTGCTCAGCATATAATGCAAGTGCCCGCTTAGTGTTGCCGGCGAAAGCTGCTTCCAAGAGCTGGAAAATAGTGCTCTGCGGACTAGCATCAGTGAGTACATCAATAGACTGGCGGCTGATTTTTGGATTGTACAGCAGCAGCTTTTCGAGCTCGCTAGCCAGCAGCTGCTGGTTTTGCCCGACACGCTCCACCAAGTAACGGGCGTCAGCGGCGGCAAGTGAACCATGCTTATCTTTGGCGGCAGCTGCCAGCCAGTTTGCCAGGCCGCCCTGGTCGAGTTCTGGAAATTCACGAAATTCGGTCTTACTTTTTAAATATTTATAATAGCTCAGGCGCTTGTCCAGCTTAGGCTCAACGATAATAACATCGGTGGTTTCTGGGAGGCTGCCCAATAGTTGTTCAGCCTGCTCGGCGAATTGCTTATTGCTGCCCGGCGCCCGCAGGACGACCATTTTTCGGGCTGACAGGAACGGCAAGCTAGTCAGGGCTTCATTAGTTCTGGCCGTTTCGGCCTCTTGACCGTCCAACCGTTCCAGCGCCAAATCGCCGTGCTCAGCGACAAAAGCATCGACAATGTGACGCAGCTCACGCTGCAAACCAAAACTATTTTCTCCGCTCAGCGTCACGACCATAGGGCCTATTGTATAGCTTCGTATGATATTTCACACAGTCCGGGATCAAGGCATCTGCTATGCTACAGGAGTTATACCTCATATGTCACAGGTTATTATTGTTTCCAACCGCCTGCCTGTCAGCGTTAAAAAAGATGCTGAGGGTTTGCATTTCTACCCAAGTCTCGGCGGGCTGGCCACTGGTTTGTCGTCATATGTAACCGATTCGCGCAACCGCTGGATTGGCTGGCCAGGTATTGCCAGTGATGAATTAACCAATCAGGACCGCCAAACAATCGTTGCCGAACTCGCTAAAAGCAACTGCAGCCCCGTATTTTTAACTCAGCGTGAGATTGATGCTTTTTACAGCGGCTATAGCAATACGATACTCTGGCCGCTGTTTCACAATCTGGCAAAGCAAAGGAATGTAGCGCCAACTGAGCGCGAACATTGGTGGACAGCATACCGCAGCGTCAATCGTCAATATGCTCAGGCAACGCTCAATATCGCGGAGACGGGCAGCCGGATCTGGGTACATGATTACCAGCTGCTGCTGGTACCCGAACTGCTTCGGGCTGAGCGAGCCGATATTACCAGCGGCTTCTTCCTGCACATTCCCTTTCCTGACACCAAAACCTTTCAGCGGCTGCCGGAGTCAAAAAAATTATTGAACGGTATGCTGGGAGCAGACGTCATCGGCTTTCACACGCCTGGCTACGTTGCTAACTTCTTGGCTAACAGCCAGCAAAATGGCCTGGCGCCAAGCGATACCAACATGGTGGTACTGCCGGATCACACAGTACGGGTCGGTAATTTCCCGATGGGTATTGATTACGAAAAATACGCCGGTGCCAAAAAATCCAAGGTGGTAAAAGCCGCTGTGCGCAAATATCGCAAACGATACAAGCACTTGCGGGTGATCGTTGCCGTTGACCGCCTCGATCCGAGCAAAGGGCTGATTGAACGGCTTGAAGCATACCAGACATTTTTGCAGCTGCAGCCGCGGCTGCGCGGCAAGATTATTTTTAGTATGGTTGCGGCACCGTCCCGGACTGACGTGCCGGCCTATATTAGCCTGGCAAAGCGCTTGCAAACGCTGGTCGATGAAATTAACCTCGAGTACGGCACACCAAAGTGGCAGCCGGTAGATTACATGAACATTTCGGTGCCATTTGAAGATGTGACCGCGCTGTTCCAGATTGCCGATGTCGCTTTCATCGCGCCGCTGCGCGACGGCATGAACCTGGCTGCCAAAGAATTTATCGCCAGCAAAGACAAGAGTGGCGTCCTGATACTCAGCCAGACCGCCGGAGCGGCCCATGAATTGCCTGATGCCATCCTGGTTAATCCGAGGAAACCTGAAGAACTCGTCGATGCCCTGCAGCAAGCCCTGACGATGCGCCGCCGCGAACTGCGGGCCAGGCTGAAACGTATGCAGCAGCAGCTGGCAACAAACACCGTGCAGGATTGGGCGCACGATTTTGTAGAAGCCTTGCAAACCCCTGTCCCTGGTACGCCGGTCATTACCCGGGCACTAAAGGGTAAATTTATCACTGCTCTGACCGACGAATATCGGCAAGCCCGCAGCCGCCTTTTGATGCTGGATTATGATGGCAGCCTGGTGCCGTTCAGCGAAGATTACCACGACGCCACGCCGCCAAAGACCCTTATCAGCCTTCTCAACAAGCTCAGTCAGGATGAGCGCAATGATGTGATCCTCATCAGCGGCCGCAGCGCCGAAGACTTGGAGTCATGGTTTGGCGAGCTGCCGGTTAGCCTGGTAGCCGAACATGGTGCCGGCCTCAAAAAGGCCGGAAATAAATCCTGGCAAACAATCGAAAAAGTCGACACTCGCTGGAAGCACCTGCTGCTGCCGGTACTGGAAAAATATGCCGCCAAAACACCTAAAGCCCGAGTGGAAATCAAGCCGCACTCCCTGGTGTGGCACTACCGCGGCTCGCCGCCTTACTACGCCGAAAAGTACGCCGTGACTATCAAAAAAGTCTTAAAGCCAATACTAAAGACCTACGGCCTTGAGCTGCTGCAGGGCAACAAGGTCTTAGAAATTAAAAACCCTCGAGTCAATAAAGGCGCCGCCGCGCAGCGCTGGCTCAAGCGCCACTACGACTTCAAACTGTCACTCGGCGATGATATGACCGACGAAGAGTTATTCACCGCCATGCCCGAGGACGCCTACACCATAAAAGTCGGCCGCGGCCGGACAGCGGCCCGCTTTCGCCTGGCTTCTTCGGCCGAGACTATCAAACTCCTCAAATCACTCACGAAGTAAGTTTTTGACAGCTTGGGCAGGTGTGCGTACCGCGACCTGCAACCCGGGTTTTTATGATCATCGTGCCGCAGCGCGGACAAGCCAGGTTTTCGCGGCGAAAGACCCGGGCAAAGCTCATGTAGCTGCCCTTTTTGCCCTCGGCATTCACATAATTTTTGTCAGTCGAACCGCCTTTTTCGATAGCTAGCGCTAAGACAAACTGCAGTTCGATAAATAGGTGTTCGCTTTTAGCCGGTGTGATGTCGCGAACGAGAGTCGCAGGGTGTATTTTTGCCCCCCACAGACTTTCATCGGCGTAGATGTTGCCGATGCCCGCCACGACAGTCTGGTCGAGCAGGACGGCTTTGATACTGGAGTTTTTGCGGCGTAATAAGCGCTGCCGAAATTGCTGCTTGGTAAAGTCGGCTGCCAGCGGCTCGGGCCCGACCTTTTTGAAAAAGTCCAGATTCATAATCTCGGCTGTCGGCAGCAGCCGCATCCAGCCAAACTTGCGCTGATCATTGAAAAACAGCTGGCTGCCGTCGGTAAACGCAAGTGTAACCCGTGTCGAACGGTCAGGCAGTTCACCAATCAGCGACTCATTGGGATGCCCTGCCCCAAAACGAGCCGTCGGGCTGCGGAAAACCAGCTGGCCGGTCATTTTCAGGTGAATCACCAGCGAATAGCCGGTTGATAGTTCAATCATTAAAACTTTCGCGCGGCGTTTGACCGTCGTGATTCTGGCACCAGCCAAAAACTGTTCGACGTCAGCCGGGGCATTGGGAAACGATTTTGCCCAGTCAAAACGAACGGCAGCGACTTCCCGGCCTGGCAGCAGGCGCTCCAGCCCGACACGGACGGTTTCGACTTCAGGTAATTCCGGCATGCAGCTATTGTAACAAGTATACTAGAGGGCATGGACAGCCTGCACAGCATCTTGAGCAATAAGGATTTCGACGAACCACCAGAGATGTCGAGTATTAAAAAGTATGTCCAGGATGAATTTCAGACCGCTGTGACCGTACTGGTGCGTGAAAAAGACATTGTGATAGGCGTGCCCAGCGCGGCGCTAGCCAGCACTTTGCGCCTGCGGGGGCCGGACATCAAGCGCCGCTGCCAGCTCGACAAGCGCCTGACCTTCCGGATTGGGCTGTAGCACGCTTCGCAGTTTAGCTAGCGAGTATTCTTTCGATATCGGATTTAACCTGGGCAAAATCGTGGTAGCAAATAGCTTGCATCCCTGTATCACGAGCCGCCCGGCAGTAGAGTTCCTTGTCGTCGATAAACAGTGCCGCCTGCGGCTCCACGCCAAGCCGGTGGCAAGCTAATTCATACATCCGCGGCTCGGGTTTGACCATACCGACCTCATACGAAAAGACAAAATCATTAATAAGCGCCTGCTCCTCTGTACTCAATAAAGAGTCGCGAATCCAATTGCTGGCTATATTGCTTAAAATACCGATCTTAAAGTCTCTGTCGTGCAGCTCTTGCATATACTCAAGCAGCGGTGTGTTTTTGGTGAATGCCTGCCCAGCGGCGTCGTCCAGCTCTGTGAAACTGCGGCCGCCTGTTGAGATCTGGATTTGTTTGGCACAGTCTTGCTTGGTCATGATACCCGCATTGTAAGACCGATGGGCCCGGCGGGCGCTCTCAATGTCAGCTCCTTCTGGGAGGCTCTCTATAAACAATTTCCAGGTATCTGTTGTTAGCACGCCAAAGCAATCAAAAATTATAGCCTGAGTCATGGTTCTATTCTACACGGAGCACGCCGCGACTTAGAGTACGATACCGCCAACTAGCGTGTTGTAATCAGGCACCTGGGCCTGGAATAAAGTTTTAGTCAGCTGCAAGTTGCCCAAATAGGTTTTAGGCTTTCCGCAATTGGTTGCCCAATAGCGCTCGAGGGTTCTGTCATCCTGAAGCAGCTCAATAATGTAGCGGTCGCCGAGCGGACAATAGCCGCGCTCATCATGCAGAGCGGGCGTGCTCGCGCCCGAGGTATACCCTGCCCGGCCCAAGGCGAGTAAAAATGTCGTGTAGGCATTGGTATTATTGGCATACTGCTGCAGTTTCACGACATTGCCCTCATAGCCTTGTATATGTTCAAAGGTGACATTGTCCTTGTCAACGGTTACTCGGATCTGTTCGTGTTTTGCATCGGCAGTAACAGGCCCGTCTATGGTAAATCGAACTTCGGCAGAGGTAGCGGCATAGCTAGCCAGTGATTTGCTGGTTACCACGACTTTAGGTTTGCCGCCGCCGCGAAATAGCAGCAAGATCAGCAAAATGATCAGCAAAATTGTCATTAGAAAACCTACAAAATATCGCATAACGCTCCTCACAAATAGTGATTAATCATATATTAACATTATTTGTGCATTTTTGCAAGCTTTTTTCACTGTCTTTTTAGCTTATACTGAAAATAGCCATGAAACTGACCTACCAGACTGCAACCGCCACGATAATTCAGTTTATCGTGCTGGGGATGCTCAATATCGCCAACGCAGTTGAGTCAGTCGCCAAAACCTGCGGACACGACGGCAGCAACTGCATCAGCAACCTGTTGACCTCTTCAATTTTTTATATCGTTATTATGGTGTGGTTCGGGCTGATAGTCATCGTGGGCTACGGCGCGCAGCTGCGGCGCAGCAAGCGGCTGGCACAGCTCCTAATCGCTGCCGAGCTGGCTATTCTGCTGGTAGCAACTTTCAATATCAAGCTCAGCCTCAAATACCATAACGGCTTGCTCAGCCTGGCGACCAGCGTCATAGACGTCGTGCTCGCCCTGTGGGTGATCAGTCTCGCCTACCGTCTCATGAAGTCTGGAGGCGGCCGTATTATTGCAGCTCAGCACTCCCGGCGCCGTCCCAAGCCTCAGGCTTGAATGTGCGGCAGGCCGGCTATGCAGCTTCGGCAAAGACCGGTTCCTGGGCTTGTCTCTCGGGCATCAGGACAATCTCGGCAGATTGCATCGCCGCTGCGGCAGGAGCAGCACGGTCAAAACGAGCAATGGCGATCGGGTTAAGGACCAGATCGTGAACAGCGGCTCGCCCCAGACCCCTTGCCACGCAGGCACCTAGTGCAATTCTTTCGCCCCAGGTCGGTTCTTCCATTATTGCTCTGCCGAGAGACCGCAGCTGTTCAGCTCCATGCTGTACTCGCTCAGGCACAATTTCGGATAATCTGCTCAATCGGGGCATAGTTTTCTCCTTTGTTTTTACACAAAAAACTCCCCTGATGAGGGGAGTGGATAGTACTGAAGGCGGTTTTGGCTATCATGTTTGTTACTTTAGGCCACTGCCCGCATTTTGGCCCAACAGCCTATCTCCCGTCAAGCAAAAAAAGCTTCAAAGTACCCGATTTGTAACAAAAATCACTCTTCTAAAGAAGCTTGAGCTTAGAGTTCGCCCCAATTGTCGCCGATAGTGACGTCGACATCGAGGCGGACAGGCAGCTTGTGGATATTTTCCATGGTATCTTTGAGGATACTGCCCATGCGCTCCGCGACTGGTTCGGGACACTCAATAAGTATAGAGTCGTGGATTTGGAGCAGCTGCTTGCAGTCGTTGTGCTGGTCGTTGAGCAGTTTATCGACTTCCACCATGGCCATTTTCATTAAATCGGCCTCGGTACCCTGGATTGGCATATTAATGGCTGCTCTCTCGGCAGCCTGGCGAACCATAAAATTACTGGAGTGAATGTCGGGCATCGGGCGGCGGCGGCCGAAGAGCGTCTCGACGTAGCCATCCTGTTTGGCCTGTTCTTTAACCTGCTCCATGTAGTCAAACAGCGGCTGGCGGACAGCTTTGTACTTCTCTATAAACGTCACGGCTTGCTCGCGGGTCATACCGGTAGCCACGCTGAGACCATGCGGACTCATGCCATACAGGATGCCAAAATTGATCACTTTGGCAGCCCGGCGCATCTGTTTGGTCACATCTTCTGGTTCGCGTTCGTAGACGAGGGCTGCCGTGGTGATGTGGATATCAGCCCCGCGGTTGAACATCTCGATGAGTTCCGTATCATTGGCCAAGACTGCGGCGAGACGCAGTTCGAACTGCGAGTAATCGGCGCTCACCAGTTTTTTCCCCGGGGCTGCTACAAATGCCGTGCGGATGTGCTTGCCAAGGTCAGTGCGTACCGGGATATTTTGGAGGTTCGGGTCGTTAGAGCTCAAGCGGCCGGTCTGGGCCACAGTTAAAGCGTAGGTAGTGTGCAGCCGCGAATGTTCGTCAACTTGCAACGGCAGTGTATCAACGTAAGTGTTTTTGAGCTTGGCAACTTCGCGGTACTGAGTAATGAGGTCGATGATCGGATGCGTGCCGCGCAGCTTGTCCAGCTCACTGGCGGCTGTGCTATAGCCGGTCTTGCCTTTTTTGATACCCCCGGTTGATAAGTGCAGTTTTTCAAATAAAATATCAGCCAGCTGGCCTGGCGAGGCAATATTGAATTCCTGGTCGGCATGGCCGTATATCTGCTGTTCGTAATCGGATATCAAATCGTTAATCTCGTCGGCGAACTTAGCCAGGTACGTAGTATCAAGCTCAATGCCGGTGTACTCCATACCGGCCAGGACCGGGATCACCGGCCATTCGATAGCTCGGGCGAGCTTTTGCAATTTGGGAATTTTCTGCAGCTCGGCAGTCTGCTGCTGGGTGAGCGCCCGGATGACAGCGATAATTTCCGGCGCTCGGGTGAGCATTTCCTCGATATCGAGATCTTCAAACGGCGAGCCCTCGTAATCGAGATCGGCTTCGGCTAACTCGGTTAGCGTTTGTTCGCGGCGCAGAGAGTTCAACAAAAAAGCACCGACCAGGACATCATGAGCAACTTTAGGCAGCGGGATGCCCAGCTCGAGTAAAACTTTGAGGGTAGCTTTGATGTCGTACCCTGCCAGCGCCGGTGGATCCTGCAGCTTGGCAGCAAGTTCTTTCCTGCCGAGCTTCTGCAGATCCAGGGTGAAGACTTCTTTGCCGTCTGTGCTGAGGCTCAATAGCTGCGGTCCGCGGCCGTGCTTGCCGCTGCTTCGGCTGTAGGCGAACAGCATCTCGGCTTCGCCAAATTTGAGATTGTCTAACTCAGCTGTGGTACTGATGACAGTGTGCTTGCCGGTTTTGAGGGGCGGGGTCGTACCGCTAGCTGTGTGGTGGTTATCGATTGCTATCTGCATGACTTCGGGCAACTGGCGGGCTAGCGAGCGGAATTCTAGTTTTTGGAGCAGATCGAGTACCTCGGCGGGCTGGCATTTGCTGCCGTCCATGGCATCAAGGTCTAGTTTCATAGGCGCGTCTGTCCAGATACGAGCCAGCTCACGGCTCAAGTAGGCCAGTTCCCTGCCAGCTTCCAATTTTTTGCGGGTCGTGTCCTTGACCAGCGCCAAATTTTCATACACGCCATCGAGGGTTTCGTATTCTTGAAGCAAGGCCAGTCCGCCCTTTTCGCCGATGCCCGGTACCCCCGGGATATTGTCCGAGGAGTCGCCTTTGAGAGCCTTTAAATCCAGGAACTGGTCGACCCGGATACCATATTTTGCTTCAAAACTAGCCGGTGAATACAATTCTATATTGGACAGCCCGGTTTTGAGGGCATAGACGTGGACATGGCTGTTGACCAGCTGCAGCATGTCCAGGTCTGAAGTGATCAGCATGGTCTCGATGTCTTGGTCTTTGGCCTGGACCGCCAGCGTACCCATGATATCGTCAGCTTCGTAATCATCGAGCTCGTACAGTGGCCAGCCAAAAGCCTCTAAAAGCTCTTGGAGAATCGGCACCTGGACTTTAAAGTCCTCCGGCGCCGGTTTGCGGCCGGCCTTGTACTCCGGATACAGTTCCAGCCGCCGGCGGATGTTTGTCTTGGGCTTGTCCCAGGCCACAGCTACATAGTCAGGCTTCAGCCGCCGAATCACTTCCAGCGCCATCGACGCAAAACCAAACACGCCGCCGGTTGGCGTACCGTCTTTGGTTGCAAGATTCGGCATAGCGTAGTAACCGCGGTAAAAGACACTCTTGCCATCAATCACGGCCAGCTTTTTACGCTTGGTCTCTACCTCTGTACTCATACCCTCCAGTATAAGTTACTCCCTTGATTTTAACTATAGACTGTAACTTCGGTGATGATTGCGTCGAGCGGGATGTCATGGGGTTCGGCCGGAACTCGCGCTAGTTTGCCGATGTCAAAGCAGACACCAATTTTTTTGGCCTGGGGCTGAGTGGCCAGGAAACGGTCGTAATAACCGCCGCCGTAGCCGATGCGCTGGAGCTTATCGTCAAACCCGAGCATCGGCACAATGATGGCGTCAAACTGTATCGGCGTACTGTGCTGGATGTTGTCCAGGGAAAAGGTTTTCCATACGCCATCAAGCTGTTTTGAGGTAAAAAGTTTGAGATTCGGGTACTCAGCATGGAGCACCGAAATAAAACTGGAGATATCGACTTCTCTAGAGCGCTTGATCGGCTCAAAAACATGCAGCGTGTTGACGGCAGACCAATCGACAGCTTCTCGCAAACGGTTTGCGATAGCCGCACTTTTGGCCGCATGCTGCTCTGGTGGCAGCACCAGGCGAGCTTGCTTCAGGGAATGGCGCAGTTTGGTTTTAGTTGCGGGCATAGTCTTATTCTAGCAACTTCGGTATAAACGCTGTGAAGCTATATAATGCTTATGATATGGTGGAAATCCGCAAACAGTTGAATTACTACCGATTGAGCGCCGAAGAGGTTTTGCGCCAGCTCGAGGCATCGAGTGAAGGCTTGTCATCAAAGGAAGCCAAGCAGCGGCTGCAGCTTTCCGGTGGCAATGTTCTCCAGCGCACCAAGCATGAATCAGCAATTATTACCTTTTTAAGGCAATTCAAAAACCTGCTTGTCCTGATGCTGCTGACCAGCGCGGCTTTTTCGATATATCTCAAAGACGCCAAAACGGCCACGATCCTGATCATCATTGCCCTGCTCAACGCCGCGATTGGCTACTTCCAGGAGCACAAGGCTGAAACATTGATGAAAAGCCTGGAAAACTTGCTGGTACCGCAAGCCAAGGTACTGCGCGATGGCCGGCTCGAACAGATTGATTCCACACAGCTGGTACTCGGCGATGTCATATATATAGAAGGCGGTGACAGCGTACCGGCCGATGTGCGGGTGATCGATGAAGATGAGCTGAGCAGCAATGACTTCGCTCTCACCGGCGAGAGCAACCCCAGTCGAAAGTTCGTGCACGCCATTGGCGCCGACGTGCCGCTGGGATCACGGCACAATTTATTGTTCATGGGCACAACGGTAGCCACTGGCAGCGGTTATGGCGTAGTCGTCGGTATCGGTATGCAGACCGAGCTGGGCCGAATTGCCAGTCTCAGCCAGGCAACCCACAGTGAGCCTTCACCCCTGCAAAAAGAAATGAATCACCTGTCAAAGCGCATCGCCCAAGGCACGGTCATACTGGCGGTAATCCTGACCGCTATCGCCCTTAAGAGCAGCCTGCCGCTGCAATCTGCCCTGCTGTTTGGTATCGGTATTGGCGCGGCTATGATCCCAACGTGCTTAGTCGCCGAAGTTAATATCACACTGGCTCAATCCGCCAGCCGGCTGGCCAAAGCTCGGGCGCTGGTCAAAAAACTTTCAGCAGTCGAGACGCTTGGTGCCACCAACTTCATCCTGACCGACAAAACCGGCACACTGACTAAAAATGAAATGACCGTCGAGCAGCTGCTGGTCGGCCGGCAGCAGTACGACGTACATGGCACTGGCTACGAAGCCAGCGGCAGGATTACCAGCGACACAGGCAAGCGGCTGTCCGCCAAAGTTTTAAAAGACCTCGAACTGTTCTTTATGTCAGCCGCCCTAGCCAGCAACGCTAAAGTTGACCCGCCCGACGAAGAGCACCCCGATTGGTATGTGGTCGGTGATCCCACCGAGGGAGCCTTGATAACGATGGTCCGCAAGGCCGGTTTTGACCTCGAGCAATGGGAGCAGGACATCCCCGAAACTAAAGAATTCCAGTTTGATTCCGCCCGCAAACTGCTGAGTTCGGTCAGGCAGCGCGGCGACCAGGCCGTGGTGTTTAGCAAAGGTGCGCCAGAAAGCATACTGAGCCGCAGCACCGAGATCTGGGATCACGGCCACATCCGTAAAATAACGGCCGCCGATCATAAATTCTTTAATGAATACAACGAAAAACAGGCTCATGCTGCAAAACGCAATTTAGCATTTGGCTATCGTATCCTTCCCAAAAAAGCCGTACGTAAAAAATTCATCATGGAAGAAGTCGAGCAAGATTTTATCTTCCTCGGCATGGTCAGTATGATGGATCCGCTGCGCGAGGCCGTGCCCGCGGCTATGAAAGCTGCCCGGGCCGCCCACGTTAAAGTATCAATTATTACCGGTGATTATCCGACTACGGCCAAAGCCATCGCCCGCCAGGCTGGTCTTGCCGATGAAATCGTCATTGTCCTCGGGGAGGAATTATCCGGTCTGGCCGACGCCCAGATACTGCGGCTGGTCCAGCATGGCGGCGCGGTATTTTCGCGGGTCTCACCAGAGGATAAATTGCGGATTGTCGAGATTGTAAAACAAAGCGGCCACGTGGTAGCGGTAACTGGCGATGGTATTAATGACGCCCCGGCGCTGAAGCGGGCTGATATCGGTGTGGCAATGGGCCGGACCGGCACTGATGTCGCCAAAGATGCCGCTGAAATCGTACTGCTTGATGACAGCTTCAGTACCCTGGTGAGCGCCATCGAACAGGGCCGGCTGACATTCCGAAATATCAAAAAAGCCGCCCGCTGCGTGATGACAGCCAACGCTGGTGAATTGAGCACCGTACTGCTTGGCCTAGGCGGACTAGCGCTGTTCCACATCCAGCCGGCGATTCTGCCGCTGCAGATTCTAGCTATCGATATCGTCGCCCAAGTCCTGCCGATTACTGCTCTCGGCTGGGACAAGGCCCAGCACAAGCTGATGCGCGAGAAACCGCGTGATCTTCACGACCACATCATCAACGGCCCGGCCATCAGCGGCTTTATCGGCTTTGGATTGCTGGCTGCCGTCTTGGCCTACGGCAATTACCTGCTATTTTTTGCTCGCCACCATTTGAGTCCGCAGTACATTGATTCCACGCTGCCGCTGTATCACCAAGCCACCACGCTGACCTACTTGACGCTGGCATTGTGCCTATCGGTCTACCTGCTATTCGAGCGGGCCGACAACCACGAAAAGTTCTTCAACAGCTACCTTTGGAGCAACAAAAAATTGCTGCTGGCTTTTGGGCTGTCGTTCTTCCTCATCTGCAACCTGATCTATAATCCCGTCGTCCAGCCCTACTTCAATGCCGGGCCGCTCAGCTTGGTTGACTGGCTCACTGCCCTGCTCTGTGCCATTCTGTATATGGCCTACCGCCTGCTGCAGCGCCACACCCGCAAGCACAGCCATCACGCCGTCCTCAAGCTCCACAGTGAACTAGGCGCAACTAGCTAGTTTTTTGTCTTTCAAGCGCGTAAATTTTGTCAATCAGACCCCCTTGTCTTGTACAATGGTAGGGATGGACAATAAAGTTATCGTATTCGTCGGCATGCCCGGGGCTGGCAAGAGCGCCTGCATGGAGTACCTCAAGGCCAAAGGCGTGCCATCAGCCTACTTCGGCGGTATCACCATTGACGAGGTGAAGCGGCGAGGCATGGACGTCAACGAAGCCAGCGAAAAGTTCGTGCGCGAAGATATCCGGGCCAAAGAAGGCAAAGGCGCCTATGCCGTGCGGATCATTCAGCAAATCGAACAATTTTTTGACGAGGGCCAGCAGATCGTAGTAGTTGATGGCTTATATAGCTGGACCGAATATAAAATTTTTAAAGAAAGTTTTGGCACGCGAGCAATTATTATTGCTATCGTGGCGCCCCGCTCTGCCCGGCATGAGCGGCTGACCACCCGCAAAGAGCGCCCGCTAACCGAAAAAGAAGCCAGCGCTCGAGACTATGCCGAGATCGAAAACCTGGAAAAGGGCGGCCCCATCGCCAATGCCGACTACTACCTGGCCAACGAAGACTCCGTCGAAGCCCTGCAAGCTGACTTGGAAAAGTTGCTGCCGGTCGCTGGTATCAAGCTCGATAACTAGGCAGCGACTACTCTAGTCTATGTCAAACGCCTGCCGCAGCTCGTGAGCGTGATCGGATTCTGCCAATCTCTTTTTAGCTCGTTCATAACGTATTTTAACGCGCTTCTCTGGCTCGCCCAGAGCAAGAGCTACTTCTTTAAACGAACGTTCGCTATCATCATCTTTTTCACCTAGTCTATGCCGCAGCCTTAAAACCAGTCTCTCCTCTTCTTCAAGTACCTGTCTCATTGCCCGTATAAGCACTGATCTGCGCCCCTTATGACTCAGCTTGTCGGCTCGCCGCTCATCATCGGAAACCGCCTGGTCGATAATCATACTGCCGAGCGTAGCGTCGCCGTCACCTATCGGCGCATCCAGGGATGCTGGCTTCAAGGCGGCTCTTCCAAGCAGCTCAATATCCGCTGGCACGACCTCACCCTCTAGATAGCTGGCGATCTCTCGCGGAGTTGGATGATGCTGAAGTTCTTGGGTCAATAACCGCTCAGCCGTATTCATGGCATTAAGCTTAGGAACTTGGCGGACGGGTATGCGAATCGTACGGCTCTTGTCAGCAATAGCCCGTTGAATCCGTCTTTTGATGTGCGCACCAGCGTGCGGGCCAAATTTGCCTAGTGTAGGGTCAATGCTCGAAGCCGCCTTAATGAGGCCAAAATTGCCTTCTTGGATCAAATCCGGCAAGTCTAAACCGCGACCAATGTAGTCTCCGGCAATCGTGACTACTAGTCTAAGACTACCCTCAATGAGCCTCATCTGCGCTGCCTCGTCCCCAAGCAGTACACGGCGTGATAACTCAGCCTCTTCGGTCGCTGTTAGCTTCGGTACGCTATTGATTTGTCGGCGGTAAATATCAATTGCGTTGAGGCTTTCGCCAGTGACGTCAGGCCGCTGTGTATACTTCCGTATTGTCCGGTCCACGGTCTCTGCGTCAGTGGCCGCATCCGGAATCTCTGCTGCGTATACTCTCCCCTCTGAGACTGTTTCTCCAATCTGCTCTGTCAGCTCAGGGGTAAGATCATCATCTAGCAGCGGTATCTCGCTGACATCATCCAAACCGGCTGCAGTCTCATCAGCAATATATCGGTCGCCAAAATTCTCACCATCTGTCATAGTTATACTATTATAACATACTCTGTTAGTTTAGCTATGAGCTCTGGCGGCACTGGCCTATTTTATGTAGTCGTGGAGCTTTTTGGCGTCGCGGTGCTTGCGGAGTTTGGCCAGGGCTTTGGCTTCTATCTGGCGGATGCGCTCGCGGGTGACGCTGAATTCTTGGCCTACTTCTTCGAGAGTGTGGCTTTTGCCATCTTCCAGGCCAAAACGCAGTTTCAGGATCTTTTGCTCGCGCTCTGTCAGCGCGGACAACATATCTTTTACCTGTTCTTTGAGCAGCTGGCCGGTAGCTGACTCCTCGGGCGACACGGTGTCTTCGTCTTCGATAAAGTCAGCCAGCACGCTGTCTTCTTCGTCGTCGCGTATCGAAGCGTCCAAAGACGAAATATCCTGTTTGATTTTCATGATGTGCTCGACCTTGTCGACGTCGATTTCCATTTCTTTGGC
>CAZXIT010000013.1:0-19833 GCA_964640775.1 uncultured Candidatus Saccharibacteria bacterium
GCAAGTCAGTGCACTATACTCTCATGAGTGAAGAGCCAATTGCTGGCAATGCAGTGCTGATGATCTTTGATGGCAACAAGGACGGTATTAACTACGCGGCGGTTGTCAACGCTGCCTCGTCGGCTAGCAAGTCACAACTCCTCATACAGCTCTATCCAGGAAAAGATAGTAGTAAAGCTGTCATGCTGGGCATCGTCAATTCGGTTGCTATAGACCCGGCGCTGCCGCCGCCAAAACGAGTTCTTTGGTAGCCTGACCTGAGCGGCAGCGTAATGTCTTGAAACAGCGTTATTTATGATACAATAGGCTCTAGTACGACAAAAACAAAAATCAGCCATGAAACAGAAATCTAGGCGCGGCGCGCCGAAAAAATTACGAGCTGTGCAGACCAGCCGCCATTGGCACGTCGCGCAGCATAAGCATACCGGCCACGTTACACACCGGCGGACGACGTCATATCCGGCACTCATGATGATCGTGCTGTGCGTCGGTGTTTTTTTGGCTGGCTGGACCCGATTTGTCGTGGCCGACCCGTTTGTCTACCCAGGGCCGATTACTAATGACTATGTGGTGCACGCCAGCGTGCCGGGACCAGCACCGACAGTAGCGGCCACGATTGACAGCCCGCTTGACGGGGCCAAATTTACCGAGCTGCCAATTACCATTAGCGGCAGCTGTCCGCTCAATACCTATGTCACCCTGTACCGCAACGGCGCTTTTAGCGGTGTGGCGCTCTGTCAGATTGACGGCACCTGGCAGCTCCAAACTGGTCTATTTCCGGGTGCCAATCAGCTCCAGGCTCGAGTGTTTAGTCCAACTGACGTGCCGGGCCCGATATCGGCCATAACGACGGTTACATATGTGCCGCCATTGCCGCCACCCGCCACTGGCGGCTCGACTGGCGGCAGCAGCTCCGGAAGTTCCCAGACGAATCCCCGAAAAGTGTCCGGAGCTTCACCCGCAGCAGTTGCAGCCGGCGAGCCGCTGATCTTTAAAACAAACTTTACTTACGAAGGCCATTACACCGGCCAGCCAAGCACCTGGCAGCTGGCCATCGAAGGCGGCACGCCCCCTTATGCTATCGCTGTCGACTGGGGTGATGGCACGACTGGACTTATCAGCCGTCCACGGGCCGGGAGCTTTAATTTCCAGCACACTTACAAAAAACCCGGCGGTTATAAAGGCAGCTATATCGTGCGGTTCGCAGCTACCGACAGTGATGGCTCGCAGACATTCCTCCAGCTGATGACTATTGTCAATAATCCACCCGGCGGCCCCGGTGTTGCCAGCCAGTCAGGCAATGGCGGCGGTACTCCGGCGTACCTGGTGCAGCTGCTGAAATATATCTGGCCAAGCTACGGCATTGTGGTACTGATGCTGGCCAGCTTCTGGCTCGGCGAGCGCCGCGAATTCCACTATCTAAAACCACGGCTCAAAAAGGTCCGCCACGCCTGATTATCAGGTGTTAGTGTGCTAAAATAGTGCATATGCTTCAGAAATTTAAAAACGTTAGCAGCGGCGTAGCCCAGCGCGCTATACAGACAGCCGGCAAAGCCTCCTCCAGCGCTGTCTCAAAAGCCAAAGCCAAAGCCGGCAAAAAGGACGACCAGTATTTGGTAGCTCTGGATATCGGCACTGAATTTGTTAAAGCCCTGGTCGGCAAAGTCGACCTGGTCAACAGCACCGTGGAGATTATCGGTGTCGGCCGGGCGCATCAGGGGTTGAGCGACATGCAGGCCGGCGCGATTGCCGACATTGCCGGTGTCGTCGAGAATTGCGACAAGGCCCTCAATATGGCTGAAGCCCAATCCGGCGTCAGTGTCCGAACAGCTATTCTTGGTATTGCCGGCGAGCTGGTCAAAGGCACGACTACTACGGTAAGAGTTGCCCGCAAGCAAGTTACCAAGCCGCTGGATATCGCTGAAATGGAAAAGATTATCAATTTGGTGCAGGAGCGTGCCCAAGTAAAGGCCAAGCAGCAACTGGCCTGGGAGCTTGGCGGCAAGGAAGTCGAAGTTCGGCTGGTCAACAGCGCGCTGGTCAGTATCGAGATTGATGGCTATCCGGTGACCAACCCGATCGGCTTTCAAGGCAAAGACGTTGTCGTGCAGCTGTATACCGCCTTTGCGCCGCTAATCCATATCGGTGCGCTGGAGAAGACTGCCCAGGAGCTAGACCTCGATCTGCTAGCTGTGGCTGCCGAGCCTTTTGCGGTCTCGCGCGCTGTCATCGGCAACACACCGAACCAGTCTTTAAGCGCTATTTTGATGGATGTCGGCGGCGGCACCACCGACATCGCTGTGGTCAATGACGGCGGCGTGCAGGGGACTAAGATGTTTGGTATTGGCGGCCGGGCGTATACTCACGCTGTGGAGCGTGATCTGAGCGTTGATTTCGAGCAGGCCGAAGAACTCAAAATCGGCCTCAGCAGCAATAAAGCGCCGGTGTCGCAGCGCCCGGCGATCGAAGCAGCTCTCGGCAAGACAGCTGATGTCTGGATCGGCGGTATCGAACTGGCTCTCAGTGAATTTACCAAGCTTGACCATTTGCCGCACCGGATGTTTCTCTGCGGCGGCGGCGCGTCGCTGGATTTGCTGATGCACCGTCTCGAGGACACCGACTGGTACAAAACCCTGCCCTTTACCCGCAAACCGAGTGTCCATCATATCCGTCCCGAGCAAGTCTCCGGTATCACTGACACCACCGGTGATGTCAATGACCATACCTTTATTACTGCTATGGGTCTGCTCAGGGTTGGTATGGATACTATGCAGTTTACGAGCAGCAATGGCTCAATCCGCGATAAAATTGATAAAATGTTAAGCGTATAACCTAGGAATAATATGCCAGCATCCGACAAAGACACAATTTACATAGACGTCGATGACGAAATCACCGGCATTATTGATAAAGTCCATAGCAGCGATGGCAAAGTAGTCGCCTTGGTGCTCCCTAAGCGGGCCAGCGTTTTTCAGAGCATCGTCAATATGAAATTAATGAAGCGGGCAGCTGATTCCAGTAAAAAACACCTGGTACTAATTACTTCTGAAGCCGGCCTGCTGCCGCTGGCCGGTGCCGCTGGTGTCCACGTCGCTAAAACCCTGACTAGCAAGCCCGAAATCCCATCGGCACCGCTTGGCATGGACGACCACGAAGAAACCGTTGACGAAGACGAGCCTCTTACCGGCAGCGAGCCTGAAATCACTAATGAAACCGACGGCGATCAGCCTGTAGGCGCCTTGGCCGCAGCAGCCGGCAAGCCGATTCCCGCCAGCAAGGACGATGTCGAGACCCTGATGCTTGACGATGAAGACTTGCCGCCGGAGAACGATCTGCCCAACCCCAAGAACTTTGATGTGCCCGACAAGGTTAAAAAGGGCAAAAACAAAGGTCTCAAAATTCCTAATTTCGAGCGCTTCCGCCTGCTGCTTGTACTGGGCGGTCTGCTGCTGATTTTACTTATCGGCGGTGCAGTCTTTGCTGCCACTGCCTTGCCGAAAGCTACCATTAGTATCGACACCAATGCCGTCAACGTTAACAGCAATCTCAACCTCAACCTGTCAACCGCCGCTAAAACCGTCAGCCTGGAAGACAACTCGCTGCCAGCCAAATTCCAGCAGCAGCAAAAAACCTCCACCCAAACCGCTGCCACCACCGGCCAAAAAAACAACGGCACCAAATCACAGGGTACAGTTACGCTCACAAACTGCTCCAAAGATGGATCAGAAGTAATTGTGCCGGCAGGTACCGGGGTGAGTGCTAATGGCCAGACGTATATTACGCAAACAGCCGCCGATCTTTCCGAAAGCCTATTCCAAGGTCAAAATGGGCCGTGCAAGACGACATCCACCACATCGCAATCTGTGACTGTTGTTGCCCAAAGTCCCGGAAGCAGCTTTGAAGTTACGGCCGGTTCTACGATGCAAGTCGCGGGCTTTGCAAACGTCAACGGCAAAGCCACGTCACAAATCACCGGCGGGACTGACAACATCGTCAAAACGGTTAACCAGAACGACATTACCAATGCCAAAGCTAAAATTAATGTTGAGGACCCGTCTATTAAGCAGGATTTGCAGGATCAGTTGAAACAGGCCGGCTACTTCGCGATTGTCGCAACCTACAGTGCTGGGACACCGGCGGTCACAACCAGCGCGGCGGTCGGGCAAGTGGCAGATAACGTGACGGTGACGGAAATTGTGACCTATACGATGTTTGGGGTGCATGAGAGTGATCTGAATGCTTTGATCGACAACAGCGTTAAGTCCCAGATTGATACTGAGAAGCAGACCATCCTGACGCGCGGATTGGACAAGGCTAAGTTTAACGTGACAAATGCCTCGACGACAGCGGCTCAGATTGCCATGAATACTGTTGCCACTGCCGGGCCTGACCTTGATAAGAATGCTATTACCGCAGCTGCGGCTGGGCAGCACCCTGGTAAAATTAGCGATGATCTCAAAAACCGGCCGGGAGTCAAAAACGTTACCGTCAAACTCAGTCCGTTTTGGGTGTCCACGGTGCCTAAGAAAACTGATCGCATCACCGTGCATATTACTGAGCCCACGGCCACTGCAAGCAAGAGCAATGCCAGCAACCCGTAGATCTGTACTGGCGCTGGACGTGGGAGCGAAGCGCATCGGCATCGCCGCCGCCTCACTCGAGGCGCGGCTGCCACATCCGCTCATTACCTTGGAATGGGACGATACCTTTTTTACTGCTCTTAGGAATATTATCGAAGTTGAAGGCGTGGTGAGGGTGGTCGTTGGCTTTCCGCGGGGCATGCAGGGCCAGCACACTGACCAGACCCGGGCGATCGAAGCCTTTACGGCTGAGTTGCGCCAGCATGTGCCGCTGCCGATCCATATGCAGGACGAGGCGCTCACCTCCAAGCACGCTAGAGCAGAGCTTGAAGCTCGCGGCAAGCCCTATGATCGAGGGGCGGTTGACGCCCTGGCGGCGACCTATATACTGGAAGACTTCATGCACGAACACAAGGAGCTTGACTCGTAATGCACCACTATCGATCCGGCAAAAAACACCGCAGCGGCGTCCCGAAGCGTATCTGGCTGCTGCTGGTCGTCTTAGGGGCGCTGAGTTTTGGCGGCATGGTAGCCGCTCGTCACATCTACAACGCCGACTTGCTGCCAGTGAGCAGCAGCCAGCAAACACAGATCTTCACGGTGCCAAAGGGCAGCTCCGTCAAGCATATTGCTGATGAACTGCAGAATCTCCATTTGATACGCAGTTCCTGGGCGTTTCAGCTGTACGTCCAGCGCCAAGACCTAAGTGATCGGCTGCAAGCTGGCACCTACGCCCTGTCGCCCAGCCTGAGTACTCCGGATATCGTTACTACGATGACCAAGGGCAAAGTGGCCACTAGATTGGTTACTATCTACCCCGGTCATCGTATCGACCAGGTGCGGGCAGATTTGATCAACGATGGTTTTTCACCGGACAGTGTGGACAGTGCTCTTGATCCGACGCATTACACTGACCTGCCAGCCCTGAGCTACAAGCCAGACGGAATTAACAATCTTGAGGGCCTGCTATGGCCCGATTCCTATCAGCGGCAGCCGGATACTGACCCCGCGGTCATCATCCGAGAGTCTTTAGTAGCCATGGGCGAACATTTAACACCGGAGGTGCAGGCAGCTTTTACAGCTGAGGGGCTGACGATATACCAGGGTTTGATTCTGACCTCAATTATTGACCAGGAAGTGAGCAAGCCGGCAGACCAAGCCCAGGCTGCCCAGGTATTTCTCTCGAGACTCAAGGCTGGGACGATGCTAGGCTCGGACTCGACCACTAAATATGGAGCGATTGCTGACGGCAAAGCTCCGGATCTCACCTACGATTCACCCTACAACACACTAGTCCATACCGGTCTGCCGCCGACACCGATCAGCACGATTAGCGAGAGCTCTCTGATTGCTGCGACCAAGCCTGCGCCGACCAGCTGGCTATTTTTTGTCAGCGGAGATGACGGAACCACCTATTTTTCCAGCACTCTCGAGGACCATCAGGCCTTGACTGAGAAATACTGTCATAAATTATGCGGAAACTAACAGGGGTCGTCAATCATAAAAGCCTTGTGTTTAGCCGGTATTTTGCTACAATGGATTGGTAATCTTTACAGGGGTCGGCATCTGTTACGTCCCTGAACTGATTGCCTCTGAAGCCGGACACTTCAACACCCGCGTACCTCGTCGTACGTGATTTGATAAGATAAACGTCCGCTTGATAGAGTATCGACAGGCTATGGCCCGTCAAGGAGCTTGTATTACTACAACCCCTTCGTCTCTCGCAGCTCGCTTAGCCGTACCCGCAACTTTCCGGTCGACTAAGTTGTATCGTCACCTCCAACTGAAACTTCGCCGCAAGACGGTTCGCCGCCGAGCTGTTCGCTTTGCTCTGCTGGCCTCCAATCTCATTGCTTTAGCGATTATCATGGTTTTTGTACTGCAAAGCCCTAGGGCCAGCAATCTCAGTACTCCGGCGGCTCTCAGTGGCTCCGGCAGCCAGGCTGCCGCCGCCAATCCCCTCGATCAGGTCTCTTCAGCCGACATTGCCTTGACCGTCGCCCGCGTCAACAGTCTCCCGGAAACAACAGCTATCACCAATCAAGCTCAATCCCAAGAAGCTGAGGTGGCCATCGCTGCTTCCAACAACAACGTTATCAACAAACCGCAAGTTGTCGCCACCGCCCTTAAATCCAGCGCTGATATCCAAGCTTATACGACGGTAGCCGGTGACACGGTCTCCAGCCTAGCTGCTAAATTTGGAGTCACGTCGGATAGTATTCGCTGGTCAAACGGCCTAAACAGCGACGTTATCGGAGTCGGTACCAAGCTTAGCATTCCCCCAGTCAACGGTATCGTCTACACCGTCAAAGCTGGCGATACGCCAGACAGTCTAGCGGCCAAATTCCGGGCCAATAAAGATAAAATCATTGCCTACAACGATGCTGAGATCAAAGGCCTGGTTGTCGGCCAGCAAATTATCATTCCTGAGGCTACTGAAGTCGCACCGGTCAGCGCCGCTGTCGTTGCTTCCGGTCTCAGCGGCGGCTTCCCCTGGGGCAGCGGACCAATGTACGGTTTTAATGGCTACGATTACGGCTATTGTACCTGGTACGTGGCGACCCAAATTGCCGTGCCTGGCAACTGGGGCAATGCCGCGACTTGGGCCTACTACGCCGGTCTCAGCGGCTGGAATCCAAATTCGCCGCCGGTAGTCGGTGCTATTGCCCAAAAAGGCGGCGGCCTGGGCCATGTGGCTATTGTTACCGCCGTATCAGATGACGGTACTATGATCCAGATCCGCGACATGAATGGTGTGGCGGGCTTCGGCAGAGTGGGCTACAGCGACTGGATGCCGGCATCCAGGTACCAGCATTTCATCGTCCACTAGACCGCGACCCCTAAAACCTATACCCTAGTAAGATATGAGTTTTGTAGATAAAGTTACCCTCAAGGTCATTGCTGGCGACGGCGGCAATGGCAAATTAAGCTTTCGGCGCGAAAAATTCGTGTCAATGGGCGGACCCAATGGCGGCGACGGCGGCGACGGCGGCGACGTGGTACTGCAGGCCAGCCGCAACCAAAATACCCTGGCCGCCTATCGTTATCAAAAAGAAATTAAAGCTGCACCCGGCAAGCCCGGCGGCAAGACCAATATGCATGGCCGGAGTGCCAAAGACTTAATCATGCAAGTACCGGTCGGTACAATCGCCACTAATAGCGAGGGGGTCATTGTCGCCGACTTGGTGGAAGATGGCCAGCAGGCAGTCGTCGCCAAAGGCGGCCGCGGTGGTTTTGGCAATGCCCATTTTGTCTCCTCGCGGCGCCAGGCACCCAACTTTGCCGAAAAAGGCGAGCCGGGCGAGCAGCTAGAGCTGAGGTTTGAGCTCAAGATGATCGCTGACGTCGGCCTGGTGGGCTTGCCCAACGCCGGTAAATCCACATTACTTAGCAAGTTAAGTAATGCACGGCCAGAGATTGCGGATTATCCATTCACCACACTGACGCCTAATCTTGGAGTAGTAGACATCGATGCTTCGACAAGCGTGTTATTTGCGGATATTCCCGGCCTGATCGAGGGGGCCGCTGATGGCAAGGGTCTGGGCCATGATTTCCTGAGGCATATTGAACGCACGGCAGTGATCATGCACCTCATTGATGCCTACACCGAAAATGTCGGCGAGGTCTACCAGACGATTCGCGGCGAGCTTGCGGCCTACCAGGCTGACCTGGCGGACCGACCGGAGATTGTCGTACTGACCAAGGTCGAAGGCCTCGATGCAGAGATTATTGATGACCTGATAGCTCAGCTCAAGCGGGCGGCCCCCAAGAAAACGCCAATATTCGCAATTTCTGCCCAGTCGGGACAGGGAGTGCCGCAGCTGCTGTACGCCCTGAAAGACATTGTCGGCGCCGCTCGTGCCAAAGCCGCTGAAACAGTAGAGGATCCGACCGGCGGTATCCCGGTATTGACCCTGACCGACAAATCTGACGAATGGCAGGTTAACAAGCAAGGCGAGGTTTTTGTGGTTACCGGACAAAAAATCGAACAGTTTGCCCGCCGTACCGACTTTGACAATGACCAAGGCGTCCAGCGCCTGCGGCACATCATGAAAAAAATGGGTATCCTGCACGAGCTGGTCCGCCAGGGCATTGAGCCTAGCCAAATTATTCAAATTGCCTCTGCCGGTCAATTTGAATACTAGCTGAAGTGCTACACTGGTAGCTACCTATGGCAAGCAGTTTTTTCTTTTATGACCTGGAGACATCGGGGTTTGACCCGCGCTCGGCGCGGGTGATGCAGTTTGCCGGCCAGCGAACTGATATGAATCTCCAGCCGATCGGCGAACCGGTCAATGTGCTGATCAAACTTACCCCTGACGTTTTGCCGGAACCCGACGCCATCATGATCACCGGTATCACGCCGCAGCAGACTATCGCCGAAGGCCTGACCGAAGCCGAATTCCTCAAGCTGTTTTACGAGGAAGTCGTGCGGCCGGACACGATTTTTGTCGGTTTTAACAGCATTCGCTTTGATGATGAATTCATGCGCTTCCTGCATTATCGAAATTTTTACGACGCTTACGAGTGGCAATGGAAAGACGGCTGTTCACGCTGGGATATTCTCGACCTGGTGCGGATGACCCGGGCGCTGAGGCCGGAGGGCATTGAATGGCCGTTTGCTCCTGATGGCAAGCCGGCTAACCGGTTGGAGTTCCTCACTAAAGTGAATAAGCTCGACCACAGCAAGGCTCATGATGCGCTTAATGATGTCTATGCTACCATTGCTGTCGCCAAGCTGGTGCGTGACAAACAGCCGGAGCTTTTCAAGTATGCCCTAGAGACGCGCGACAAGAAAAAGGTCGAAGCCCTGGTAGCCAGCGGCGAACCGTTTGTCTATACCTCCGGACGCTATCCCTCTGCCACCCTGCACACCTCGGCGGCTGTCCTGCTGGCGCGTCATCCGCAGCCTGGCGCCGCGCTGGTCTATAATTTGCGCCATGACCCCTCGCCCTTCTTGGGTATGAGCGTCGACCAGCTGGTGGAAGCTTGGAAATTTACCAAAGACCCGGATGTGCTGCGGCTGCCGGTCAAGACCATGCGTTTCAACCGCTGTCCGTCAGTGGCGCCGCTCGGTGTTATTAAAGATGAAGCCGTCCAGCAGCGTCTGGAACTGCCACTAAGCGTGGTTGCCAAGCACTTGGCGGCTCTCAAGCAGCATCCGGAATTTGCCGGCAACGTCCTGCAGGCGATTGCCAGGATGGATGCCGAGCGCGATGCCCAGCAGGTGAGTCTCGTTGATAATCCGCTGACGGTGGATGCCCGCCTTTACGAAGGCTTCATTGCTGGCGGTGATAAATCGGTCTTGCCGATCGTGCGCACTGCCCCGCCGAATCAGCTGGCCAATTTGTCAGGCAAGCTGCATGACGACCGTTTGAAAAGCCTGCTGCCACTGTACAAAGCCCGCAACTATCCGGCCAGCCTGAGTTCTGAAGAGCGCCAGCAGTGGGAGTTTTTTGCCCACAAGCAGCTGTTTGCCGGGGGACCAGCCAGCCGCGCGACCAAATATTTTGCCCGCTTGCAAGAACTAGCCGCAGGCAAGCTCAGTGATCACCAGGAATACCTGCTGGAGGAGCTCCAGCTCTACGGGCAGTCTATCGTGCCGTCGGATGCCGGCGATGATGCAGCTGGCTAGCGTCCAGCGGCGTGCGCAGTACAACGGGTTGGTAGGCTAGCAACCGGCGCTTCAGACCACTCCACATGACAGGAGTTGCCACGGCCAGCACAGCCATCAGTACCAGCCAGCCCTGAAAGCTAATTTGGACATTAGTACCTGGCACCAACCCTAAAACGAGAAAACTATACACCGCCGACCCCTTAAATTATGAAGATTCAATTCGCATTATACACCTATTTGTCAATACGTCAATAATCTTACATTATTCTTATGCTTGTCCTTGACCAAAAATGTCTCAAAGCCTAGGCCTGTTCCTAACATGCTAGAATTCAAAGAATGACGGTTAGCAATCACGTGCTGGTCGGCGCGGCTATAGCGTTAGCTATCAAGCAGCCGTTTCTGGCAATTCCACTCGCAGTTGCGTCGCACTTCCTGCTCGATGCCTTGCCCCAGTTCGGCTATCATAGACAAAATTATGCAGTGGCTTTTAGCCACAAGTTGACCTATGTTGAGATGTGCCTTGATCTGGCAGGCATGGCGTTTTTATCCTTTGTCATTGGATTGGCTCATCCACTGGCCCTGCTGATCGGTTTTCTGGCAGCGGCGCCGGATCTGGAGTGGCCGTATCGCTACTTTTGGTTTGAGCGAAAGGGCAAGCGCCCGCCAGCTTCGTTTTATATGGAGTTTCACCGCCGGATTCAATGGTTTGAGCGGCCGTGGGGACTATATCTAGAACTTGGTTTCTTCTTGGCTGGCTATCTGCTGATTAGCAAGTACTTGCTTTAGATCAGCATAAGACCCAGCTCGTGGTATGTTTAATAGTATGTCTGAAGCAGCGGCACCAGGACCACAAGAAATCACTCCAGAGCAGCGGGATGCGCATTTGGCGCTGAGTCAGCACTTCCTGAGAATTGTTAATGAAAATAATCAGCGGCCATTTGAAGAATTCGTTGAAGTGAACCTCGAAAGTGACAGCGAATACATAGTGCTGGAGCTGTCTGGCTCCGGTAGCCCGCCCTACTCGGTCACCAAGCAGCCCAAACTTGAGGAGCAGCCATCTGGCGGCAACAGCTGGAAAGTATATGAAATGCAAGGTGATGACATATGGCGCTTCAAACTGTGTGAAGATACCGCGGAGCTGGCCAGAAGGCTCGATGATCCCGGTGTGCCACTACCCGCTGACGAAGCCTACGCGCTGATAGCAGAGCTGATCGCCGCAAAAGTTGACGAGGAGTAATTTCTTGACGTTCGCCACAAGACAGGTGCAAAAGGGGGTGGAAAAAGCTCGGGGTTTTCTGTATAATTGAGCACCTTACGAAAGGGAGAGATTAGTGGCTGACGAGATCGTAGTTAAAGGTGCCCGCGAGCATAACCTCAAAAATATTGACGTTACTATTCCGCGCAACAAGCTGGTAGTGATTACCGGCCTCAGCGGATCGGGGAAGTCCAGCTTGGCGTTTGATACTATTTACGCCGAGGGCCAGCGGCGCTACGTCGAGTCATTGAGCTCGTATGCCCGCCAGTTCTTAGGGCTTATGGAGAAGCCCGACGTCGACCAGATCGACGGCCTGTCACCGGCAATTTCCATTGACCAAAAATCAACCTCCCGCAATCCGCGCTCTACAGTTGCCACGGTGACGGAGATTTATGATTACCTGCGGCTGCTGTTTGCTCGGATCGGCGTGCCGCACTGCCCAGTCGACGGCAGTCCGGTAGTCCGGCAGACCAGCACCGGTATCATTGATCAGATTGTGGCCAGCACAGCGGGCAAGCGACTGATGGTCCTGGCGCCGGTGGTAATTGACAAAAAGGGCGCCTTCGAACACATCCCGGAGCAGTACCAGCGGGCCGGTTTTGCCCGGGTGCGGGTCGACGGCGTGGTCTACGCGCTGGATGAATTCCCAGAGCTGGACAAGGCCTATCGCCACCGTATCGAAGTCGTCGTCGATCGTCTGGTAAACGACGATGATAGCCGCGGACGGCTGGTGCAATCGGTCGAACAAGCGCTGGAAGTCGCCGAAGGCAAGGTCGTCATCCTCGACGCCGATTCCAAAGAGCAGACCACGACGACCTACAGCCTGATGTACGCCTGCCCCCAGCACCCCGAGATCACCATTCCCGAGCTGGAGCCGCGGACATTTAGCTTTAACTCGCCGCACGGCGCCTGTCCAACTTGCACCGGTCTCGGCAACCGCCTGGAAGTCGACCCTGACATGGTCATCCCCAACGGCACGCTGACGATCGCCGAAGGTGCGATTCGTCCCTACAACCGCATCAACGTCGACAACTGGTATATGAAAAAACTGCAAGCCGTGGCCGAACACTATGGCTTTTCGCTGCACGTGCCAACCGGTGATTTAACTCCTCAGCAGCTCGAGAAGATCATGTACGGCACCGGCAATCAGAAATACAAAGTCGCCCTCGGCGCTGGCCGCACCTTTGAAACCACATACGAGGGGGTAGTACCAAACTTAGAGCGCCGCCACAAAGAAACTGACAGCGATTTTATCCGCCGTGACATTGAGCGGTTTATGCAGGAGCGGCCGTGCCATGCTTGCAACGGCGCCCGGTTGAAACCGGAAGTCTTAGCCATCACTATCGGTACCCAGTCAATTATGGATGTCTGCCGGCTGTCAATCGATGATGCCCTGAGCTGGTTCAAAGTTTTGGAGCTGAACGAAAAAGAAGCCAAAATTGCCCAGCTAATCCTCAAAGAAATCATCGCCCGGCTGCAATTCCTGCAAGATGTCGGCCTCAATTATTTAAACCTGCTGCGCGGAGCTACAACGCTGTCCGGCGGCGAGGCCCAGCGCATCCGGCTGGCCACTCAGATCGGCTCCGGTCTGATGGGCGTACTGTACGTGCTCGACGAGCCGAGTATCGGCCTGCACCAGCGCGACAATGCCCGGCTGATTCGGACACTCAAGCATCTGCGCGAACTGGGCAACACGGTCATTGTCGTCGAGCACGACGAGGAAACCATTCGCACCGCTGACTATCTGCTGGATATTGGCCCCGGTGCCGGTATCCATGGCGGGGAAGTGGTGGCTGCCGGTTCGCCCAACGACGTCATGAAAGTAAAAGACAGCGTCACTGCGCAATACTTGTCCGGCAAAAAAGAAATTGCCGTGCCGAAAAAGCGCCGGCCAGGAAACGGCAAAGCAATCATTATTACTGGCGCTCGGGAGAATAATTTGCAGAATATTACGGCTGAAATTCCGCTTGGCAAACTGGTGGTGGTCAGCGGCGTCAGCGGTTCCGGCAAATCCAGCCTGATCAACGACATTCTGGCCAAAGAACTGCTCGCCCGCCTGCACCGCGCCAGCACTGTCCCTGGCAAACACGACAATATCGAAGGCATCAAACAGCTTGATAAAGCCATCATCATCGATCAAAGCCCGATTGGCCGCACGCCGCGCTCTAATCCGGCGACCTACACGGGGCTATTCACGCCGATTCGAGAACTATTCGCCCAAATGCCGGAAGCCAAGCTGCGCGGCTACAGTGCCGGCCGCTTTAGTTTTAACGTCAAAGGCGGCCGCTGCGAAAACTGCGCCGGCGACGGCATTATCAAAATTGAAATGCACTTCCTGCCGGACGTCTATGTGCCCTGCGAAGTCTGCCACGGCCAGCGCTACAACCGCGAAGCCCTGGAGATCCATTACAAAGGCAAGACTATCGCCGACATCCTGGCTATGACCTGCGAGCAAGCCTTAGAATTTTTCGCCAATGTCCCGGCCATCGCCCGCAAGCTTCAAACCCTCGTCGATGTCGGTATAGGCTATATCACGCTTGGCCAATCAGCTACGACGCTGAGCGGCGGCGAGGCTCAGCGTATCAAACTGTCCAGCGAACTCAGCCTCCGTCCCACCGGCCGCACGCTCTACATCCTCGATGAGCCGACCACTGGTCTGCACATGGCCGATGTTGAAAAGCTGCTGCACATGCTCCACGCCCTGGTTGATGCCGGCAACAGCATGGTTATCATTGAGCACAACCTCGACGTCATCAAAAACGCCGACTGGCTGATTGACATGGGCCCGGAAGGCGGCAGCGCCGGCGGTCAAATCGTCGCCCAAGGCACCCCTGAGCAAGTTGCCAAAGTTGCCAGCAGCTACACTGGCCAATATCTCAAAACTATGCTCTAAACTAGCAAAATATTGACGAGTATGATATAATATACCCATTATGGCTATTGAAGGCGGTGAAATCCCAGATCATTTTTCGGCTGACGATGTCATGGCCGAAGGACAAACCTCTGATGCTATCCAGAGAGACTTAGCTGACCTGGCCAGGTCAGCTCCAAACCATGTGGAGGCTGATAGCGAAGCTGTACAAAACGCTTTGCGGTCACAGCTTATTTTACGAAACGCGGGTTTCGAGGTACTGCAAAGATTAGGTGAGCTCCACGTCGAAGACGCCACAGCGCTGAGTACTGAACTAGGGGCTATCAATCCTCGGGAGACTCCATTCTTAGCTGATATGTCAGCGGTAGCTTTCAAATTTAGCGAAGACCACACGCGAACAGATCCTGACGACTTGGCTGAGCGGCAGCGGCTTGTCCGGCTTGGCTCTATTGCCGATGCCGTCGCTGCTATAGCCCACGCCCGGGCTCTCTACACAGTGGGTGTAGCTTCTCCGGACGCAATCCTTGAATACGCTGATAAAAAAGTAGATGAAGCTAGGACTGTTGTTCCTCAGACGACACACGACGCGCTGGTAACGCTGCTTCAAGAGACGCGGGTATATATAGACCTGGGCAAACAGTAGTCAATTAGTATTTATGAACTAGATTTTTCGCGGCGGTTTTTGAGAATGGCTTTGGTCAGGTGGTAGAGGGTTGGGCCAAGCGTGATGAGCATCACGGCGCCGACGGCTAGCAGGATATAGTGGTCGAGGTTGGGGATTTTGGTACCGAACCAGTAGCCGATCAGGGTCATGCTGATGGCCCAGGCGGTATCGCCGATGGCGTCAAAGATAACGAATTGCCTGCGGTTCATGACAGCCATGCCGGCCACGGCGGGCGCGAAAGTACGGACTATGGGCACAAAATGTGCCAGCAGCATGGCTTTAGTGCCGAAGCGGGCAAAGAAATCCTCGGCGCGCTTGACATGTTCTTTGCGAAAAATAATACCGTCAGATTTGCGGAACAGCCGCCGGCCATAGCGTTTGCCGATGATGTAGCCGGTATTGTCGCCAGCGATAGCTGCTGCTGAGACAACCAGTATGATTGCGGCTAAGTTTAAATGTCCTTGGGCGGCAAAGACACCGGCGGTCAGCAGCAGGGTGTCGCCGGGAAAGAAAAAACCAACAAACATGCCCGATTCGGCAAAGATGATCGCGGCAATCAGGAACAGCCCGCCGGCTTGAACAATATGGGCGACATCAAACATGTCCTATCAGCCTAACGGCTTTTACTTCCGGCGTCCAGTCTAATCTGTTATACTGGGTGATAAGAAAAGGAGCGCTTACCGCTATGTCCCAAGATTCGATTACTTTAGATTTAGAAACCCGCACCGTGATGGGCAAGGGCGTCAAGCATTTGCGCAGCAGCGGCCAGATCCCAGCTGTCATCCACGACCACGGCAAGCCTTCGCTGCACGTCCAGGGCAACGGCGTGGCCATGCTCAAAGTCTGGCGCAAAGCCGGCAAGCACCACCCCGTCGAAATCAAAGCCGGCGACAAAAACTTTGTAGCGCTTATCAAGGATGCTGAGTTTGACCCTCGAAAGCACTTGCTGACCCACATTGTCTTTAATGCTGTCGATAAAAACCAGACAGTCGAGGCAGACATTCCTGTTCGTCCGCGATACGACGAGGGCAATGAATCCAGTCCAGCCGAGCGCGGCAGCTTAATTGTCCTGGCTCAGCTCGACACCGTCCAGGTCAAAGCTCTGGCTACCAAACTGCCTGATTTCCTAGAGTATGACGCTGAAAAGCTGGTTGAGGTCGGCGATCACGTTACCGTAGCTGATCTGCTGCCTCAGGACGGCGTAGAAATTGTGACTGAAGCCGAGCACACTATCGCAACAGTCTACGAGCCAAGTGCTCTGGCTGCGGCTAACGACGCCGCCGGCGGCGACGCCGAAGCAGAGACTGAGACTCCTGCCGAGGGAGACGAAGCAGTCGAGAGTGCCAGTGATGCCGATGCCGCGCCCGCTGACAGCGAAGACAAGCCCGCCGAAACGTAAGGCTTAAACGTCCGTATCCAGGCTAAACACCAAACTGCTGGCGCATAATGTAGGGCAGCAGCTGTCCGCCCATAAAAATTTCGGAACCATGAACAGGAACGGGCAGCGGTATCTGCAGCTCATGTACGCCCTCTACGATCATAGTTTGATGCGGCACCACCGGATCGCCTCGCTGGGTAATGACCCGCAAACGCTGCTTGAGCTCATCAGTGAGATTTGGGAGAGTGGTGGTCTCACAGTACTGGACGGAATCGGAAAAACTCTGGCTAGCTCTAGCCATCCGCTCCAAGGTGCGGTAGTCAAATTGAGACAAGTTGCCGACAGTCAAACGGCCGCCTAGGCTAACCGCATGCAGGCCGCTGTTATGCTCGAGCCCTGCCAGCTCGCCGAAGACATTAAATGCCAGGCTGCCGCCGGCGCTTGCTCCGACCATGACCAGCCGGCCGGATGCCTGCAGCAAGGCGGTGGCTCGCTCCATAACGTCAGCCTTGTGCTGCTCAAACGATGTATCCGACAGCCAATCGACGTGAGCCTGGTATATGGGGTATCTCTGCCACCACAAGCTGCTTAATACCAGGTCTTCGCGCACCCGGCGCTGGCCATGGCTGAGGCCGTTGATGTACAGCACCGGTGTCTTAGTATCGCCGTCGAGCGAGCGTTTCATAGCAGTATTCTACTACATGTAGTAGAAATTATTGCAAATAATAATTATTCTTCAATAAAGCCGCCGGACTGATGACTCCAGAGCCGGGCGTAGAGGCCGTCTTTTTTAAGCAGCGTGGCATGCGTGCCTTCTTCAACGATTATACCTTCGTCAAGCACGACAATTCGATCCATGCGCTGAATAGTGCTCAGCCGATGGGCAATGACAACCGCGGTTTTATCTTTCATGAGTTCCCAAAGTGCTTTTTGGATGACTCGTTCACTCTCGGAATCAAGCGCCGAGGTGGCTTCGTCCAGTACCAGGATCGGCGCGTTTTTGAGCATGGCCCGGGCGATGGCTATCCGCTGCCGCTGGCCACCCGACAGCTTAACGCCGCGCTCACCGACCAAGGTGTCGTAGCCTTCCGGCAGGGTTTTAATAAAATCGTGGGCGAAAGACTTCTTGGCGACGGCAATAATTTCGCTGTCGGACGCATCCGGTTTGCCATAGCTAATATTTTCTTTAATTGAGCGATGAAACAATAGCGGTTCCTGTGGGACGTAGGCAATTGCTCGCCGGAGATCCTGCTGTCGGATATCACGGATATCCTGGCCGTCAATAGCGATAGCGCCACCGTCGATATCCATAAATCTGAGAAGCAGCCGCGTGATTGTCGTCTTGCCGCCACCACTCGGTCCGACCAAGCCAATTTTCTCGCCGGCTGCGATGCTTAGATTAAAACTCTCGAATAATTCCGTGCTGCTGCTTCCACTATCATGATAGCGGAAGCTCATGTCCGCGAAATCGATAGCCCCGGCGTCTATCCGGGAGGTTTGGGTGGCAGCTTTATCTTGCACGAGAGGAGCCTGCTCCAGCAATTCGGCCATTTCCTCGGCATTGCCAGCTGTGGCTTCCAGCTGGCGGACAATAAAGTTGCTGCGATAGATGTTGTCAATAATCCGCAGGATGTATACCTGGAACAGCAGAAATGGCGCGATGCCGAGGGTACCGTGAGCGACTGCCAGGATACCGCCGACAAAGACAATCATTTGCAGGATTACGCACAGGGTATTCACGATCCAGATATTGCGCAGAGCTCGCCGCCAGCTGCGGATGAATAGTCCGCCGCGAACCCGGTTGATCCGGTCGTAGCGCTCAATTTCACGGTCCTCACTGGCGAATGTCTTAACTGTCAGTGAGTTGCTGATCACATCAGCCAGCTCCCCAATCTGTTCGCTTTCTTTGGCAACAGCGCCGCGGCGAAGCGGCAGGCGGCCAAGAGCAAAACTGACGACCACCAGTACCGACAGCAGCCAAATAATAAACACTGCCAGGCCGAGCAGCGGACTGTAGTAAGTCATGACGCTTACGGCAAATAAAAGGGTGCAAAGCTGGGGCACCATATCAAAGAAGACAGTGTCGTGAAACACCTCGTAAGCTTTAGAGAAGCGGCTGGCCTGGGTGACGATTGAGCCGCTAAAGCGATTCGTAAAAAAACTGTAGTCCTGGTGCACTAGGTACTTGAAGGCGTCTTCGTATAGTGCATGCTCAATTTTCAGGTGCAGTTCGGCGATGGCGATAGTATCCAGCGTGTAGCACAGCACCACGATCAGCAGCTGGAAGCCCCCCGCAGCAGCTAGAAGTCCGACGTTGACGGTATGCTCATGGATCACTTGGCCTAGTGCCAGGGCGACTAGCAAGGGCAGGACGGTGATTTGGGCGGCTTGCAGGACACTAAATAAAAAACAAAGCAGGGTAAGGCGGGGGAAACGCCGCCAGTAGCGGACGTACAATCCGAGTGCTTTGAGGTTGGGCAGCTTGCCGGGCAATTTCATGCTACTCGAAGTTTAGGATTAGAGCTTTATGGTCGGAGACGAGTTCGTCGGAAGCTTCAAAGGAGATGACTTTGACACTGTCGCTGGCAAAAATATAATCGCAAACCTCGGTTTTACTGGTCAGGGCTGTCCTGGTGGTCGGCAGCTTGGCCTGTATAGTGAGATTATCCAGCAGGCTATTAATTTGTGCCAGGGAAAGACTATCCGGCAGCAAGTTGAAGTCGCCGGTCAGGATAATTTTTCCATCGCATGCCGCGATTTCATCAGCAATAATTTGGCACTGGCGCAGGGTTTCTTGATCGCCGTGTTTGTGCTCATGGCTGTGATGGCCATGATGGTTTAATAATTCCAGTTTGCTGCCGCCCGGCAGTTCTACCCGGACATGCTGTAAATTCCGAATGTTTTGAGTGTGTTCGGTCCAATCAAAATCTGCCACATACTCTCGGCCGGTGGGGATGGTTTTTTTGACAGCAATTGGGAATTTACTGATGATACAATTGCCAAAATCAGCTTTGCGATGCATGTAGTTAAAAGTGAAAACTGGGGACATATAGCGGTACTTGGCCTGCATCGCTGCTTGCAGCTCCTCGACAGCTACAAATAACGCGCCGCGGCCGCCAGGCAGGTCGATCGCCTCCTGCAGGCACACGATATCTGGGTCTTGGGCTTCAATGAAGTCGCTCAGTTTTGGTCCCAGCCGCCCGCCCCATATATTGAGTTGTATGAGCTTCATGGTCTAATCATACCAGACGCCAGACTCTTACTCCTCGATGAAGCCGCCGGATTGATGGCTCCAAAGCTCGGCGTATTCGCCTTGTTTGTCCAGCAGTGCCTGATGACCGCCGTCTTCGATAATCTGCCCGTGACTCATGACTAAAATACGATCCATTTTACGGATGGTACTGAGACGGTGGGCGACCACGATAGTCGTCCGCTGTTTCATCAGCTCGTTGAGCGCGGTGGTGATC
>CAZXIT010000014.1:0-17561 GCA_964640775.1 uncultured Candidatus Saccharibacteria bacterium
GCCTTATAGTCAACGACGATCAATTCCCCGTCGTCATTGACCCAGATATCATCGACGGCGCCAAAAACGTGAAGGTTGGTCGGCTGGTGCAGCGTGGTGACGCCGGTGAAGTTGTAGCGCCAGGTGTCGAGATCTTTGTGGGCGTACGGGACAGCTTTGATCTGATTGTCAGTCATCAGGGGGTGCGGCTGGCCTTTGGCCCGGTAGTCGTCGAATTCTTTTTTGAATAACTCATCGATGGTCTTGTTGATGTTGAACGGCGGGCCGCTGGGGCGGCTGATTTTCAAACGGCCGTCCAGCCAAAAACAGCGCGGGCATTGTTTGAACAGCTCGATTTTAGAGCGGCTGATCTTGTACAGGGCTGGCTGGCCCGGTTGGTACGGTGCGGAACGCTGTCGCTGGTAATACGCTGCCATCCAGCTATTGTACCAGCTTGGGAGGTGCCGGTGTGGGCGTGACAACCGGGCCGGCGGCTGGCAGCGGCATCGGCAGCGGTGGCACAGGCTGCGCGGTTTCCTGGGATAATTGGTACACCTTGTGCAGGCCGTGATGCCGGGCGATCACCACGACTGTCGTCCCCAGCCCGGCTAAGGCGGCGACCAATATGATCACCAGCACGTCGATCGGGAAATCTTTGACGTCTTTGCCTGCCGCGATCGCATCACGCGAACTGGTAATGTAGCTGTCGGCCAGCCGGTGGGCTGGATAAGCCTCCGCGACTGCTTGGAAGTTTTTGAGTGCCGCCGAATAGTGGTCGTGAGAGTACAGTTCCAGACCGCGCAGCCAGAGATCCTGAGTAGTACTGTGACTGTCTAGCTTGACATCGTTGGCGCTGGCTAGATTAGTAAAGTCAGTGATGTCACGAATGTAGCTCTTGGCGGCATTGCCTGGTTCGGAGTTGGCGTAGCGGTAGGTCAGCAAGCCGATGACGCGGCCCTGGTCATCGATAGCCGGCCCGCCGCTATTGCCATGCGAAGCATCGGCGTCGGACTGATACAGCTTGCCTTTGCCCCCGGCAGCCTGCCGTATAGAGCTAACAACGCCATCGGTAACGGTGACATCACTCTCGGTGTTGTCCACCAGCGGGTTGCCGGCATCTCCGGGGAAACCCATAACAATAATTTTTTGGTTCTGGACAACTTTGTCGGTAGCAATTGGGATAGCTGGAGCTTTGGTAACATTGATTTTGAGCAGCGCCACATCACTTGAGGAAAAACCATTTTTAGGATCGGCAATCGTGGTATAGCTATCTTTGGCGGAGTAATCCGAAGCAATCACTTCGGCCTGTTTAATGGTGTCGCTGTCCTGGCGGAATTTTGCCAGGTCGGCACTGCTTTTCAGATTTATTAATTGTTTAATATCCGGCTGCTCGCTGCCCAGCGCCACCAGGGTCAATTCGCCTTTGTCGGAAAATTTCAGCTGATCGTCGGGAATGTCATAAATTTTAGACACCATAGTGGCCAAGGCTGCCGGATCTGACTCGGTCGTGCTGATCTCCGCATCACTGAGCCCCAGGCTCTTTAGGTATGATTTCAGCACACTCTCATTGGCTGTCACCAGGGTGGCCACCGCATCTTTGGCACTATAGACCACCACATGGCCATTGGTGGCAATATAGCCGTTGGCAGTTGCTAGAAAACCGCTGCCGCTGACCGATATGCAGCCGCTGTCGCCGAGACGCTCACCATTAATCGTCAGCACCCCGCAGACGCTATGAAAAATCTGTACCACGGACGGCGATACGGCATCAGACAGATATTTAGTATCGAGTTTCTGGCTGGCGGCGGCTGAGGGCGTAGCAAAGGCGCTGGTACTGGCGCCGAGTACTGCCTGGTCGGCCGAAATATTGAGGCTGGCAAAAATCGGCGCGAAAGCTGTCGGGATACTGGTACTGCCGACCAGGCCATTTAACTTGACGGCGAAAGCTCGGTCTTTGCTGGCCCCGCTCCAGACAACTGCATAGCTCTTACCCCCGCTTTTACGGCTCGTGAACTCATAGACTGTTTTATACACCGGTACCGCATTGAGTGTGTCTGGACCGCTAGAGATTATGCTGACAGCCAAAGTACTGGTGGACGCAACCGGGAACAGCTGGGCAGCTACCTGCTGGGCGCTCAGGCCGGTATTTTCGGGCTTGGCGCGGGCGGCTAGCAGCTGCTTGGTGTCAGGATTTACGTCAATACTAAATTGCGCAGCGGCCACCGGACCGATCACTCTCCCCGACTTCGGCTTTACCGTCGCCGAGTGATCAGTGCTCACAATGTCAAAATTATCGCCGTCAACGGCAAACGAGTAGCCGTAATCAGAGCGCACTTGGCGCAGACTGGGGGCTGCCGATTGGTGCTGTCCGGTATCTGCAGCCGGAGCGGCAGTCCGCTGGTTGCGGCCGATAACGATACCGATTTCAATAGCGATGACGATCACCAGCGCCAGCAAGAAGAGCAGCAACGCTAAATGGCGTCGTCGATAGGGCTTGCTATGGTGGGCCTTCGGTACCCGGCGGGCATGATGCTGTTTATGTTTGGCCACCACGTTTCCTTGCTTTGGCTAGATTATTGCTTAAGCATACCTGTGGTTGGGGGCATTATGCAATAGTAGCGTTTATAGTTCTTCGAGCAGCGTGATGATATCTGCCGGGGTGTGTGCCAGCGCAGTGGCGTTCTGGGCTTCCAAGACGCTATGCCGGGCAAATCCCCAGGTAACGGCAATCACGCGCAGATTGATCGATTGGGCTGCCTGGACATCGCGCAGCTCATCACCGATATATATGGCGTCTTTCATCTCCAGATTTTGCTCGCGCAGCAAGCGCCGGAGGGCAGGACCCTTGCCAAACATACCGACACCGCCATAAATTTCCAGAAAATAGGTGTGCAGGTCGTATTGATGCAGGAAGCGCCGCATATTAGGCAGCGAGTTGGCGCTGACGATAAATAATTCGTGGCCTTCGGCGTGCAGTTTGCGGATGACTTCGGGCATGCCCTCGAACGGCCGCCAATGCTTAATCGAGTGCCTCATCCGCCGCCGACCCTTGTAAAACAGTGCCGGCGTGTTCCACCAATGATGACCGAGCTTCTTGGCCATCGCTGCCATCGACAAGCCCCGCAGCCCCTGCTTCTCCTTGGACGTCAGCGGCCATTCACCAGCTTCACGCGCCAAAAACTCCGACACATAATCAAAGCTGTCGGCAATTGTACCGTCCATATCAAAAATGATTGTAGCCATTGATGTATTAGTGTACAGCAGTCCTACAGCGGTTCATAGGGGATATGGCACATCCCGCGGCCGGTACGTTCAGCGTATTTCTGGTGGTAGTCTTCGGCTGGATAAAATTCGGCAGCCTCCGTAATTTCGGTAACGATTGGCCGCTCAAAGTTTGCCTGCGCCGCGGTTTTAACTTTTTCCGCGATAGTCTTTTGGGCGTCGCCAAAGTAGAAAATTGCCGTGCGATAGCTATCGCCGACATCTGGTCCCTGCCGATTCATCTGTGTCGGGTCATGCATTTTGAAAAACTGCCGGCATAACGTCTCGTAGCTGACTTGCTCGGGATCAAACTCCAGCAAAACGGCCTCGGCATGTCCGGTAGTATGGGTGCAGACATCCTCATAAGACGGGCTGTCGGTGTGGCCGCCTGTGTAGCCGACGGTACTGCGGGTCACCCCGGGTACTTGATCAAAGTAATACTGTACTCCCCAGAAACAGCCGGCTGCGAAAATTGCTTGTTGCACGCGAACTCCTTTAGAAAAGGTTGACAATTGATGCGACGCTAAACGCTAGTACCACTATACCAAGACTGCGGCGAAAATAGTTGGCGCCTCCAAAAATCTCCAGCAGTGACCAAACAGCTAAACTGATCGTCGCCAGCCAGGAAAATACATCTGCGACTGTACCATTGACCAGCAGCGACAGGACAGTCAGTACCGCCCAGCCAATCAGTGAAGGACTGGGGTTTTGCCAGATGACCACTTGGCCCCGATCATCTTTCCAGGTTTTGTCCCATAGGTTTTGGTGTACGGTACGGTGTTTCGTGTGCTCCTGAGTCAAACTTCTCTCCCTTAAAGTACCCAGTATACGGCATGCGGCGGGTAAAATCTGCTGCAAACCCTGTCCATTAGGCCTTACTCCAGCTGGCGAATTTTGTCGTGATCCAGGCCATAGTAGTGGGCAATCTCGTGCCATAAGGTGTGCTTGATCTGCTCTTTGAGCCCGGTGAGTGTCATAGCGCCAGCTGTCAGCGGACCCCTAAACAGCGTAATTTTGTCGGGGTATATCCGAGTCATTCCCTGTCGCTGCGGCAACGGTGTGCCCTCGTAGAGACCGAGCAGCGTCTGGTCATGCCCCAAGCTCAGCTGCTGACGCTGCTCAGGCGTCGGTACTTCCTCGTACAAAATCGCCACATTTTTAATATTTTTAACGTGCTCGCCTGGCAGCTCGGAGAGCGCCTGGTCAATCAGCTGCTGAAACTGTTCATCGCTGACTTCAACCATGCAGCTTAGCCAAACGTAACTTTAGGGTAAATCGCCTTGGTTCCTTCGTCGATTTCGTGGCGCAGCTGAGGAAACGGCACGCCTTCGCGGGCACTGACACCCTCGAAAACCCAAAATACCCGCTCCGAAAATCCCAGGCCGCAGGCTGGCGGCATGCCATATTCCAGCATCTCTACGAAATCAATATCCAGCATCATAGCCTCGTCGTCACCTGCGTCGCGCAGTCCCTGCTGCTCGACAAACCGCTGCAGCTGATCAACCGGATCGTTGAGCTCGGAGAAGCCATTGCTCATCTCACTGCCGGCGATGACTGCCTGGAAGCGCTGAGTGGTCTCCGGGCGATCCGGGTTGGTTTTGGACAGAGGACTGATAAATGTCGGGGTATTGACGAGCCACACCGGTCCAGCGACGTCTTTGCGAATATTTTTCCATAATTTATCAATGCCGCGGGCTTTGTTGTCGGCCTTTTCGACTTCTAATTTGTGCTCGGTGAGTGCTTTTTTTACTGCTTCGAGACTGCAGTTAAACGGATCAAGGCCGTAGTGTTTTTGAATAACTTCGGCGTAATCCCACTCTTCCCAATCTTTGGCCAGGTCGACGTCAAACTCACCGAGCTTAAACTGCAGCGTGCCGAAGGCTTCCCCGATTACACGCCTGAAGAGCTCGGTCTGAAACTGCATGCCTTGGCGCCAATCAGCATAGGCCCAGTACCATTCCATGGCCACGTGTTCCGGAAGGTGCTCGTCAGAATAGTTTTCGTTGCGAAACCTGGGGCCGATGTCATAGACCTTTTCAAATCCGGCACCAATCAGGCGCTTCAGCGGCAATTCGTGGCTGATGCGGAGGTAGAAATCCTGGTCTAGGGCGTCCATGCGGGTTACAAAGGGATTGGCGTCAGCACCGCCGGTGGTGTGCTCCAGCACCGGGATATTGACCTCTGTGAAATTGTGCTGGTTGAGAAAATCCCGAGTCGCCTGCCAAAATTTGCTGCGGCGGATAAATCGCTCGCGGACATCAAGGTTGACGTTCATGTCGACGTAGCGGCGACGCAGGCGCTCTTCTTTGTTGGTAAAGCCTTCTTGGGCCAGCGGCATTGGCCTGAGCGACTTGGCCAGCAGGCGCAGCTCGCGAACTTCAACTGATATTTCACCAGTCTGGGTCTTGATGACCGGTCCGTGAGCCTCAATGAAATCTCCGCTATCCAGCAGCGGCAATTGATCAAAACCAAGCTGGCTGCTGCTGGCGTCGAGGCCAGCAACTTTGTCCTGTCCGAGAAACAGCTGCAGCTGCCCGCTCTGGTCGCGCAGGGCTACAAAGGCGATCTTGCCAAATTTGCGGATGCCGACAACTCGGCCGACTACGCTGACATCCTGCCCCTCCAACTTACCAAATCCACCGCTAATATCCGCTAGTACATGGGTGCGCTTCGCGGTAGCCGGATACGGATTAACGCCGAGCTTTTTCAACTCGTCGAGTTTCCGCAAGCGCTCATCGCGCAGTTCTTTCAGTGTAGCCATGATTGCCTACCAGTATAACGGAGAATGCAGCGGCCAGCTAGCTGATGTCGACGATTTTGTAGGAGGTGGTGTCGCTGGGGGTCTTGATCTCGACGCCGTCGCCGACTTTTTTACCGAGGAGCGCTTGGCCGATGGGTGATTCGTCGGAGATTTTGCCGCTGAGAGGGTCGGCTTCGACAGTACCAACGACTTGAAACTCTTTAGCCTTGCCTTCAGCCCCTTTGAGCTTGACGGTCGAACCCAGCTGGACCTTGCTGTCGCCTTTGGGCTTTTGGATTATTTCAACATTGCGAAGGATATTTTCAATTTCAGAAACTCGGGCTTCAGTCCGCTCTTGCTCGGCACGGGCGGTTTGGTATTCGGCATTTTCGCCGAGATCGCCCTGTTCGCGGGCAGTTTTGATGGCATCGGCAATCCCTGCTCGCTTAGCGATCAGGGCGTTAACTTCAGCTTGCAGTTCATCGACACCCGCTTGGGTCAATCGAAATAGCTTCTTCATCGGTCTTCCCTCCTTATATAGCTACGCCACTGCGTGGCCGGCTATTTGTCTAGTGTCTGCGGACCATTATAGCAACGGTTAGACGTTAATATCCAGTTTTTTGAACAGTTCGTCCCGTGTCACCTGCTGCGGCTGGTCCGAGCTGCGAGCTTTTAGTTCAAATGTACCCGCGGCCTGGGTCTTGTCACTCACCACCAGGCGATACGGTATGCCGAGCAAATCAGCATCAGCGAATTTAGCGCCTGGCCGGGTGTCTCGGTCATCATATAGTACCGGAACGCCCGCTACAGTCAAGGCCTCATACAGCTCATCGGCGGATTTGACTACCTCCGCGTTATCGCCAAGCCGCGCCAGGTAAACTCGTGCTGGTGCTATGGCTTCCGGCCAGACTAAGCCTTTGTCATCACTAAATTTCTCGGCGATGACACCCATGACCCTGGTAATGCCGATCCCGTAGGATCCAAGATGCACAAACTTTTTTTCTCCGGCCTCGCTGGTAAAGCTAAAACTCATCTGCTGGCTTTTGTCAGTGCCAAAATTAAAGATATTGCCAACTTCGCTGCTTTTTACTTCTTCGAGTTCGGCGCGGCTTACACCCAGCTGCTTCAAGCTTTCGTCGTCGAGAACTTCTTCGTTGATGGCGATATTTTTTCCGCGGTGGACGTAGATAACATCCTCGCCAGCCTCGCAGACGGTTTGGAATTCATGGCTGAACTTGGTAAAGGCGCCGCCGCTGGCAAATGTCACGTAGGTGTCTTGGCCGAGCCCCAGGCGCTGGTAGACTTTTTTGTAAGCCTCGATGACTGAATCATAGTAGGCATCATGCTGGGCGGCATCAACTGACATCGAGTACATATCTTTCATGACAAATTCTCGGCCGCGCATAATGCCGCTTTTGGCCCGCAGTTCGTTGCGCAATTTAGTCTGAAACTGATAGACACTGATCGGCAGGTCTTTGTAGCTGCTCACGAAGTGCTTCATCATATCGATAATCGCTTCTTCGTGCGACCAGGCCAGACCAATGTCAGTGTCATCTTTGAGCTTAGTTTTAAACCAGATGTCGACGACCTCGTCATCCCAGCGACCCGTCGTCTCCCAGGTATCGCGAGGCTGCAAATTGGTCATGATCAGCTCTTGCCCCTGTACAGCATTCATTTCCTCGCGTACGATCTGTTTGATATTTTCGACGACACGCAGGCCAAGCGGCGTGTAAGCGTAAACGCCGGCCATGACTTTGTAGATGAAGCCGGCTTGAATCAGCAGCTGGGCGTTTTTGGACGTCTCATCGGCTGGTATAGTCTTGCTGGTTTTGGTAAATAGTTGCGACAGTCTCATATTGTTCCCCCTGGTCCACTGACTAGTTTACTATGCTTCGTCTTTTATTTGGAATGAATAGCGGCAGAACGAAGCTGCTGTGCTTTGACATAAGCATTTTGGAGAGCTACAGTAGATAGTGCTAGTCATTAGTACTTGCTAATTTGATTGCACGAGCGGCTGCAGACCGCTTGATGTATGTGATCCGGACAGCAACTACTAACGAATAGTACTCAACGAGAGGGGGTGGTATAGCCAATCACGCTGAGAGAATCGGATCTATTGTCCCGAGAGCAGTGTCAGTCGTCCTGGCATCGCTGGCAGTGCACGCCGCAGAATCACCTTTACCTCAACCCAGAGACTATGCAGACATCGGTGGCACGGCAGTACTAGCCGCTGCAGCCGGCCCTGCGCCTGCTAATACTATGTCGCCAGACCGTCTCGATGCCGCACAAACAGCAGTAGCAGCTGCTGATCCGGAAGCCGAATTGCCTGTCATCTTGAGACGCATTGGCGGCTGCGAATCAGTTAATTCACCGACCAAAAAAATCAATTATAAAGCCCAAAATCCCCGCAGCACGGCTTCTGGCGGTTTCCAGATTCTCGACAGTACTTGGAAAAGGTTCATGGGCTACCTAAAAGCAAAATACGCCCCGCCTGAAGTCCAGAACAAAAAAGCTATGAAGCTCTACGCCGAGCAAGGAACTGCGCCCTGGATTCAATCAAAATCCTGCTGGGACTAATGGAGATTGAGGTGTACTAACGGCGCGATAAATAGGGCGACATAGGCGACGCCGTTCTTGATGCTATGCAGCGTGATAGAAGCCCAGAGACTGCCAGTTTTTTCACGAAGGTAAATTAGTACCAGACTGAGGATAAAGGTGTCGAGAGCCGCGATGTACAGCGGCCCGCTGTCGCCGCCCTCAGGCAGGTGTGCGGCCGCGAACAAGGCGCTGGTAGACACTACTGCCCAGGCCAGCGGCAAGGCCTTTTTAAAACTGGTATACAGCAGTCCGCGGACGACGATTTCTTCTATTATTGGCGGCAGGACGACTAAGCTTAGGAATGTCAGTATCAGCGGCAGTGCGCCGCGCACGTGCTCAAAGCCAATCTGCTGCTGCTGCTCGACATTAAAACTTGGCACCAGCGCGGCGACTACAACCACCGTCGTGAAATAAAAAATGAAATACAGCGGCACCCCGGCTAATCCATAGGCAAGATCTCTGAGCCGCGGCCGATGCAGGCCAATACTGCTAAAGCCGCGCTTATAGCGCCGCAAAAATAGGTAGACAAAGCCGAGGGTAAATCCTTCTGCCAGCACAAAGAAGGCAAACTGGCCGTTGACCGAGTTGGTCAGCCAGTCGCTCGCCTGTATGGCTGACCAGTGGTGCAGTTTGGGGTATAGCAGAATAGTCAGGCCGCCGAATATTTGCGAGCCATAGTAGATAAGTGCCACGAAAGCCACTCCCCACCAGGGGTTCCAGGGGACAGCTGGTGCGGCGGCCGGCTTCACATTTAAGGCGCTGGAATCAACGGCAGCAGTTTCGGATCGCTGGCGTAACTTAGAAGAATCTTTTGACATCGACGATAGTGATCAAAATAATGAGTCCGATCAGCACCAGGAAGCCGCTGGCATTGATAGCTTCTTCGCGTTTGGCAGACAGCGGCCGCTTGATACTGCGGGTAAACAGAGTCAGCCACAATCGGCCGCCATCGAGCGCCGGGATCGGCAGGATATTCATAATTGCCAGCGCCAGGGAGATGTAAGCGATGATGAAAAGCATGAACTGGTAGCCCAGCAGACTTCCCTCTTTGAGCGTCACAAAAATACCGACCGGACCCGATACATCAGCACTGGCTTCAGTCTGGCCATGCTGCCGGGCCTGGGTGTTGCCCGTAACACCGCCAGCGATCAGGCCGCCAAGACCAGCGAGCGCATGACCCAAGCCCTGAAACGTCAGGCTAGTCAGCTGGGCGCTCAAACCTACTGCCACGACAGGCGCCGACCAAGTAGCACGCTGCAGCGTAAAGTCTCGCGGCGCGATACCCAAGTAGCCTTTGGGATTGCCAGCCTTGCGGCTAGCTGCCACTTCGGCGGCTGAGCGCAAGGTCAGCTGGAGCTCCTGATGGCGGCTCCCCCGTGTAATCAAAAGCTTCACTGGCTTGCCGGCAAAGTCTTTAGTAATAGCCGGCAAACTTGCGGCAGTAGTGATGGCTACCGGGCTGTAGCCAGACGACTGGATAGCGTTGAGCTCATCATGAGACTGCAAGCCGGCTTTGCTGGCCGGCGATTCTGGTTCAACGTAGCCGGCCAGCAGCTTCTGGCTGAGCAGCTTGGTGTCTGATTTCACGCTAAACTGGTTGTCGACCAGCTTTGGCATACCGATCAGCGCCACTATCGTAAACAGCACCAGCGCCACAAGCAGATTCATCACCACGCCGGCAGCCATAATCTTGCTTTTCGCGCTGAGCGTGGCCGCCCCAAAACTGCCAGGCACGGTGTCACTGTCATGCTCGCCCTTGAGCTTCACAAAACCGCCAAGCGGTATGAGGTTAATTGTAAAAATCCAGCCGCCTTTAGCCGTATGCTTGTACAGGCGCGGAGGAAAAAATATTCCGAATTCTTCGACTTCCACCCCATTGCGCCGAGCCATGATAAAGTGCCCGAATTCATGGACGACGACAAGACTAATAAATAATACAATCCCGACAACCAGTAGAAATATTCCCATTGCTACCTAAGTATAGCAAAAGCTTGTCAAAATAATTTTGAGGTGTATAGTTGTCCATAAGGGCAGTCAAAACCCAAAACGTCTAAACAAACAGAGGTCAGAGAAGTGAGTCGGATATTTATGCCAAATATGGCGGTGGGCAGTACCCCCGGCAGCCAGGGTGCGCCGGGAGCATCGCTGTGGGAGCGTGGTCTCGAGTTCATACATGAGTACAGCTTGGGTGTATTCGCGCTCTTATTCTTGTTTGTCGCCGGTTCGGGTGTCCAGGTTGCCTCCGTCTATTTATCCTCGCACATCCCCAGTATTCCGCTGGCCGTCTCGAGCATACACATACCCGCAGTGCCTCATCAGGGCCCCAATATGACCGTCGCCAGCAATCAGCTGGCTGCCAGCCTGCAGCACCTTGCCAGCCAGCCGCTCAGCCTGATAATCGACGGCAAGACGGTGCCCGTTAGTCCCGAAGCCATCACCAGCTGGCTGCAAGTCGTCAATGACAAAACCAAGTCCGTCAGCTATATCCACGTCAATGCTGCCGCGATTGCGGCAACAATGACTGATATGACCAAGCCGTTCCTCAAAGCACCTGTCAACCCGATAACTATCACGCGCGCTGATGGCAGTACCAGCGTCATTGGCAACGGTAAAAATGGCGTTAGCCTCGGTGATAGCAGCCAGCTCCAAAAACAGCTGGCCCAAAATCTGCTCGGCGCCAAAGGCATGCAGCTCAATATACCGCTGCAAAGCCTGCCCTTTCAGGCAGTCAGTGCCGCAACAGTCGATAAAATAATAGAGGTAAACATCGTATCCAAAGAGATGTGGGTCTACGACAAAGGCGTGATGACGCGCAGTTTTCTGATCAGTGCCGGTGCCCCGGCAACCCCCACGCCGATTGGACAATACCAGATCTACCAGAAGCTGGCCGTGCAGGATATGAAGGGCTTCAATGCCAACGGTACTAAATATTTCCAGCCGCACGTTCACTGGATTAATTACTTCCTGCCCGGCGGCTATGCCGTGCACGGTGTCTATTGGCACCCGCTGAGCTGGTTTGGAGCCAACAATAGCTCTCACGGCTGCGTCGGTCTATCCGATAGCGACGCCGAGTGGGTCTACGACTGGGCGCCGATCGGCACGACTGTCATTACCCACACCTGAGATTATTAGATATTTAGAGGGAAAGAATATCGGACTCTTTGGCCCGAGCAGCACTTTCGGCGTCGCCCCTCGATTTGGCCATGGCTTCGTCGATTTGTTTTTCAAGACGCTTGGCATCGTCCTCACCGATGTCTTTATCCTTTTTGGCAGCGTTAATGAGGTCGAGTGCATCGTGGCGAATGGCTCGCAGCTGAATCATGGCTTCTTCCTGCTTCTGCCCAATCTGCTTGGCTAATTCGCGGCGGCGCTCTTCAGTTAAAGCCGGAATTGGCACTCGAATCACCCGGCCATCATCTGACGGATTTAGCCCCAGGCTCTGATTGTCTCGGATAGCACTGACAATTGCCGTCATATTTGACGGGTCAAAAGGCGTAATTTGAATCAATTGCGCCTCAGGCGCAGTAACTGCAGCTAGCTGGATTAAGGGCATCGGCGTACCGTAGGCTTCAACCATCACACCGTCAAGCATGGCGGCACTCGCCCGCCCGGTCCGTAAACTTTTTAGACTGTCGCGAAAGCGTTCAACTGTTTGCTGAAACTTGCTTTGGGCGTCGCTGACAACTTGATTGGGCTGCATAAGACTTTCCGTTTATTTGATACTTAAAGTGTACACTACGCGGAGCGTTATGCTGATGTAGGCTGATAGTCTGCCGCGGAGGCTGGCTGCGGCTCAACAATGGAGACGACATAGCCCCCGGCCTGCATAGCTCGCATCGCCGAATTAACCCAGCGTTGCGGGTCTCGTGCCATTGGGTCGAGCGGCTCTGCCATTTTCCCTTCAAAAACTCGGACAGCCATCTGGGCATAGCGCTCGGCAGTAGTCCGTTTATCCTTGCGGCTAATCATTGGTAAAATTCCTACTGTTGCGCCGCGCTCGGCCAGCTGCAACCGCATATCTTGGAGGGTATCCGGCCTAAATACCAGCAACAGGGTTTCATTTTCGGCTAAGGCGGTCCGTTCTCCAGATAGCATATCTTTTACTCTACAGCGTAAATAATGGCAGGGCAGTTAATTACTTAACTACAGTTCGCCGAGCGCCAAGCGGCTAAAGCGGCGAACGACGACGTTTTCATTCATCAGGGCAGCATTTTGCTTGACGTGGTCGGCGACGGTGATGTCAGGGTTTTTGACGAAGGGCTGATCCAGCAGGCAGCGTTCGGCAAAATATTTTTTGAGCTGGCCGTCGACGATTTTTTCAATCATATCGGCCGGCTTGCCTTCCGATTTAGTCTTTTCGGTAAATTCAACCTGTATGCGATTACGGTCTTCGGCCGGCACCTCTTCGGCAGACACGTACTGCGGCGCCGAGGCGGCGATGTGCATGGCGACGTCTTTGACCAGCTCGGCAAACAGGTCGCCGCGGGCGACAAAGTCAGTTTCGCAGTTGACCTCGACCAGGACACCAATACGGCCGTCGTGATTATAGGTGCCGATGACACCCGCCCGGGCTTCACGCTCGCCGCGCTTTTCGGCCTTGGTCAGACCTTTTTTGCGCATGGCGGCCAGGGCTTTGTCAAAATCGCCGCCGGCTTCTTCCAGGGCTTTTTTGGCATCAGTCAGGCCGACACCAGTTAAGTCTTTGAGCCGCTTTACTTCGCTAATTTCAATTGCCATAGATGAATTTCTCCTTATCTTGGGGTATTTATGCTGCTGCCGGGGGGACTGCGTCGGCAGCTGCTTCTACTGAAGCTTCGGCTGGTTTAGTCTCAGGCACAGTCTCAGCTTTAGCTTTAGGGGCTGGTGCAGCCTCGGCCTTGTCGACCGACTTGGCACCTTGGGCTTTGCCGGATTGGATAGCAGCCTGCACGTAGTCCGCGATGAGCTGGATGGTCTTGATAGCGTCATCGTTGGCTGGGATCGGATAGGTCACCTGGCTGGGATCAGCATTGGTATCGACGATGGCCACGATCGGGATGCCGAGTTTTTTGGCTTCGCGTACGGCGTTGACATCATTGACAATATCAACGATAAAAATCGCGCCGGGGCGAGCGCTGAGCTCTTTGACGCCGCCGTAGAGGACGTTCATCTGGTCGATTTCTTCCTGGAAGCGCTGGACCTCGAGCTTGTTGTATTTGTTGGCAAGTTCTCCGCTCGCCATGCGGTTTTCGAGATCTTGGAGGTGTTTGACCCGGCCGCCAATGGTGTTCCAGTTAGTGAGCATACCGCCGAGCCAGCGCTCCGTGACATAGGGCATGTCGGTCTCGACTGCCGCTTTTTTGATAATGTCTTGGGCCTGGCGCTTGGTGCCAACCAGCAAGACCTGCTTGCCGGTGGCTGCAGTTTTGGCAATGAATGCCAGCGCCGCGTCTAGGCCTTCAACTGTTTTTGCCAGGTCAATAATGTGCGTACCGCCGCGCTTGCTGTGAATGTACTGAGCCATTTTGGGGTGCCAGCGATCGGTCTTATGGCCGAAATGTGCTCCAGCTTCCAATAATTTTTTAATATCGACGTCAACCGCCATACGTTAGTCCTTTCTCTTCGACTGGGAGCCCGCGCGGTCCGCTCAAGGTGCCGCGTAGGAGGATCTGAGTCCCAAGCCTGCTTATAATTTAGTACTCAGCCATTGTAACAGATCGGACTTAAGTGTTCAAGCGTGTGGCAGGTCGAGTAGGAAGGCTTTAAAATCAGCAAACTCATTGGCTAGCTCGGCGTAGCGCTCCGGTTTCTGGCGCAGCTCGGCAAGTTTCGCACTATTGTCGACTGCGATGCCTGTCGTATTGTAAATTTCTTCGGCGAATTTTGTTGGTGAAGCCGTAGAGACGACAATGTCGCCCGGATTGCTCGCGGCCCAGGCCACCGCCGTATGCGGGTCGAGCACATAACCAGTGCGGTCATAGACGCCGCGAATGGTGGCAATCGTTGCTTCATCGCTTATCGTGCGAGCCGAGACAGCGTACTTCATAGCCTCGACATTGCCATCGAACATCCAGCCGAGCCTTCCTATCCCCTTTGGCTTGTTGACGTCCATGGCATTCGACAGGGTTGATATGGTGTCGACGGGTTCGTAGCGGCCGGTCTTGAGATAGCGATGCATCGGATTATTGGCGTTATTGCCCGCCCCAAACCCGCCATAAAACGGCACACCCATATGCCACGTCAAGATGCCTGCTCCCAGGTTGCCCCCATTGCCAAACGGATAGACCATCCTGCCTCTAAAATCAGGCCCCAGTTTTGCAAACGGCTGGGCGGCATAGGTGGTTTGCCGCACAAACCGCCCGACATTGATGGAGTTCGCCGTCGTCAGATTATGCGCTTGTCTGAGATCTGGATCATCAAACGCCTGTTCGGTGAGCCGCAAGCAATCATTAAAAGTGCCCTCCACCTCGGCCACATGGACGTTGGCGGCGGTGCGGCGCAAGCCCATTTCTTGCCGCCGGCTAACCCGGCCTTTGGCATACAGTACGGCTGCCATGACGCCCTCCATATCAGCCAAGCCTTCGGCGACAGCCTCGCCAGTATCACCGCTCGTTGCCACCAAGACTAGGACGGGTACGCCGGTTTCTTCGTAGAAATGCTGGAAAAGAGCGCCGATATAACGAGCCGCGACGTCTTTGAATGCTTCAGTTGGACCATGAAACAATTCAAGCACCTTGCGATCGCCGACATCGACAATCGGGGTCTCAAACGTGGTAGCCTGGCGAACAATTTTATCTAAATCGGATTCGTTTATCTCCCCCTGCACATATGGCCGCAATAGCGTCGTACCAATGTGGATCTGGTCAGCACCGATTAGGCTGTCGACCTGGTCAAGACTCAGCTCCGGTATCTGCTCAGGTACATATACACTGCTGCTATCCTCGGGGACACCGCGATGCAGCGCTTGCTGAAATGTAGCTTGATCATTCGGATTACTCAGACTGACATATCTCATACCTGCAAAGTCACCTTATTCCCACTCTCAAGGACACTAGTTTCTAATTAAACCGACATTATCATTTTCTGGGACAAATAGCAAATTCCCTGCTATAATCAAGCGTCATGCCTATTGTGTTGATGGAATCTACTCCGGACCCTTGCCTGCGCCAAAGACTGGTTGATGCCAGCATCCCCGTCTTGGGTGAAGCGCAGGCCGCCCACCAGGATATCCGCCCAGCCCGTATCGGGATAATGAATAATATGCCCGGGGAATCGGCGGCCCAGACGGAGATCCAATGGCTGCGCTGGATCGGCAGCCAGTCGCTGCTGCAGATAGAGCCGGTATTTATGAAACTTGACGATGACCGGCGTGATCGGCCCGGTTCGAGCAAAAAAGAACTTTTTGAACGCTATAAGCCCTTCTCTCAAGTAGCCGAGCAAGGTCTGGACGGGCTGATCATCACCGGTGACAACCTCGAAATCGAAGCCCACACCAGCGGTTTTTCCGGCGATCCAATCCTCGATTTCCGGGCCCTGCCGGTAGAGAGAGTCCATTATTACCGGCAGCTTCAGGAGGTGATGGACTGGGCTGACGCCAACGTACGGTCAACAATATTCTCATGCCTTGGCGCCCATTTTGCCCTGCGTCATAAATTTGATATCGTCAAGCAGGTCAAAGAAGACCGCGGTAAAATTTTTGGTGTGTATGACCATCCTGTCCTGCTGCCTGACAGTCCCCTTGTCACCGGTATGAATGACACCATCCGGGCTCCGCACTCCAGGTGGGGAGACGTACCGGTTGAGAAGATCCTGGGCGAGAGCGCTCTCAGCATCGTTGCGGCAAGCGATGAAGCCGGCTGGCTGCTTTTGGAGTCGCCCAACCGGGCCGGCGGTACTGACGTTTACCTCCAGGCTCACCCCGAGTATGACCGGCTTGACCTGCATAATGAGTTCGAACGCGACCGCGATACCGGCTTGGCGATACCGGCTGGGTACTATGTCGGTCCGCCGGCTGCTAAGAATGCCCGGCTGACGTGGGCCAGCGACGGCCGGGTACTGCATGAAAACTGGATAGGCAGACTGGTCTACCCGGGTTTTTCGCAAGCGGCCTAGCCGGCGTGAAACGCCTGGCCAGCTCGTACTTTGAGATCCGTGAGATCTTCGATACCGATCGATAACCGTACCAGTTCCGGCGTGACACCGAATTTTTGGACAGATTCGACCGGTTTGTGAGCTAGCCAGGTATAGAGGCAGGCCAAGGTGTAATAGGTCCCGAGGCTGGGGCCTTTGGTAACTTTCAGAGCATCATAAAAACAGTAGGCCGCCTGCGGGTCATTGAACTGCAGGCTCATCAGTCCGCCGTAGCCACCGGTATCTTTGCGCACGGCATCATAAGCCTCGGTGTCGTTAAGACTGGGATGATACACCGCCCGCAGCGGCCGTCCCTCGCCTGTCCAGTGCTCTTGGAGCCACCCCGCCAGGCCCGCAGCGTTGTGGTTAATGACCGGCATGATGCCGGGAAACAGCTCGCTGTTGCGGGCCAGCACTTCGGCATCTTCGTACCACAGCGTGTCTTCATAGAGTTCTTCGAGCGCCGCCTTGAGCTTTTCATAGTGGGGACTCTCCGGCCGAAGCACAACGGCGCCGCCCATCACGTCGCCGACACTGGAAACAAATTTAGTCAAGCTGGTGACCCGGGCGACCACGCCATCGGGCAGCTTGGCGTCATCCAAGTTATACATCGTGCCAATGGTATCATCGAGGACAATCGGTGTCTCGCCGTCTAAAATGGCGTCCAATCGCTGCAAGTCAGGTGTCCAGAGCAACGGGTTGGAAGGATACTCGGTAACGACTGACCGGAGAGCCTGGGTGTCAGCCATCAATTCTGCCAGTTTCTCGTAATCAGCCTGCCGCAGATCAATCATATTTTTATTCACCCCGCGATGCGGACCAAATTTCCGCTGGTCATAAGTATCGGTATACGGAAATCCGAACTGTACGCCAG
>CAZXIT010000015.1:0-17477 GCA_964640775.1 uncultured Candidatus Saccharibacteria bacterium
CTGCTGATCTAACCGATAAAGTCCAACGTCGAGCTTAAAATTCAGCCCCGTAATCGCTATTATACCACTTATGTCAATAATCTTGCAAGTGCCCTGCCTGTTAATATAGGGCTATGGATGCTGAAATTGACTCCCTGCCTTGCGTCGACAAACTGGCTTTTGACTCGCGGCGGCAGGCCCAAGCGGCGGCTACGGTGGCGCTGTACCAGCACGGGACAAAGCTCAAGATCTACTATTGCCGGCACTGCCGGCTGTGGCATCTAAGTTCTGTCTAAAGTCCGAGGGGGTGGTCGCAGGCGCCGGGCTTGCCGGACTGGCAGACGATAGCATGCAGACGTACCAGGCTAGCCGTCAGCTGCATCAGCTGGTCTTCGCCAAGTTTGGAAAATTCCGGACCGAAACTGCGGCGCAGGATATGGCTGGCAGCTTCAGTAATCTGCATACCGAGCGGCGTCGGCGCGCTAATGTGCTTGCGGCGGTTGTAGGGATCGCGCTTGGTGACCAGCAGGCCTTTGCCGATCAGCAGCTTGATCTGGCGGCTGACACTGGCTTCAGTCTGTCCCAGCGAGTCAGCGATACTTTTTTGCTGGACACGGGGGTTCCACTCTAGGACCATCAGGATTTTGTACTGGCTGAGGCCGATGCCCAGCTGTTCCTGCAGTATCTGGTCAGCCTGCTTGCCGATAATAGCCGATAAGTGCTGGAGGAGATAGGTGAGATTGTTGGTGGGACCCATATTCACCAGTGTATTTGACAACACTTAACACGTCAACTATGGACGCACGTCTCGTCTTTTTATATGTAGCTGGCTAGTGGCTAGCCGCTGGGCATCCATCAGCTATCCAATGGGTGGGTATCAGCTATCTACTAGGCATACGGCTCTTAAAACATGCAATGGTAGAGGGCGTGCCACTCCTCGAGATTGAGGGTTTGGGCACGGCGCTGGGGGTCGATACCGGCCGTGGCGCACATGACCTGAGTGGCTTCCCGGCTCAGGTTAAGACCGGCACTGAGGGAATTCAGCAGGGTTTTGCGGCGCTGGACAAAACCGGCTTTGACTAGGCGGAAGAACAGTTTGGGATCAGTGTCTGAGAAGAGCGGCGAGGGGCGGCGCTGAAGTATCAGGATTTGAGAATCGACTTTGGGAGGTGGAGTAAACAGTTTGGCTGGGACGACCAGGCCAAGGCTGACCTGCCAGTAATACTGGGCTGTGACGCTCAGGATGGACATACTGCCAGGCGTGGCGGCCACCCGCTCAGCGACTTCTTTTTGGACTAGGATGACGGCTACAGCTGGCGGGTTGGCTGTCTCGCTGATGACCCGGATCAAGTTGCTAGTCAGATAGTAAGGAATGTTAGCCACAATCTTGTAGACCGCCGGCAGGCTGGTGAAATCAAAACTGAGGATATCCTGGGAAACAATTTCCAGGTTGGGGGCTTTGACCCGGTGCGGCAGACTGGCGGCCAGTTTTTCGTCAAACTCTACCGCTACCACGCGGGCAGCACCTTCGGCCAATAGTTCAGTCAAGGTACCTAAGCCGGGGCCAATTTCCAGCACCGTATCTTTTTCGGACAGCTTAGCTGCCTCGCACATGGCCAGCAGACTGGCCTCGTCGTATAGCCAGTGCTGGCCGAGCGATTTTTTACCGATAGGAGTGTCGGCCATAGCTACCAGCTGTGGTAGTTTAGCCAGTGGTTATAGGCGCCTGACCAGCCGCCGTAGCGCGAGGCGTAGCCGGCGCACCAGCGCAGCTGAGTAATCGGATTGGTCGCCCAGTCAGCGCCGGCGCTGGCCATCTTAGAACCCGGCGTCGACTGGCAGAGACCATAGCCGCCGCCGCTGGGGACGGAGCCGGCATAGGGCGGACAGCCGCCGTACTGTCCCTGGGCCTTGGTGGGACACCAGCCTGACTCACGGCTGATAATGTAGTCAGCGTACTGGTAATCGCCAGGGGCGATGCCAGCCAGCGCCATATCGCCTTTTATACCGCTGAGGCTGCTGCCAACCACGGTGATCTGGGTGACAGGAGCTTTTGTCACGACTTGCTGGATGGTTTTACGGCCGGTCTCGACATTATTGACCAGCGTGACCTCATAGGTCACCACCTGCTGGCCAGGCGACCCTTGCTGGCGGACAGCGTTGGTACCGTAAGCCAGCGAAGCGTCATTGATGGTCTGTACCGGCGTAGCGATTTCTTCGGTCACGGTTTCAACTTTGATGCCGGTACGGATAAAAGCGATCGGCTGGCTGGCACTAATCGGCGTACTTGGCGGTACACTCAGCTGGTCGTTTTTAGCCAGGACGATCTTTTTTTCTTTCATCAGCCCCGCGACCGTAGCGGCATGGGTCCGGAGTACCACTGGCGTACCGTAGAGATCGACATTGACTGGGGTAGCCCGGTCAATGACGACTTGTTCGCCGATAGCACCGCTCCGCAAAAAATCGGCCGACGGCTCAGTCTTGATAATATCTTCGGGATACGGAGCATTGCCGCCGGCTACGGCGATGGCTCGCGGTGTCTTAGCCGCGCTAAAGACAAAGCTTTTGTGGGCACCGTCGACAATCTGGACTGGCACGGCACGGTAAATATTGACCCGGAACTCGTCCTGGCTGATGACGGCCGTGGCCGCCGGCTCGACGACATCACCATCGCCAAGCGTCAAATGCAATTTGGCCAGCAGCGCGCCGACAGTCTTTTCCTGGCTCGGGACAATCTGCTGCTGGTGGTCATGCGAAATAATAACGATTTTGGCATCGTGCGGCGGCGGCAAGTTATTGGTCTGGCGGGCCACCAAGTAGAGGCTGCCCGTCAGCACAGCTAGCAGACTGAGCGTGATCACCGGTACCGCGAAGGGATGACGGCTCATGATTTTGAACTTGCGAATGCGCCGCGGCAGCCGTACCCGATGGAAGCGAGTAAAGCGAATGTGTAGTTTCTGGAGTTTATTGCTCATAAGTCACCGATGTTTCATTGTACCAAATACCCCTGTTCGCTGCCAGCCGCGGCCGGCAGGTCCTACCGCGTTATAGCTTTTCCAGCGGCGCGAAGCTGATATTGAGTTTGCGGCTGCCCTTGCCTTTAAAATAAATAACCGCCGTGTCGCCTTCGATTTCCATAACTGTCCCCTGACCAAAGACTTCGTGCCGGACACCGTCGCCCTCGTTTAGATCCGGGATATAGCGCGGCTCGCTGGAGACTGGCAACTGGCTGCTGCCTCCAGAGGCCGTTAGCTGGAAACTAAACGCCGGCTCATAACTGCCGGCAGCCTGGAATTCGCCGTCAATTTCGCTCAAAAAACGCGATGGCGGGTTGTGCTGGACCCCGCCATAGAGCATCCGGCTGGAAGCGTAAGTCATGTACAGCTCCTGCCGGGCCCGGGTCATGCCGACGTAGCACAGCCGGCGTTCTTCTTCCATTTCACTCTGGTCATGCAGCGCTCGCGAATGCGGAAAAATCGATTCTTCGAGACCGGTCATAAACACCACTGGAAATTCCAGCCCTTTGGCGGCATGCAGCGTCATCAGGGTTACGGCATCATTTTCAAAATTGGCACCGTCCAGATCGCTGACCAGGGCCACCTCTTCGAGAAAGCCGGCCAGACCCTCGTCCTGGTATTCACGGGCTACGCTCAGCAGCTCGCGGACGTTTTCTTGGCGGGTTTCGCCCTGCGGGGTACCGTCATCCAGGTAATGCAGGTAGTCAATCCGACGCAGCAAGGAATCGATCAGGCCGGCTACCGCAGCGTCTTCACTGACAATCCGCAAACTAGCCAGGATATCACCAAGCTCCGACAGTGCCTGGCGGGCTTTGGGTGTCAGCTCAGTGCAGCTGTCCGCCTGCTGCAGGGCGTCGAACAATGACAACTCGCGAGTCTGCTGCCAGGCAAACAGGTTTTGCAGGCTTTTGGCACCGATGCCGCGAGCCGGGATATTGACAATTCGCTCAAAACTAACCCGATCATTGGGCTGGAAAATTAATCGCAAGTAGGCCATGATGTCTTTGATTTCTTTGCGGTCATAAAACCGCACGCCGCCAACTACCCGGTAGGGTATGCCATAGTGCACGAAACCTTCTTCGATACTGCGGCTTTGAGCATTAGTCCGGTACAGTACGGCGTAATCACGGTAGCGCTTGTGCCCGCTGTCTATTGCCAGCCTAATACGACGGATAATAGCTTCCGACTCTGCCCGCTCGCCGCTGACCTGCACCATCTGTACCGGCAAGCCGTCGCCGGCATCGGTCCACAGCTGCTTGTCGCTGCGCTGGGCATTTTTACTAATCACGGCGTGGGCGGCATCAAGAATATTTTTTGTACTGCGGTAGTTTTGTTCGAGTTTAATAATCGTACAGTCTTTGAAATCACTTTCAAATTTGAGGATATTGCGGAAATCAGCCCCTCGCCAGCTATAGATGCTTTGCCAGTCATCACCCACTACGGCAATATTTTTACGGTCATTAGTTAACATGTTAACTAATTGGTACTGAGCGGCGTTGGTATCCTGGTACTCATCGATCATGATGTAGTTGAATTGCTGCTGCCATTTGGCTCGAATCTCTGGCTGGGCTTTAAGCATCTGGGCAGTGCGATTGATCAGGTCATCAAAATCCAAGGCCGAAGCATCACGCAAAGCCTGTTGATACAGGGGATAAATGCGGGCGGCTGCCACTTGGGCTGGGCTTTTGGCAATTCCGGCGTACTCTTCCGGTGAAAGCATTTCATTTTTGGCGCTGCTGATCATACCGCTCATCGCCCGAGCCGGAAAGGTTTTTTCATCGATCATCAGCTGTTTGCTGGCCTGCTTGACCGTCGCCTGTCTGTCGGACTCATCAAATATCACGAAACTGCGCGGGATACCGACCGCCTCCCCGTCCTGCCTCAGCAGCCGGACGCAGATACCGTGAAAGGTACCCATGTAGGGCATAAAGCCCCGATTATCGGCGCTCTCGCCAAGCAATTCGGCCACCCGGGCACGCATTTCTTTGGCGGCTTTATTGGTAAAGGTCACGGCCAGGATGTTGTAGGGTGTAGCTTTATCGGTGGCGATCAGATAGGCAATCCGGTGGGTCAGCGTCTTGGTCTTGCCTGAGCCGGCTCCGGCTTGGATGAGCAGCGGACCCTCGGTCGTTTCTACTGCCCGCCTCTGCTCCGGATTTAACCCCTCAAATAATCTGTCTGACATCTACACATTTTAGCAAAAACGACTGCTTAAATCTGTTGTAGAACTAGCTGGAAAAGAGGTGAGTAAGGGCTTTGACACTGCCGAGATGGATCAGCCCAGCATCAAGCGCGATGTCCAGCCAGGCCACGCTCAAGACTATCGCCAAGACGATACCCAGGGCTACAAACCGGGCGCTGCGCCGTTTTTCGACGGAGTTAATCGGTAAAAAATACTTCTTGCTGTCGACAATTTTTTGGATAGCAGCCTCATGTTCGGCTGCCTTGGCCGCTTCGGCTTCGACGTCAACCGGTGCCACAGTGGTGCCGTCAATCTTGCTGGCGGATGGCTCAGCGGCTTTTGGTTCGGATGTCTCAGGCTTGTCGGCCGGGCTGTCCCCATTAGTCTTGGACTCTTCAGCTGGCGCGGGCGCCGCTGCCGTTGCCTCCGTCTCTGGCTCTGCTCCGTCAGTTTTAGGGGTTGATTCGGGAATTTCGGGTACGTCGGCCAGAGGTTTGAGGACTTTGTCAGCATCCGATTTTGTCTCAGCACCAGTCTTGGAGGTCGTCTTGGCAGCCTCATCGTCAACCATCATCGGATCTTTCATAATCGGGCGGCTGATGACAATGGAGCGCGAATTGTCAGCTGGTGCTGATTTGCCTGGATGGGCAACATCAGCTATCGGTGCTGTTTTGGTGGATTTTTTTGATTCAGCCATCGTTTGATCCGTGCAGCAGCCGGTAGGCACCCTGGATAATAGCCGCAAATTTTTGATAATTCAGGCTGGCACCGCCGACCAAAAAGCCGTCGACACCATCAATTGATAATATGCCGCCGACATACTCTGGTTCGACGCTGGCACCGTAGATGACCCGCACTTGATCGGCGATCTTGGTACCGTATAAATCGTGGAGGATCTGGTGGATCCATTTGATAACTTTGGCAATGTCGTCCGGCTTTTCTGGATCACCGGTACCGATTGCCCACACCGGCTCGTAGGCAATTGTCACCTGCTCAACTTCTTCGGGAGTAATATTGGCCAATGCTGTGGTGAGCTGGTCGTGAATCACGCGCCGGGTTTCACCAGCGGCTCGCTCATGCTGGGTTTCACCGATACAGAGAATGGGGGCGATACCATTGCGGACAGCAGCCTGGACTTTATCACGAACTATTTCCAGTGTTTCATTAAAGTAAGCTCGACGCTCGGAGTGGCCAATAATGGCGTAATGAACCAGGTCGCGCAGCATGGTAAAACTGACTTCGCCGGTATAGGCGCCCTCGTCCTTGTGGTAGGCATTTTGGGCAGCCAGACGGAATTTGCGGCGGTCAATCTGGACACTGAGCGGCTGCAGGCTCAGGCTGCTGGGTGCCAGCACGACTTCAATGTCGCGGTGCAGTGCGATGCGGTCATCGAGGCGCTTGACCAGCAGGCTGGCCTCATGGGTGTTGAGGTGCATTTTCCAGTTGCCGACGATGAGAGTGCGTTTTTTCATACTGCTTACGCCTATTGTAACCTACTTTTTATCCAGCAGCGCCTCGACGCCCGGCAGCTTGCGCCCGCCCATCAGCTCGAGACTGGCACCGCCGCCAGTGGATACATGGCCAAAACAGTCTACCAGGTCGCGTGATTCGACGTATCCGACGGTGTCGCCGCCGCCAATAACGGTAAATGGCTTATGGCCGAGATCGCCGAGCAGGGCTTCGACAATCAGCTCCGTGCCGTGGGCGAACGGCCCGATGGGACCTTGCAGCCCCCGGACTTCGGTGACACCCATAGTGCCATTCCAAACGACAGTATTGGCCAGCTGTATACCGCCGGCGATAAATGAAGCGCTAAAGGGGCCGATGTCCAAGATTTTTTCATGGGCATGGACGTGCGAAGCGCTTGTCGGTACCGGTTTCGGATAATGCATGATGTCAGCCAGGACGTGGCTGCTCCAGTCCACGACCCGGGTGGAGGCTGTTTTATCAATTTTGTCAGCCACAACGCCGTCATGGGGGATAGCGAATACAAAATCGCGTTTTTTAGCTTCCACGTCGGCCTTGTGCAAGATATCCTTGGCCACGCTGAGATCGGCCTTATCATACAGGCTATCACCGATTTCCACCCCGCGAGCCGCTAAAAAGGTGTTGGCCATGGCACCACCCACTGCTACAAAATCAGCAATGCCGATAAACCGCTCCAGCACATCAATCTTATCGGCGATTTTGGCACCGCCAACGATAGCCATCAGCGGCCGTTCCGGCTGCTCCATAACACCGGTGATGGTGTCAACTTCCTTTTCAAGCAGCAGGCCGGCAACAGCGGGCAAATAATGAGTAATCGCCTCGGTGCTGGCATGGGCTCGATGCACGACTCCAAAGCCATCCTGCACAAAGACGTCAGCCATACCAGCCAGCTGCTTGGCGAAATCCTTGTCGTTGGCTTCTTCCTCAGGGTGAAAACGCAAGTTTTCCAGCAGCAGGACTTCGCCCTGTTTCAGTCCGTCGGCTGCTTTTTTGGCGACGACACCAACACAATCAGTCGCAAACTCCACTGGTTTGTCGAGCAGCTGCTGCAGTCGCTTAGCCACCGGGAACAAGCTGTTGGCCGTGTCTTTGGGGCCCGACGGGCGGCCAAGATGCGCACAAATGATGAGCTTTACCCCGTGCTTCAGCAGGTATTCTACTGTCGGCAAAGATTGTTTGATCCGGTAGTCGTCGGTAATTTTACCCTCGGACAGCGGTACGTTGTAGTCTGCTCGAAGCAGGACGGTTTTGCCCTTGAGATCGATATCGCGAATTGTTTGTTTGGTAAACATCCCACCCCTAGGTTATGCTTTTATTCTAGCACACGGACTTTGATGGTATCGGTCGTGCCTACCACCCCTGGGTGGCGGCCGGAAGCTGTTACGACTACATCGCCTTTGGCCAGGACTTTGTTTTTTTGCAGCCAGTTGGTCAGCTTGGTGGCCGCTAGCGCGTCGACCGGGCGGACATAGCTTTTGACGGCATAAACTAGAGCCAATTGCTGGGCGACCCGGATATCACTGGCCGCAGCAATCAGCGGAATATTGGGCCTCAGGGCAGCAATCTGCAGGGCCGTGGCTCCCGATTTAGTCTCCAGCACAATCGCCTTGGCCCTAATACCTTCAGCCAGGCTGAGGACAGCGGCCGAGATGACGCTCTGGCGGCTACTGTCTTCATTATCAGGAAAGTTGACCTCATATGGCGGATGGCTCTCGGTATAGCGCACTACGCGCTTCATGACCTGTACCGCTTCTATCGGGAATTTGCCGCTAGCCGTTTCATCGCTCAGCATCACGCAGTCAGCACCGATCAGCACCGCCGTAGCCACATCAGAGACTTCGGCGCGTGTCGGTTCGGGCGTTTCACTCATGCTAGCCAGCATCTGGGTGGCCACGATCGTCGTTTTGGCATAGCGCATCCCGAAGCCTACTATCTGCCGCTGGACAACCGGCACGCTTTCAGCCGGCGTCTCCACCGCCAGGTCGCCGCGGGCTATCATGACAGCGTCAGAGACCTGAATAATCGCCTCCATGTTATCGACAGCTGCTTTGGTTTCAATTTTGGCGATAATACGAGCGCTGCTGTTCATACCGCTTAGCAGCCGGCGCAGGTTTTTAATATCATTCGCGGTCTGCACAAAACTGAGGGCCACATAGTCAATGTCCTGAGCTGAGCCATAGACGAGGTCAGCTCGATCTTTAGACGTAATGATGTCACCGGCAAAATCAGTATCAGGCAGGTTCATGCCCTTGCGCTTAATCAGGATGCCGGCATTCAGTGCTTCGACGCGCACGATTCCCTGGCGTACACTGGTGACCACGGTTTGGACTTTACCGTCATAGATATAGATACGTTCGCCGCGTTTAGCCTTTTTACTGAGGTCGTACTGGGTTGGGATATGCCCGCTGGCAGCATAATCAGCATTGTAGGCAAAACTCAGCCCCTGGCCGCGAGCCACATTGATGATGCCCTCGAAATCACCCAGGCGAATCTTGGGCCCCTGCAAATCCTGGATAATTGCTACCGGCTTGCCGTAGGCATTGCTAGCCTTGCGGATCCATTTGATCTGTTTGGTGCGCTCTTCGGGTGTGCCATGGCTGAAATTAAGGCGAATACCGTTGGCACCGGCTTTGATAAGTTCGAGAATCGACTCATAATCATTGGTTGACGGCCCGACGGTAGCGATAATTTTGGTGCGTTTAAAATCTTTAAGCGGCACATTGGGCGCCTGGTCGGTTTGATGCATTTATTATCCGTACTTAAAAAGTGTTAGTGCTTAATCACCAGTATATACGGCCGGCCGCAATTCTTAAAATTTGGCGTATTTGCTGCCGTATACCTTGATCATGAGCGCCAAGCCGAGCAGCACCATTGCCGCCAAACCTCCGGCCACAGTGATCAATAGTGTCTTGGATTCGTTTTTTTCGACTTCCCGCAGCGAGCGTCCACTCAGTACATAATAATCCTTGCCGGCAGCGACAGTGACAGCCGCAATCCGCACCCCGTCCTTGGGCTGCCAGGTCACAGCGTGATACTCGTGGCCGCGGGCAGCCTGGAGTACGCCGATTGGCACTGCGGGCAGCTTGCCATCCAGCCGGCCGCTGCTGAGCATCGGATGACCTTTGGCATCGTAAATAGCTACAAACGGCGCCAAGCTCTTGCCAATATCGACCTTTTCGACCAGCGTAACCGGCGGATCGCCGCGTTTGATCTGCACTGCCGTGTCTTCCGCCAGCTGGATCTGCGGATCATTGGCCGCCGTACGCTGGGCTTGCTGGACGGTGGCGTACAGCGTCCCAAACACCACAACTAAAATCGCACTGCTGACTAGCCAGGGGAATAGTTTTTTCATACTCTCATTATACTTCAAATGGTGACCTGTCTCTGAAAATCTTAGCACCCATTTACGACGAGTTCCAGCGCTGGCGTGAACTATTAAAGCAAGAATTTCAGGCCTATCTAACAGATGGCACCATGCAGTAGTTACTTCGTACTATGATTTTTTTAGAATCTCTGCTAATTTTAGATTAGGAAATAAAATGTTTTATAAAAGATTCACCCAGCAAAGTGATCACCCTAAATGGGGTGGTGCTACTTATTTCTTTGAAACAGATAAGTCTAATAAACCAATCCGCCAACTTGTAGTTTATGAGAGCGGCAAAACGTTTGCTTATGACACCGACAACAGATCTGATGAAGCCGGCAACTTATACGATAAGCCTCTATTTACTACTAAAGCCGAGCGCAAGGAGTGGAATAGGGCTAAAGTCCGAAAAGGTGTTTTCAACAAAGCATGGAGTAATCCTGAGCTAGTTCCGACTGATTTTTATGAGGATGTAGTAAATTCAGTTCGTTCCGCAAGTATTTGGAGCTTTGTTTTAGCTTTTTGCTACATTGTGGGCGCACCTTTGCTTGAGTATTTTCTATACAAGCATCCGTCTTCAAATAGCACACACAACTTAAGCCATCAAGAATTTGTAGCAGGCGCAACCGTCAACATAATAATTGGCTTATTCTTAGGTGGACTAAGCATACTGTTACGCCGCACCAACAAGCAGAATTTGTTAAGGGCGGGCAAGTTACTGCAAGCAATCATGCTAGTAGTATTTGGTGTGGCATTACTCAATACCTTAGCGGGTGAAAGCGGTGGTATTGGCATTTTGGGGTTAGTTGTAATTCTCAAAGCTCTATCTGCCAATCGCAAGTTACTGCAAGGCGGCATTTTGCTTACAACAAGTTATCGATTAAAAGTTGGCGTTGCAGTTATCGTTATCTTGTTTGCTGCCGGAGCTGCCATTATAGCCGCACCCTCTCAGCAAAACTCTCAATCTGCCGAAAGTGCTCAAAACACCACAAAGCCTAAACAAGGTAAGAAATTTACTAGCACAGCAGCTGCCGCACAACTCGGAAAGGCTACAACAATAGATCAAGCTGAGCAGGCTTTGCAAGCGTTTGTCACGCATTACAACCTAAAGGTACAAATTAGTAGCGTTGTTCCTAGTAGCTACGTCCAGAAATATGATACTTATACACCGCTAACAGCTGATGACTTACCCGCCTTAAAAGCATATGGGTCTCAATTTATTGATGAGTGGTCTAAATATCCGCTTGATTGGGTGCAACATTCAAAGCTTCAATCAGTTACTCTTGTTAAACAACTAGCTGTTAGTGAGGTACCGCAACGGTCAACCGCCGATCCAGTTGGCCAAAGTCTATACTATGACGTTACGTATAACGATGCGTATACCCGATCAGATGTACATGAGAACTTTTTCAAACTCATTACCTACAATGACTTTGGTAGCTATAACCCAAATGACACAACTTGGGCTTCCTATAATCCAGCCGGATTTACTTATAACAATACTCCGTGCACGTATGACGAAAAAAGTGATGCTCCCTCATGTACTACGACCACCGAACACCCCTTATCAGGTTTCGTATCGTATAGAGCCACCACCAGCATGGATGCGGACAAAACCGAGATCTATGGGGACTTAATGACTACCAGCTCTTTCCATGACTTAAACTCTTGGCTCACAAACGATTCGCATTTACAAAAGAAAGTCCGATACTTGGTGTCATACATGAACCACTATGCCCCTGAAATGCATGGCGATTACTTTAGTCAGATCAACCCTTAAGCTATAAAATCCCCGTTAAACGCTACAATGCACGGCGCGTCAGCGCTGTGCTAAAATCCTTTGTTCGGGGATTTTGTAGACAAGCACACTAGACCACCACATTTCCACAGATTTTGCTTGCAACCATAAGCATAGTGTCGTACAATAAGCTACAGTCCGGCATGCAAAACTAATGCCAGAAACGCAAGAGCGTCACCTATTAGGAGTTATACGACAGAATAACTTACGGGAGAGACAAGAGCGCCGCTACGTGACGGACACCACAAGCTAAACAGTTTGGGTGTCTTTTTTAATGTAACGAAGGATCCGCCTATGGTCTAAACTCGCACCACAGATCAACACGAAAACCTTTTTCCATTTGTATGCAGCCACCCAAATATAGGGTGGTTTTTTACTGCCAAAAGGGAGGAGGAATTGAAACGTGCGTGACATTGAAAAACAGATAGGATTAGGAACAAACCGGAATCCGCGCTTCGTGGGTGCCAAGCGAATCTCGCTGCACCCGCGCGGTAGATCATTAATTGTAGGGTGTGGGTATTACTCGATAATACCCACACATAGCAGGTAGTTATGGAGGAATTACCAGATTGGCTACCAGATAAAGATGGATTGGTAACACACTACATCAAAAAGTACCCTGACCGCCTTAAACTCATACAATTCAAAACACCGTACTCGGATAAGCCAAAACCTAAAGACCCCAACAAACCAACGGTGGCGTGGTTACAGGCAGCCGAGGAAAAAGCTGACAGCCTAGTAGATTCATTGAAGCGCACCAAAACACGCCTAGCAGACCTAGCTATCTGTAACGACTTCGATCTGTTCGTAACATTCACACTCAATTGCCGGGCTTGTGTACCGAAGTGTGATAATAATCTCTGCACCTGCGATAAAGCTACCTGTAAACGCTACGATTTCGACTATGCCATACGCACTGTCAAAGGTTGGTACAACAATATGATCAAGCGGTATGGCAGATTTCCATACGTGCAGGTAATGGAACTGCATAAAGACGGCGGTTACCACTTCCACGCTCTGTTTAAGGATTACCCAGGCAAATTAATACTCTGGAAAAAGGGCAAAGACGGCCGACCAGTCTACAACCTACCGAGCTACCGTAAAGGTTGGTCAACAGCTAAAAAGATCTACGACATTGGCGGCACTTCTAGCTACGTCCGTAAATACATCGAGAAAGAAATGCCAGTCTACCCCGATAAAAAGCGGTACTGGTGTTCGCAAGGACTAAAACGACCGATCATCGTGCAAGACGAAAAGTTAGCCAAGCAAATCTTACAAAACCCTAAGAGCGAAACGTGGACACCAGATAAAGTCATCTTAAAAGCTGATGGCCGAGTTGCAAACAATACGTCCAACTTAGAATCCATAACCACGCTCCTGGTAGACAACAAAGCTAACTACGTGTACGAGCTAGAAGTTTTGGAGTGTCTTGAGGACGCTACGAGGGCGATGGGCTAAAACATGGCAGATCAGCCCCAGCCGACTAAAGCAGAGCTACAACAGGCCTGCTTAGACTGGGCAGAGTATTTGTATGATCTGTACACTCTTGATAAGCATAAGCAATTGCAATTACCTAGCCAGCATAAGAGAATTAAGGGTAACAAACGGGGTAAACATGGTTAATCAAGGTATTGCACTCTGTAGGGTATCCACTTCGCAGCAAAAATTGGAGGGTAATAGTCTTAGTGCTCAAGAGGTGCGAATTAACAAGGTAGCTACCGAACTGTTTGACTGTGAGATTGTGCGAACGTGGAGTCTCGACATTTCCAGCCGCAAGGGTAAGAACTTTAAGCGTAAAGACCTTGAGGAAATGCTGGCCTACTGCAAGAAAAATAAACGGGTGAGCTTTTTGTTTGTCGATGAGCATGACAGGTATATGCGCTCAGTAGACGAGTACTACATGTGGAAAGGCCGATTTCTGTACGAGGCTGGTGTCACACTGGTGATCGCCGCCAAGCCAGAGTTAGCGCTTAATCCAAATAGTGCGTCAATGGCCATAGAGTTTTTTGGTGTCTGGCAGGGCGAAGTCAGTAATGAGGAACGGATTACTAAAACCACTGAAAAAATGCAGGCTAGAGTGGCGGCTGGCTACTTTCCGGGGAATGTTCACACCTGCTACCAACAAACCAAGATTAGAGGCTTACACGCTCCTTTAGAGCCACAGTGGAGCCTTATGCGAACAGCCATGCGCCGTATGCTGTATGACGGCTACAGCTTGCACCAAGCCTTAAAGTGGCTTAACAGTAATGGCTTCACGATGATACCAAGCGGCAGACCATTAGACATGCATCGTTTTAAGCGTATATTGCTCGACCCGTACTACGCAGGTATTACTAAGATCAGCACGTGGGGCGTAACTGGTGTTGGTCTGCATAAAGCCATGATTACGCCTGACGAACACGAGCAACTTAAAGACATAGTTCGGGGTGTGCCCAAGAAGTTTAACCGACAAATCCATAATCCTGACTTTCAGATGTCGAACCTTATGGAGTGTGAGGGGTGCGGCCAGCAAGAAGTCGTTAGCAACAAGTTTGTTGGTTACCGAAACCATAACGGTAAGCGAGTAGATGTCAGGAAGTATTACGAGTGGTACCGTAGCCGCTGCTGTAACATGGGGCTCAAGAAAGTTAGCGTCCACGGGCAAATGGACGACAAACTAAAACCACTCAAAACAAATGACGAAGTGCGGAGTGAGCTAACCGAAGCCATGCGTATAGTCTGGGAACGCCGTAATGCTGATAGCGGTCAACTAGCAGATAGGCTACAGCAAAAACTTTGTGCCCTAACAGGCGAAAAAGATAACTTGGTACGATCGATCGGCAGTAACCCAAGCCTAGCCACTGACATAGCTGAATCAGTCGCCAAGATTAAGCAAGAGATCGCAGACACCGAGCAGGAACTAACCGAAGCCAGCAATCCTGACAAAGACTTCATGGATTTTGTGGAGTTTTCATTGGCTCACGTAGACGATCTAAATGAGGATTGGTGGGTTTTGACCCCTGATATTCGCGAAAGGTGCAAACAGCTTAGTTTCCCCGGTGGTATTTTTATTACTAAAAACAAAACCGTTAGCACCCCGCTGACAAGTGCCATTTACAGATACGAAGCCATGAAAAAAGAGTCCCGAAAGACCCTTATTTATTCAGATGGTGATCCCGCGGGGAATCGAACCCCGGTTGCCAGGATGAAAACCTGGTGTCCTAACCGTTAGACGACGGGACCCTAAACAGCCTGGTGGGCTGTGTTGCAGACACGAGCGAAGCGTCAGTGAAACTATCCGTCAAATAGTACCATAACAGATAGGAAATGAAAATCCCCTCCCAGCTTGAGCGCGAGAGGGGACTTTCTGTTAGGAGATCTGTTTATGTTGATTTTGAGCGGTCAGTCATGCTCATGTAACTTATTGGAGCTTAGCACAAATATGTGCTTTTGGCTACCGCTTATCCACAGGCCTTAGCCGCGCAGGCCGCGGGCTAGCAGGCGTCGGTACACAATCATACCGATGGCTGTAGCCGCTGCAAACATGGCAGCCAAGTTGGCGCCGGGGCCGGTGTTGATCAGGGTTGAACCCGGAGTCGTAACCGTCGGAGGCGTAACTGTTGGCGGCACATTGGCTGCGAAGTGGACTTGCTGCTGACACTTGACAGTACCGGCGACCAAATCTTTGCCATCAACGGTAAAGTGTACGGTGGCGGTAACTACGAAGCTGCCATCTTTAGCAAACTTGTGGGTCTGGCCAAGTACATCGTTGGTGGTCAGCGGAGTGGTGCCGTCGCCCCAGTCGATGACTGCCATGGCGAACGTAGCGTTCTGGGCAGTCGTGTGGAAGGCGGTGACTTTGACGTTGCGGCTAGCGTCGGCACTGAGGTCGAACTTGTCGCAGGTAAAGACTGGTACTACTGGGGGCTGGTTGTGCTGGAAGGTAACGATCTGCTGGCACTGCGGGCCGGCAACCATCATCTCCTGGCCATTGACAGTGAAGACTGCGGTAGCAGTGATCGTGTAGGTGTTGTCAGCGGCGTATTGGTGAGTCTGGCCGATGACACCGGCGACGCTGTTGACAGTCGTTACCGGAGTATTATCACCCCAGTCAATCAGGGCTTTCTTGAATGTCGCGCCGTTATTGGCCGTGACACTAAAGGCAGTAGCTTTGACCATGCGGTTGGCGTCTGCACTGATCTCAAACTTGTCGCAGGTAAAGACCGGGACTACTGGAGCTGGTACAAACTGTACTTTTTGCTCACACTGCGGACCGGTAGCTGTTACATCCTGGCCGTTGACGGTGAAGTGAGCGACAGCAGTAATGTTGAAGGTGCCGTCTTTGGCAAACTGGTGGGTTTGGCCAACAGGGTTAGTACTGGTCAGGGCTGGTGTGCCATCATTCCAGTCGATTACGACGTTTTTAAATACGGCGCCGTTCTGGGCAGTAGCAGCGAAGGCATTCACCTTGACTACGCGGTCAGCATTAGCCTGGATCTGGAAGGTGTCACAGGTAAAGATTGGAGTGACAGGAGCCGGGACAAACTTGACTTGCTGCTGGCAGGCTGGGCTGGTAGCGGCTACATCTTGACCGTTGACGGTGAAGTGAGCCGTAGCCTTGATCAGGAAGGTGCCATCGGCAGCATACTGGTGGGTCTGGCCAACCGGGCTGGCGCTGGTAGTAGGAGCACTGCCGTCGCCCCAGTCGATGACTGCGTTGTTAAAGGCAGCGTTGACTGCGGTGAATTTGAACTGGTTGACGGTAACTTTGCGGTCAGCGTTTGCCAGGACAGTGAACAGGTCGCAGGTAGCGGTTACGACTGGAGCTGGTACGTCTTTGACTACAACTTGGTAGACAATGACTGTACGGAAGTCCCAGCAGCCCCATACGTCACCGCCGAGGCCGTTGGTCGGGAAGACCGGGCTGCCGATGCCGATAGAACTGTTGACAGATGAATCAGGCAGGTTGTTGTACACAGTCTGGTTCAGGTTGTTGTTGTAATGAACTGAGGAAGGAACGAGGGTCATAGTAACGGTCTTGCCACCACAGTTAAGGGTAGCGGTGTCGCTGACTGATTCAGCATTGTTAGCACTAACCGTGCTGCCGAAGCTGAAGTTGCTCTTAGTCGTGTTGACACCGGCGGCTGCGAGGGCGACTTTGACATTATGAGCGACAGCACTGCCGGCGCCATTATTGTTAAAGTCAGGACTGGCATCGTTGTGGACATAGGTCCAGACATCGAATTTGCTGCCGTCAGCACAAGCTGAGGTCAGGTCGCTGGTAAGCTTAGGGTTGTCCTTGCTGACAGTGTCATTGCCGCTAATGTTGGGGCGGATACGCACAAAGTCAGGCTCATCGCCGAGCGGGTAAGTACCGTCAGTAGACGATAACAATGAAGGTACGCCGCAGATGTCGTTAAACAGCGGAGTCTGGCTGGTCTGCAAATTGGTGTCCGTGTATGGAATACACGGTACGCTGGCCAGGCTGTGCCCGGCAACCAGGGCAGTGCCCATGACAGCGGCGATAGCTACGGTGCCGCTGATGAGTTTAGTAAGTCGGTTCATGATATATTCTCCTTATTCTTCAATTAATTAGTTAACAGCCTGCACACGTCGGAGGTGCTGGGGGTTTAGGTGCTGGCTTCGGGACTGGGGCTGGGACTGGAGCTG
>CAZXIT010000016.1:0-17068 GCA_964640775.1 uncultured Candidatus Saccharibacteria bacterium
AGATACTGATGCTTGGGTGGGAGCTGCCTCCCCATAACAGTGGTGGACTGGGAATTGCATGTTACCAGCTCTGCAAAGCTCTCTCCAAAAAAAACCTTGATATCGAGTTTATCCTCCCCTACCAGGCCGAGCACGGCATCGATTTTATGAACATCACGGCCGCCCAGCCGCAAGGTGTAGCCAGCGTTATTCGTTCCGGTATTGCGTATGACAGCTACAAATATACGCTCGAGGACGGTACGGAGGAATGGCTTAACATCCACGACCAGCAGGCCCTGTACGAAGAAGCCGTAGCCTCTCTGGCGGCCCATAGAGAGTTCGATATTGTCCATGCTCATGACTGGCTGACATTCCGGGCGGCATTGCGCGTTAAAGCGCTTAAAAATTGCCCGATTATCCTGCACGTCCACTCCGTAGAATCAGATCGCGCCGGCAGTCTGGAGGCTGGCAATCCTTTGGTACGGGAAATCGAAGAGACTTCGCTGCATATGGCTGACAGGATCATTGCAGTCAGCGGCCGCACCAAGCAAAAGATCATTGAAGACTATGGCATACCTGCCGACAAAATAGAGGTCGTGCACAATAGCATTGCCGCCGGTGAAGCCACGCCGCTAGAAGGTGAAAATGCCTACCAATACCTGAGCCTCATGAAAGCCATGGGCTATCGAGTGGTGGTCAACATCGGGCGCCTGACCATCCAAAAGGGCTTGCCCAACCTGCTCAGGGCGGCCAAAGAAGTCATTGACCACGCACCCAAGACGCTGTTTTTGATCGTCGGCAGCGGCGAGCAGTACTACGAACTCATAGAACTGGCCGCCGAGCTGGGAATTGGCCCTAATGTGCTGTTCGCGGATTTTCAGCGCGGTAAAAATTGGCGCGACGCCTTTGCTATTGGCGACCTGTTTGTACTGCCATCAGTCTCTGAGCCGTTTGGCCTGACACCGCTGGAGGCCGTGGGCTATGGCACACCGGCTATGGTCAGCCGGCAATCAGGCATTAGCGAAGTACTCAATAACTGCCTAAAGGTTGATTTTTGGGATATCCGTGAGATGGCCAACCAGATTACGGCCGTCATGCAGAATGATGTGCTGCGCGACGAATTATGGAACAACTCGTTCCAGGAATACCAGAAAATGTCTTGGAGCGACGCCAGCGATAAAATTCACCAGGTGTACCAGTCTCATCTGAACGGGGTGCCGGCATGACCAAAGCGATCGTACTCTACCTGCACGTCCACCAGCCATTCCGGATCCGGCACTACACCGTGTTTGACAGCGGTGTAAACCATGATTACTTTGACGCTCCCTACGACGATAATGCCAGCAATGAGCGCACCCTCAAAAAGGTCGCTGAGAAGTCATATCTGCCAACCAACGCCCGCCTGTTGCAAATTCTGCGCGATAATCCTGATTTTAAAGTCAGCCTGTCGATTACCGGGACAGTTATAGAACAGCTGCAGCGCTGGTCGCCGGAATCGCTCCAATCATTTGTCGACCTCTGTGCGACTGGGCGAGTGGAAATTGTCGCTGAAACGTACCACCACAGCCTGGCGTTTTTCTACTCGAGAGCTGAGTTTGAAATGCAGGTCGATATGCACCGCCGCAAAATCCAAGAAATATTTGGCCAGACACCGCAAGTTTTCCGCAATACCGAGCTGGCCTACAACAATGATTTAGCCTATTGGGCCGATCGGGCGGGTTACAAGGGCATCTTGGCGGAGGGCTGGGACCCGATACTCAATTGGCGCAGTCCCAATTACGTCTACCGGCCGACTTATACTGACCAAATCCGTTTGCTGATGAAAAACTACAAACTAAGCGACGATATCGCTTTTCGTTTTGGCGATAGCAACTGGGCAGAATACCCGCTGACTGCCGACAAATTCAGCCATTGGCTGTCTGAAGACCCCAACGCCACCAATTTTAACCTGTTTATGGACTACGAGACCTTCGGCGAACACATGTGGCATGAGTCAGGTATTTTTGACTTTTTGGAGCACTTGCCCAAAGAGTGGCTGAAAACGCCGGGGCATACGTTTATGACCGTCAGCCAGGCGATTGACGAGTTTGAGCCAACTGACCAGGTGGATATGCCACAGACCGTGACTTGGGCTGACACCGAGCGCGACCTGACGGCCTGGCTGGGCAATGCCATGCAGACGGGCTCTATTCAGGCATTGTATGATTTGCAGCCAGGAGTGATTGCCAGCAATGACCTGGCGCTGATCGAGGACTGGCGCAAACTGCAAACGTCCGACCATTTTTACTATATGTGCACCAAGTGGTTTAGCGACGGTGATGTTCACGCCTATTTCAGCCCGTATGATACGCCCTATGAGGCTTATATCAATTTCATGAACGCCTACCGGGACCTGCAGTACCGGCTGGCGCAGAAAGGCATCAGCTAACATGGGACGGCCTGTCGTACTCAGCAACGGCCAGCTGTTTGTCGGTCTCGACGAGCACGGCCTGGTCCACGACTTTTATTATCCGTACGTTGGTCTCGAAAATCTGACCAATGCTCGCAGCAGCCAGCACAAAATCGGCGTCTGGGTAGACGGCCAGTTTAGCTGGACCGATGACGGCAGCTGGCAAGTCGACATTGATTTTGAATCTGATGCCCTCGTCAGCGACATAAAACTCCACAGCGATACTCTGGCCATCAGCTTGCACTTCCAAGACTACGTCGACAGCCAGTACAATGCCTTGCTCCGGCACATCACCATCACCAATGACGCTGACCATGACCGCGACGTACGGCTGTTTATGCACCAGGTATTTCAGATATCCCGGGCCGGCCGGGCTGACACCGCCATCTATGTACCTGACGACCATTACATTCTTGATTACAAAGGCCGCTACTGCCTGCTGATTGCCGGTAAATTTTCAGACGGACAAGATTTTGACCAGTACGCTGTCGGCAACTACGGAATCGAGGGCAAAGCCGGCACCTTCCTAGACGCCGACGACGGTGAACTGTCTGGCAATGCCGTAGAGCATGGCGGCGTTGACAGCGTCATACGCTTGCAGCGGCGGCTTAACGCCGGTCAGCGGGCTTCAGTCGATTACTGGGTCATCGCAGCCAGCAGCCAGAGCGACGCCCAGGACGTCCACCTGGAATTTAAAGGCCAAAATCTTGACGACCGTATGCGCCATGTCCGCCAAAACTGGCAGGAATGGCTGGGCGGCGGAGAAATTGTGATACCCGATTTTCACAAGCGCAGCCTGCAGCACAGCCTGCTGATCATCAAAGCCCACTGTGATGACCGCGGTTCAGTCCTGGCCAGCGGCGATTCCAGTATTTTTAACTACGGCCGCGACTACTACTGCTACTGCTGGCCGCGCGACGCGGCGTATGCCCTGTGGCCGCTGATCCGCCTGGGTCATTTTGAGGAAGCCCGGTCTTTCTTTGACTTCGCGCGGGACACCCAGCACCACGATGGCTACCTGATGCACAAATACCAGCCAGATCGAGCCATCGGCAGCACCTGGCATCCGCTGGTCCACGGCCGGCGACGAGAGCTAGCCATTCAGGAAGACGAAACCGCCAGCGTTATTTTCATGATTGGCGAATACTACGACGCCAACCCGGCTGACCTGGAGTTTATACATGGCCTGTATCGGAACTTTGTGACCCCGGCAGCTAATTTTATGGTTAACTTTATTGATACTGAGACCGGCTTGCCGCACGCCAGCTACGACCTGTGGGAAGAAAAATTCCTAACCAGCACCTACACCGTCTGCAACGTCATTGCCGGCCTCCAGACAGCCGCTAAGCTGGCCGCAGCCTTTGACGAGCCGGCTTACGCCACCAAATGGACCAAAACGGCTGCCGACATTCGCAGCAACCTCGACAAGCTGTACCATCCCGACGGCTACTTCCGCAAAGGCTTCCTGCTGCTCGAAAACGGCGAGTTGCAGTATGACGATACCCTCGATATTTCCAGCCTTTACGGCCCGTATATGTACAGCGGCATCATGCTGCACGACGAACGGCTGACATCAACCGCTCGCCACATCGAAGAACGCCTGCTCAATACCTCTCCTAGCGGCGGTGTACTGCGGTACGAAAATGATAACTACTTCCTGACCAAGCACGAGTTTAAGGGCAATCCGTGGATCGTCAGCACCCTCTGGCTGGCACAATACTATGCCACCACCGGCGATACCAAAAAAGCCCAGGTGCTGCTCGACTGGTCGCTGCAGCATGAGCTCAAGAGCGGTGTCCTCAGCGAACAGTTTGATCCTGAAACTGGGGCCCCGCTCGGCGTCACCCCGCTCGTCTGGAGCCACGCCGAGCTGGTAAATACACTGCTTGACCTGGCTGCTGATACTAAAAAATAAGATGAGGAGCGCTTAGCGCTTCGGGGCTTCGTTGCGGCCGAGGTTCTTTTTGGTCTCAATGAAGAGGATGTGCTTGCGGAGCTTAGGGCTGTATTTCTTAAGACTCAGCTTATCGGGAGTATTCATAGTATTTTTGGTCGTGTAATAGATACGCTCGCCGGTTTCCTCAGCAATCATACCGATAATCTTGCGCTTGTCGCCTTTTTTAGCCATAGATATACATCCTAACAGATGTAAAACTGATTGTAAATAGCTATGTGAAACAAAAATACCGGTCGATCAAACCGGTATCCTTGTTTTTCTTCTTGCAAGAAGGACAATTTTGTAAGCATGTTTCTTTTTGGGGATTCACACTTACCAGATTTTATGGTAATCCCATGGTATTGATTTGTCAACAAGCACATGCTTAGTTTTCCACAGGTACGTATTTTGGAGCCACCTGTCGGATTCGAACCGACGACCCTCAGTTTACAAAACTGATGCTCTAACCAGCTGAGCTAAGGTGGCGTTACTGTATTACCGCTTAGTAAGTAACAGTGATAAAGTGTAGCAAAAACAGAGAGAATTTGCTACTATTGCTTGAGTCTTGGCATGCCACCTTAGCTCAGGGGTAGAGCGCATCCATGGTAAGGATGAGGTCCGGGGTTCAAATCCCCGAGGTGGCTCCAGTGCATTCATTGCACAGCGTGCAGGGTTAGTGAAGCGGTCAAACACAGCAGACTGTAAATCTGCCCTCTTTCGAGTTCGCAGGTTCGAATCCTGCACCCTGCACCAAATCGCTTATACTTTAGTCCTTTTATTTGCTAATAATCTTAGGTAATGTAATAATGAACTCAGGATAGCCCTCGAAAGAGCGGCTATTTTGTTTTTAAATAAGGAGGCGATGATGAGAGTATTGCATCAAATAAGATTTGAATGGACAAAGGAGCCTCAGTTGCAGGCATTATGTCCTGGCTCACCGCACGACTTAGTCTATGTAGTCGATGAAGCTAACATTATTCGGGATCACTATTTTGAGCCGACGGGGCCAGGCTGGCCAGAATGTTGGTCATAACTTTGACAATAATATCGCACCGATCATAAGGGATATGGTGTATCATACGCATTGATGCTGATTGTTCTAAAACATAAAAAATACTTAGTCCCTGTGCTTGCCTTAGCCCTCATTGTCGCCCTCGGAGTTCCTTGGCGCAGCTACCAGCGCCACGCTGTGATTGCTTATATGTCAAAACAAGTTTGCGGTTCTGCTGCAGTCAATAATGGCGGTGCGGATTTATGCTCTAAGCCCACAGACTTTAGCAACACTTATGACTACAGCATTAAATCTGCTTTTTTAGGGATTGGCACACACTACACGTACAGCAGCAAGTTCACGATAAACTGCGATACGGTAACTTCTTATTCAGGCGATATTATATCCTATCCAGGCGGCCACTTTCTTCGTAATACAAGTAGTGGAGAATTAAACAGCGACAGGCCGCTGGCATGCTAAATACTCGAAACTAGCGCTTTGGCCTCAGTAGTTGCCGTCGCCGTAGTTGGTGGTTTTAATTTTGTAGCAGATGTGGCCTGCCGGGTGGTCATACGGTGAGACGTCGGTGGTATAGTCGTCCGTCTGCCTGGAGGGGCTGTTGTACGAGCTGTAGCCGTCGCTGCTGGCTTCCTTATAGGTAACGCAGAGCTGGTAGTAAAACGTAACATCTTGAGGCAGAGCCGCTGCTGCTGTCTTGTTGAGGGCAGTAGTCCGGCTGTAGGAAGTGGGTGATGGGATGGAGCTGGCCGGCAGAGTGCTGGCTTTGTACTCTACCAGTCTGGTATCGAGTAATTTTGCGGAGTCGCCCTTGTAGTCGACGGCGTCAAGTGAGTTTGGCAACTTTTTATTAACCCGCGCATAATCGTCAATTCCCTGCTCAATGTCATTGAGATTGCTCTCGATGAGCTTGTCATTGCGTGTTTTGTGGGCATTTGCCACCGGACCTAGCAAGCCTAGGAGGCCGATGATACCGACAGCTATGACCATGAATACCATATAGAAGCGTCGGAGCTGCGACATGCGGCCGCCAGGGTTGAGCGTCCTGAGGAATGTTAGCGCGTACAAAATGAATATCACGATGGCGCTGTATAAGCCAATCTGGGCACCCGAGGTGTCAGAACTGCTAGTAAACATCGATATCAGCGAAAAGACAGCTACAATCAGCGAGCCGATGCCAAATAAGGCAAAGATGACGGCGTGGATAATCATCACGAGCGCTGAGGCGCCGGTTTTTTTAGATGGTTCGTGTTTGGAATAAAAGAAGTCGCAGCCAGCGGCAATCGGCAGCAAGACCAGCACCGCGGCGATGCCGTACGGTGTAAAGCCGTTGCTGCTTGATTTATCAATGAAGCTGGAGATAACGGTGGCGGTCAGAATAGACATCGCCAGTACTGTCCAGCCCCAAAAAGCATAGGTCAGCCACTGCAGCACCAGTACGCCAGAGGTGTTCTCTTCGAAGCTGGCGGGGGCTGGTGGTGGAGCCGGAGCTGCCAGCTGTGGAGCTGGTGCAGGATGCGATGGCCAATGCTGGTCAGTATTGTGGTGTTCGGGAGCCGCTGGCGGGGTTTCTGCGGGTTTTTCGTCTTCGGTGTGATCCATAGAGGGCATTCTGAAGCAATTTTGCCGATATGGCAAGAGGCTTTAGCCTGGCTAGACGACGACGCGTCGAGGCCGCAAAATACGCTTGGCGCGCCCAGCTGGTACCACCAGTTTTTTGAGGCGATCGGCAATTAAGTCGGCTTCGGCGGCCATACCGTGGTTTTTGTACGCTTTATACAGCAAGGTGAAGGTTTCCTTGTTGGGTTCGAGCTCGGCGGCCTTTTCAAGTTCCTGAAACATCATTTTGTCATTGCCAAGTTTTTCTTGGACTTTGGCATAGGCGACATGCCTGGCTGCCAAATTATCCTCAAGCTTGAGGGCCTGCTCAAAGGCTACCGCAGCTTTTTCATAATTTTCAGTTTCATAGTAGATAAGTCCCAGGTTGTGCAAACTGGAGGGTGTTGCTTCAATGCTTGAGGCGATCTCGAAACAGTCGATAGCGTCGCGGTATTCTTTTTGCTTGGCGTACAGTATGCCCAGGCGGTTGTAGGCAGCGGCATTTTTTTCATCGATCTTTAGTATAGTCAGCAGGGCTTTTTCGGCGCGCAGGAAACGATTTTCCCGCATACCCTGGTGGGCAATGTCCCATAGCTTGCCGAGCCGATCACCGACTTTGCGCGAGACATTGGCAAATTCATCATCGCGAACCTGTGCGTTGTGATACGCCAAAACCACAAAAACCCCAATAATTAGCAGCTCATACATCGTTGCCACTAGTATAGCATGGGCCTACAAGCTAAGCATTAGCTTTGTCAGAGCCAGCTTTGGCTGGCCGCTCGCCAGCAGGGCTTCGTGAGTTTCGTAGCTCTCTTGCAGCACGGTTTGCCACTTCCGGGCAGCAGCACCACGAGCCGACTGCAGACTGACGTGGGCCATTTGCTGCAAGATGAGGGTTATATCAGCCGCCAAAGCCCTCTGTTTGGCTAGTTCATCGACCATTAGCAAACGCTCATAACTGGACTGGCTGAGCAGCTGGCGGGCACTCACGGTGGCCAGCAGCAGGGGATGTTCGGTTTCACTCAGCAAGGCGTGCATTAAACCCGGGAGGCCGCCACTGATAGCGTAAGCCTGTGATATTGCCTGTGCCTCAAACTGCCGTTCAATAAAATAGGCTTCCAGAGCAGCCCGCTCCATACGGCTTACAGCTACGGCCTGGGCGCGGGAACGAATGGTGGGTAGCACCGATTGCAGGTGATTGACGGTCAGGATAAGGACGGTGCCCGCTGGCGGCTCTTCCAGGGTTTTGAGCAGGGCGTTTTGGGCCTCCGTGGTCAGCAAATGGGCGTCTTCGATGATAATTGCCCGGTCGTAGGCGGATGTACCGGGGACTTTTAGGGCTAGAAATTGCTCCAATTGGCGGACGGCTTCGATACCGATGGCCTTGCCTGCTTCAGGAGTAATAAGCAAGCCGTAAGCATGGCCCGTGAAGCTGTCCTGGCGCAGGTCCAATAGCCGTTCAGCTAACCGTATGGCCAGTGTCCGCTTGCCGCTGCCCGGCGAACCGACCAGCAGCAAGGCGTGCGAAGGGCTGCCGGCGAAGGCCTCCAGCTGCTGCCGGGTCAGCGGATGCAGCGCCAGATCTTTCACTTGGCAACCATGGCCTCAAATTCGGGGGGTACCGGCACCTCAAAAGTCTTGCGCTCCCGGCTTGGCAGTGTGATTTCCAGGCTTTTGGCGTGCAGGTACAGCCGTTTGGCCGGCTTGCCGCCGTAAAATGTATCACCGAGGATTGGATGGTCTAACTTCTCGAGGTGCACGCGCAGCTGGTGGGTACGCCCGGTCGTCGGCTTCAATTCTAATAAACTATGCTTGCCGTCCGTTTTCAGTACCTTATAGGCAGTCAGTGCCGATTTGCCGTTGTTGCCGACCCGAAATGTTTGGGGCTTTTTAGGGTTGCGCTCAATCGGCATATCGATGATGGCTTCGGATTCGGTCATGGTGCCTGCGACGACCGCACTGTAGGTTTTTTTGGTCTTGCGCTGGGAGAACTGTTTTTGCAGCCAGCTCAGGGCTTCCGGAGTTTTGGCGCAGATCATCACGCCGCTAGTTGCTCGGTCCAGCCGGTGTACGATCCCGGCGCGCTCGCCGCTCATAGCCTTCATCCGGCTCCTAAGCCATGTAGAGACTGTCGCTTCGGGGTTAAATGAGCCCTTGCTGTGCGTCAGCACGCCCACTGGCTTATTGATCACCACACAGTCGTCGTCCTCATATACAACTTCCAGTTCAATGTCCGGAATCAGCTCTTGGGCTGCTTCATCATACGTAATCACAATGTCATCACCGGGCCGCAGTTTATACCCCGCCTTGGTATTGGCCTCTCCGTTGATGACGACATTGCCTTCTTCAATCAGCCGCACCGCAAAACTCCGGCTAAAAATTGGATGCTGGCGAACCACGTACTGGTCAAGCCGTTCTGCCCTGCTCACTTCCAAATTACTCATTACGCTCTCAGGCCGACAGCTTTTTGAACTTTAAGCAGCGTGGCATTAGCCTGCTCATTCATCAGCTTTTCCGAACTGGCCAGCTTGTCTAAAATTACCTGATCATCCACCTGCTGCAGATCAGCCTGAAACTTCGTCAAAAATGCTCCCAAGGCGTCAGCCACCGCCGTCTTGAGCGGTCCATACTGCTCCTGGCCTTCGTACTCTTGGCGCACTGCCCCCAGCTCCCGGCCGCTTATCAAAGCCAGTATGTCGAGCAGGTTAGTGATCCCCGGCTGCTTTTCCTTGTCATAAACGATCTTGCCTTCACTGTCAGTCGTGGCCGCCATGACCTTTTTGCGCGCCTCATCAGGCGTATCAGTCATAAAGATCACGCCCTTGCCGGTCTCATCTGACTTGCTCATCTTTTTGCTGGGATCAGCTAGGTCTTTCACTCGCAATCCTTGATCCTTGCCAAAGAACTCGTGCTGTTCTTGCATCGGCTTAGGAACTACGAATAGCTCCCCGAAACGATTGTTTAGCCGCTCGGCAATGTCGCGGGTGAATTCAATATGCTGCCGCTGGTCATCACCGACTGGCACATACGACGCGCCATACAGCAAGATATCAGCTGCCATCAGCGGCGGGTAGTCAAACTGTCCGACACCGATGTGATCAACGCCTAGGCGGGCCGACTTATCCTTAAATTCAGCCATTCGGCTTAGTTCGCCAAACCCTGTAAAGCAGTTAAAAATCCAAGCCAGTTCGCTATGAGCCGGCACGTAGCTCTGCCGATAGAGATGAACGTCAGCAGTATCCAGCGCTAATCCGGCCGCTGCAAAAGCTCTTAAATTCTTCATTATATCAGCTTGCAAAGTACTGTGGTCTATTGGCGTCGTAAAACTATGCAGGTCCGGCACAAACAGATTGATCTGATACTCGCCGGCATGCTGCCTAGCCATATCTATTAGCGGCAATAGAGCACCGAGATAGTTCCCAATATGCAGATCATTGTTTGCCCGCAGGCCAGTCAATATTACAGGTTTCGCCATAGTCAGTACTATTATAGCCTACTGGTACGAATAGGCTGATCTCTTTAGGGTCACAATGTTTAGGCTGAGGCGGCCAGCAGTTCCTGGGTGGCGCGGCTGCGGTGGATGATGGCACTCAGTCCGCCTCTGCCGCTGGCATCGCTGATGAGCCAGTTGACGTCCGTCCTGCCCTCGTTGGTACTAATTTCAACAAGCTTGCCTCGCAAGCGATCGGCATTGGGCACCTGCCCCATCAATATGGCCTCGCTTAGTACTTGCATGACGCGGGGGAACCTGTCGCCATCTTTGCGGGGAATATCGACCATTTCTGGCACGCCATGGCCGCCGTCAAGCAAAACCGTACACTCTACGTCTGCAGCCAATGTGCAGAGCTCGCCCAGGTGCCGTACAGCCGCGTCCGTCTTAGCCTCTGCTGACATGTCTTTTGGCAGCTCGAAGCCGCGGGCAATAATTGCCACGTTTTGATTGCCCTCGCCGACCTGCACCATCGCTGCCAGGCCGACACTATTGGGTTCGTAGGTAGATGCTATCCGGCCCAGATTAACTCCCGAACCGTCATTGGCCTCGGTATTATTGCCGATAGCTGTCAGGGCATTTCGAACTGTCTCGGTCTTGCCGTCAGTGCCATTTTTAACGGCTATCGGCAGCCGAGTTGCTGAGAACACGGTGTGCAAGGCTGTGGATTGCATATCACGCGCACCGATCCAGGCAGCACTCAAGTAAGGCCCCAGGGCGCTGAATTCATCCTTGTCGGTAATCTCTGTCAGGATTGGAATTTTGCGCTCGAAAGCTTCCTGGTAGATACTGACCGTCTTATCCTGCTCCTCGGGATCAGTACTCCTGACTAGACCGCCCCAGCCGCCCTTTGAGCGTGGTTTTGAGCCGTTGGCCCGCAGCGCAATAACTGCTTCGGGATGTTCGTCCTGCAGCTCCCGAATGTAATTGAAAAGCTCCTGGTAATCAGTCTCGGCATCCAGCGAACAGGGGCCAATAACGATGAGCTGCTTGTCGGATTCACCCCGGAATATTTTACCAATTTCGTCGCGGTGCTCATCGCGTGCTTTGACGGCTTCCCACTGGGACTCCACGCCGTGCAGGACATTGTCAATGTACTCGCAGCCCTGTTCGGTGATGCCGTTGGCCACTTCTGCCGCGGCAACGCCGTCAAGCGCCCAATGATGGGTTAATTTACTCTCGATATCTTGCCTGTCTCGCTCGCCTGCTGGTGCTTCCATCGTTGTCATGATCGTGCAATTCCTCTCTAAAAATTAAAAAACCGCCTCTTGCGGCGGTTGGTCTTTGCTTGGTTATTTGGGATTTATGTATATATAAAGAGCAGACCGCCACGAGTAGTGCCGGTAAACCAATATTGGCTGTTGCTCTGAAGTCTTGACATGCGTACTAATATATCACACGTGTCAATAGCTGTCAAACCATTAGCGTATCTTTGCTGTGACGAGAGTATACTCTTCGAGAAGCAGATAAAACTGGTCAAGACTTTTAAGGGAGATGGTCTCCGGGTCAGCGTGGGCACCGGAGCCGTTGGGGCGGAGCATGATGACTGGGATCCCTTGGCTGGCAAAAAATCGGGCGTCGGAGCCGCCATGGGCTTTGCTGAGGCTAATCGGCTGTCCGGCGTGTTTTTCGTAGAGCTTTATAAAGTCCTTGATATAGGGGTTTTTGGGGTCCAGCGCTAGATTGTCAGCCAGCATGACGTTTTGAGTCTGAGCGCCGTACTTCACGCATAGGCTTTTAACGACTTTTTTGATGCGCTCAAAGTCGGCGGCGTCTTTGTAGCGGATGTCGAGGTGGGCGGTGGCCTCAGCCGGACCTTGGTTGGTAGCGTGGCCGCAGTTCAGGCCGGTGACGGTCATCGTAGAATTGTCATGGTCGCTGTCGTCAAAGGCGTCCATGAATTCGTGCAGCAGGCAAACGAGTTTATTGGCGGCACCATCGCCTTCCCACGGGCGTGAGCCGTGATGAGCTTTGCCAAACGCTACTAAGTCAAAATTATAGACACCCTTGGCCGCAACGCTGAGGTCGCCAAAACTTTTCCCAGCATCGGGTATCAAACAGACCGCGCCGGTATAACCCTGCTCCACGAGGTATTCGGTGCCTTGGAAGCCGCCTATTTCTTCATCGCCGGTTAGCATCAGGCCCAGATCGAGCCCGGACAGATCGGCAGCGTGTTTTTCAAAAAATGCCAGGTAGCAAGCACTGGCAAACAGCATATCGTAGACACCGCGGCCGGCGATGGTATCACCGCTGGTGTAGAGCTGGCGCTGAGTTTTGGTGCAAGCCGGGACGACATCGACGTGTCCTTGCAGCAGCAAGTGCGGCTTCTTGGTACCTTTGGTCGAGGCGGTCAGGCTATAAAAACCGCTGTTATCATGGATCTTTGTATCAGGGAAGCAGCCGCTAGCATCCAAGACGGACTTGACATATTGCAGCACGCTTAATACAGCTGCCTGATCCTGGCTCTTTGGCTGCAGGGCCACCAGTTTCTTGAGGTGGCGGAGGATTTGCTGCTGGTGCATTACGCCTAGTGTAACACTAGCTTAGCGCTTGGTGAACTGGCGCTGTTTGCGGGCGCCCTTGAGTCCAAATTTCTTGCGCTCGCGCTCACGGGAATCACGGCTAAGCAGGTCGGCACGCTTGAGGGTGGCTTTGAGGTCTTCATTCATGACGACTAAGGCCTTGCTGATGCCGAGACGGATAGCTTCGACTTGGCCCTCGTGGCCACCGCCGGAAACGACAGCACTGACGTCAAACTTATTAACGCTGTCCAATGCTACAAACGGCTGCTGCAGTTTAGCCAGCAAATATTTACTATCAGCAAAGTATTCAGCCGCCGTTTGACCGTTGATAGTAATCGTTCCTTTGCCGCCCATCAAGCGGACACGCGCAGTGGCGCTTTTGCGGCGTCCCAGTGCGTAAAAGTATGAATCTTTAGCCATTATTTAGTGTCCTTTACAGATATAAGCTTGGGTTTCTGGGGGTCGTGCTTGTGCTCGGCATCCGCGTAGACTTTGAGGCGCAGCAGGCGGCCATCACGCAGACGATTAACGGGCAGCATGCCGCGGACGGCGTGAGTGATGGCAAAACCAGGATCTTTTTCCAGCTTTTCGGCCAGGCTGGTCTCGGTCAAGCCGCCCGGGTAGTTGCTGTGGCGGTAGTAAATCTTTTTGGTCATTTTATCACCGGTAACGACAATATCTTTGGCGTTGATAACCACCACGAAGTCACCGCAATCGATGTGCTTGGTAAACTGGGGCTTGCCTTTGCCGGTCAGCAGTGTAGCGATGACAGTTGCCACACGGCCAAGCGGGGCCTCGCTAGCATCGACGATATACCACTCGCGCGTCACATCTGTCGGTTTGGCACTGTAGGTTTTCATTATGCAGACTCCTTTTTGACGGGCTTAGCTGTCTTAGGGGCTTTAGCAGCTGCTGGCTTCTTAGCCATAGCAGGTTTAGCGGCAGCTTTGGCGGTCTTAAGTTTGGGCGCAGCTGGAACTGCGGTGCTGGCAGCCGCAGCAACGGGGGCGGATTTCAGGTCATCGACAAAACTAACGCGGGCCAGCTGGGCGTTATCGCCGCGCCGCAGGCTGGTTTTGACGATCCGCAAGTGGCCGCTTACCCGGCCGGAGAGCTTGGGAGCGATTTCATCAACCAGCTTGTGGGCGCTGGCGACAGTCTGCAAACCGCTCAGCACTTGGCGTCGATTGTGCAAATCACCTTTTTTGGCTTTGGTAATTAATTTCTCAACATACGGCAGGACCTCTTTAGCTTTGGGCAGGGTTGTCTCAATCGATTCATATTTCACCAGTGAATCAGCCAGGCCTTTTACCAGCGCGATGCGCTGATCGCGCTCGCGGTGCAGTTTTCTACCTTTGTATCCGTGGCGATGCATGCTTAGAGCTCCAGCTCCGCGAGTTTTTCTTTGACTTCATCAAGCGCCTTGCTGCCGAAACCTTTAAGGTCGCGCAGCTCGGCATCATTCAGTGCAAACAAGTCGCGAATAGTGTGAATATCGTTGTTAATCAGGGCGTTGGTCGTTCGTGCCGACAGGTTGAGATCTTCGATAGAGGTGCTCAGGGCGGTCGGCTCGTCGCCCAGTAAGTCGCTGCTGCCTCCAAACTCAGTATCCTGGGCGGCACCGCCATCTTCTACCACTTCGGTGACAGCCAAGCGGGTTTTACCGGCCAGCGCAGTGTATTGGTTGACCAGTACGGCGGCGGCTTCTTCAAAAGCATCCTGGGGGGTGATTGATCCGTCGGTGTCTACTGTTAACAGCAGACGGTCAAGGTCAGTCGCCTGCCCAACACGAGTGTTTTCAACTTTGTAGCGAACTCGAAGGACAGGGCTGAAAATAGCATCGAGTGCGATCATATCGCTGGCTTTTTTGGCTGCGCCTTCTTCAATTGTGCGATAGCCGCGGCCAACTTCAACAACCAGGTCAATGACAAGCTTGGCTTTGGCGTCATCAATGGTGGCAATCACGTGTTCGGGATTCACGATTTCGACATCGGCATTGGTTTGTATGTCTTTGGCCGTAACGGCACCCTTGCCTGATTTAACAATCCGCAGGGTTTGCGGCTCGCCGCCGTAAACACGGAAACGAACGCCCTTGAGATTGAGCATCAGGTCAACAACATCTTCCTTGACGCCGGGGACGGAGGTGAATTCATGGGTGGCACCTTCAATTTTAAAGGCGGTAACGGCGGCGCCGGAAATGCTGGAAAGCAACACTCTCCGCAAACTGTTGCCGAGCGTCATGCCGTAGCCGCTATGCAGCGGTTCGATTACGAAAGAAGCGCTGGTAGTGCTGTGGTCATCAACTTTGACGAGACCTGGGGTATGGATAATATTTGACATGCTTGGCTCCTTATTTAGCGTGAGTAGTATTCTACGATTAACTGTTCATTGATATCAGGCTCGGCGTCATCACGCACAGGCAAGCCAGTGATTGATACGGTGACTTTTTTACGGTCAACTTTCATCCAAGCCGGGGTTTCGCTTGGAGCTGGACTAACATCGTCAAGCTTCTTGAAATATTCAGTCTGGAGACTGTGCGGACGGACGCTCAGAGTGTCTCCAGCTTTGAGGCGGATTGATGGAATATCGACACGGGTATCATTCAGCATAAAGTGCCCGTGGGTCACCAGCTGGCGGGCCGCCCGGCGGCTGGTCGCGAAACCGGCACGGTAGACAGCGTTGTCAGCCCGCTGCTCCAGCAGCTGCAGCAGCACCTGTCCGGATTGGCCTTCGCGGCGATTGGCTTCTTTCATAAGATTGCTAAACTGTTTTTCCAGCAGGCCGTACAATCGCTTGACCTTTTGTTTTTCGCGCAGCTGCAAGGAGTACTGACTGGCTTTGCCGCCCCTGGGTCCGCGGGCATTTGGACCCTGGCCGGGTTTGCTGGTGCGCTTAACGAGAGCCTTGTGTGCCTTGGGGTGCAGGGCGTAGCCCTCGCGGCGGCTCATTTTAACGATGGATGATCGGTCGCGTGCCATATGCTAAATTCTCCGTGCTTTCGCCGGGCGGACACCGCCATGGGGCACGCCGGTAACGTCTTTGATACTCTCGACTGCAATATCCATACCGGCTAGTACCCGGACAGCAGCATCACGGCCCAGGCCAATGCCTTTGATCAGGACATCAGCGCGGGAAAAGCCATATTGCTGTTTGGCAGCCTGGGCGGCGCGCTCAGCTGCAACCTGAGCAGCGTAAGCAGTACCTTTTTTTGATCCGCGAAAACCACAGGCTCCGGCGCTGCAGGTGGTCAGCACATTGCCGCTGCCATCGGTAAACGTAATAATCGTGTTGTTAAAGGTAGCCTGGACATGCACCTGGCCGCTGGGTACAGAGCGCTTGTTTTTTTTGCGCTTAGGGGTGGCGACTTTGGGTGCTTCGGCAGTGGTAGTTGCTGCAGCATCGGCTGCCGCAATAGCAACCGCCGCTGGTGCGTCAGTATTTTCGGGTGTGGTGGGGGTAGTTTCTTCTGCCATACTATTCCTTACGTCTTAGACGCTACCTTTTTAGCGGTGCCGCCGACAGTAACCTTTCGGCCGCGGCGGGTGCGAGCATTCGTCTTGGTGCGCTGTCCCCGGGAAGGCAAGCTGGCAGCATGCCGCAGGCCGCGGTATGATTTGATTTCTTTCAGGCGCTTGATGTTGCCGCTGACCAGGCGCTGTAATTCACCCTCTACCACGAAATCCGCGTTGATAACGTCCTGGATGCCGGAGATTTCAGCGTCGGTCAAGTCCTTAACCCGAGCGGTTTTTTCAACCTTGGCGCGGGTCAGAATATCATGAGCGCTCTTGGGGCCAATACCATAGACATAGGTCAAGGCAACCCACACTTGCTTTTCAGCTGGAACCGTTACGCCGGAGATACGAGCCATGCTTAACCCTGCCTCTGCTTATGCTTTGGTTTTAACTTATTGATAACATAAACCCGGCCCTTGCGGCGGACAATTTTATCATCGGGACTGATTTTCTTGACACTGGCACGCACTTTCATGCGGATCATCCTTTCAGGAGGGTGACTCACTGCTTAAGTTATTTAACCTTTGCGATAGGTGATTCTGCCCTTCGTGAGATCGTAAGGGGTCAACTCG
>CAZXIT010000017.1:0-16900 GCA_964640775.1 uncultured Candidatus Saccharibacteria bacterium
TGCACTGCCGACCCGCTGCAGCAGTTTTTTAAGCGGTGAGAAGTGCTTGATACTCCCAGTTTGGCGGTCGGCAATTACAATGTCAGCTTGGCCATGCAGTATAGGCTGCACCAGGTCGCCGATCCGATCCTGCGGATACTGGTTATCACCGTCAGTATTAACCACAACATTGGCACCAAGCGCCAGGGCCGCCAAGACCCCGTCGTGAAACGACCTGCCAAGCCCCTGGTTGCGGACGTGATGGACAAAGTGCTTAACCCCGTGGTCACGGGCGACTTTTAGCGTCTGGTCAGTCGATCCGTCATCGATAACTAGGACAATAATCTCGTCGATCCCCGCAATATGCTTCGGGATGCTTTCGAGCACCAGAGGCAGGGTCGCTTCTTCGTTGAGGCACGGTATTTGGACGACTAACTTCATAATAACTTCTGGCATAAGTATACCTTAAAATATTCGCTAAGGAGGTATTAAATCCGCTATAATAGAAGCTAACTTCAATGGTACAAAGACCGAACCGAATTTCAATACCTGTCGCCGCGGGCAAGATCCGTCCTGGGCAGGATATGCATGTCGTCAAGCGCGAGGCCGCTCAATTCCCCAGTGTCGGCATGACTCTGCGGACCTATCAATACGACCCTCGAGATCGCCATAAGCGCCCGGCACAAACGGTAGTCAAAGTTGGCCGTCTTCAAAGTCTGATTCACCGGATTACCCTAAAGCGCAGCGTCATTACGCTGGCCATCGTGGTCTTAATCGTCGGCGGCTGGGTCGGCGGCAAGTTTATCTACAATGCCCATAAGCTGTTCGGCGGCAGCATCCTCGGCGTGCTGCATACTACCCACCTCAAGGGCGAAAATAACGGGCGAGTCAATATTCTACTGGCGGGCAATTCAGCTGACGACCCGGGACACAATGGCGCTAACCTCACCGATTCCATAATGGTCATGAGCGTGGACACCGTGCACAATAAAGCCTTTCTGCTGAGCATCCCTCGCGATCTATGGGTCGATGTCGGCGATAGCGGCCACCAAAAAATCAATGAGGCTTACGTGACTGGTGCCGATAATGATTTCAGCGCTAATGGCTACCCAAAAGGTGGGATGGGCCAGCTTGAGCAAGTTGTCTCTGATAGCCTCGGGATCCCGATTAATTACTACGCCCTGATTGATTACCAGGCACTTCGCCAGGCTGTCGATGCTGTTGGCGGTGTCGATTTAACTATCAAGAGCAGCGATCCTCGGGGCCTGTATGACCCCAACATTGACTGGGAGACCAAAGGGGCGCTGGTAAAGCTGACAAACGGCCCTCACCACCTCAATGGCCGCCAGGCGCTTGACCTGGCGCGCGCCCGGGGCGATGCCTACAACTCCTACGGCTTTGCGGCGAGCGACTTTGACCGTACAAAAAATCAGCGTGATTTATTGGTAGCCCTCAAAAGCAAAGTGGTCTCAGCAGGGGTTATCGCCAATCCGGCCAAACTGAGCAGTCTTTCGGATGCCATTGGCAACAATGTCAAAACAGATTTCAGTTTGAGCGAGGTGCGGCGGCTGTATGATTTAACAAAAAATATCCCCGGCCCGGATATTACTTCCCTGAGCCTCAACAACGCCAACGGCAAAAACCTGCTGACTAGCTACGCCACTCCTCAGGGACAGTCGGCCTTAATCCCAGCCGCCGGTGTCGATAACTTTTATGATATCCAGTCGTTCATCAGCCGGCAGACGTCTTCAAACCAGTTAATTCGAGAATCCGCCAGCGTTGTTGTCCTCAACGGCACCAATATCGATGGTTTAGCTACCAGGGTTAAAAAACAATTAACCGCCAAAAGCATTATTGTAGCGACGGTTGGTGATGCCGGCGGAGCGCACACCGCTACCACGACAACGATCATTGATAGTTCTGGGGGTAAAAAACCTGCTACCAGTGCGGCGCTGGTCAAGCAATTCGGCAGCCGCCTGACCACTGCAAACCCCTATGCCAGCTTATATGATGCTGACTTCATCGTGGTGCTCGGTACAGACCAAACCCCAAAGACGCCCACCAAAGCCAACCCCTAGCGTAAATCGTGTTACTATGACAGTATATGAGCGACCAAGTAGCTGTAAATTACCTGCATGCATTTCTGGAACGGCACCCGACCCGCAGTTTTAGCAAGGGTGAGATAATTATTTTCCAAGGAGAAGCGCCTCGCAGTGCCTTTATCGTAAAAAACGGGACGGTCAAGGCCTATAACCTTAGCGTCGACGGCGATGAAAAACCGGTGGCCTTTTACTCAAATGACAGTGTCTTTCCGGCACCGTGGGTATTCGGCAAGATGGCCAGTGCTATTTACTACTACGAAGCATTCACCGATAGCGTTGAAGTGTATACGGTTGATCGCCAAGAGTACGTTGATTTTATAAAAAATCGGCCGGAACTGCTGTATCAGGAACTAGACCACTTGCTTATAGAGCAGATGGGCGGCTCTATGCGTCTCAATGCCCTGCAGCACTCCAGGGCGAGCGATAAGCTGGTGTATACCCTGCACTATTTAGCCCTCAGCCATGGCCGGCCAGCCGGGGATCGCATCGTTGAGATTACCCTTGATCTGAAACACCAGGACTTCGCGAACCTTACGGGGCTGACGCGCGAAACGGCCGCCACCGAACTAAACAAGTTAAAACGCAGCGGCATTATTAATTACGGCAAAGCCATCCCATATTCGCTCAATGTCGGCCGGCTGATGCAGCTGCTCAACGACCAGTTCATATCCGATATACGCCTGGATGGCTAAGCAGGTGCTGCGACGCTGTCTTTAGATTGCAGGGTGTCGCCAACAACTTTAGCTAAGTTATGGGGTGCCGTCCAAGATTTTATAATACAGCGGTGCGCTCCAAGCTTATAAGCGGCGGCTACCTCAGGCGAATTCTCCATGTTCGTAAAGATCAGCACCTTAATCTGCTTATGTTTTTTGCCCAAGTCGCTCTGCTCTAAAAACTCAAGCCCGCCCATGATGGGCATCAGCAAATCGAGCAGAATGAGGTCGGGCTCTGATTCCTGCAGTTTTTCCAGGGCCTCCTGGCCGTCAAACGCCTGGGCTACCTCGTGCCCTTCATGCTTAAGGATAATAGCGTAGGCCTTATTGAGGTCATGATCATCTTCTACAACTAAAATACGGGCCACGGTTCCTCCACTTAATAAAAAACTAATACCATTAAGTTATAGCATAGTCTGGACTGCCTGCTGTGACGATTTTTTTACAGTGCACGCTTGCCAGGGCGCTGTGATTTTTTAGGCAGGGTAAAGAAAAAGGTTGTGCCCTTGCCCTCGGTGCTGATAAACCATATTTGACCGCCCAGAGCGCTGAGCAGACCTTTGACGAGGTACAGCCCCAGTCCTGTGCCGGTAGTTTCGCGCTGGACGATATTCTGGGCTCGAAAAAATTTGCTAAATACCTGGTCCTGGGAATATTTCGGTATGCCCCAGCCAGTATCCTCTACGGAGATCAGGACATCTGTTTTGCGGTTTCTGAGTTTGACGGTGACGCTGCCTCCGCTTGGGGTGTATTTCAAAGCGTTGACTACCAGGTTGGTGAGTACTTCTTTCAATATGAGGCTGTCGGTTCGCACGCTAATGCTTTTCTTAGCAGTGCTGTGGACCGTTAATGCGATGGATTTATCGATTGCCGCCAGTGACATTTCCTGCATGACCTCATCGATCAGCTGATCCAGTTTGATCAGTTTTGGCGAGACAGCAATGGTACCGCTCTCCATGCGGGTAATGTTCAGCAGCGTGCTGATCAGTTCGTTCATTCTATCTGACGCCGAGACAATCGTATGGAGTGATTGCTTCTGAGCCTCGTTGAGCTCGCCCATGTAGCCGTCATACAGCATATGCGTGTACGTTTTGATTGCCGACAGCGGGGTACGAAGCTGGTGCGATGCCAGCGAAATAAATTCGCTTTTCATGCGGTCAACTTCTTGTTCGAGCGTAATGTCGCGAAAGACTTCAATGGCACCCAGTGGTTTGCCGTCGAGCAATATGGGAGAGATGTTGATAGCTACTGGCAATTTTTCACCATCCTTGCGGCGGTAATGCATTTTTTCAGAAATCGGTTTGCCCGTTAAAAAGGCCTTGGTAATCGGGCGGTCAATAAGTTTTATCGGCATGTCGTCCAGCGTCACGGCAATAATTTTTTTGGGGAACCAGCTGCCGATCAATTCTGCTTCGCTAAAACCCAGAAGCTGCTGAGCGGCTGGATTAACGCGGGTTATCCTGCCAAACTCATCAGTGGAAATTGCACCGTCACCGATACTGGTAAACAGGGCTTCAGTTTCGGCCTGCTGTTCATGGCTGCTGCGCTCACTATTGATCTGATTAGGTGGCTGGGCCATAGTCAGGCTTTCTTGGTCGGCTCGTCAGTTGCTATTGGTGTCGTGCCGGCTAGTTTTTGCAGCTCACTGGCGTACTCCTCAATAATATCGCTATCCTCAGTCAGCAGCGAAACCACGACTCGTATCCAGTCAATGAGATTTAACAGGTCGGCTTGCGACAGTTCCTCCGGTGATTTATGGAGGTGATTTTCGACCTGCCGGGCAATAAACCTGTCCGCCGCCGGGCCGAGGTAGACATGCGTCACGCGCACGACTTGGGTATAGAGAGAGGATGCTGGTGTATGACTCATAGGCAGCTTACACCTCCTCAATCCTTTTCAAACGAAGCGCACCAATGGTCAGCAGGACAAAACCAGCTCCCCCTATTATGCGAAAACAGGACGTCAGAACTAAGCGATAATCAATGACCAGGTAGCCAACTCTCGGCACCACGCTGTTTAAGTACTGCAAAGCGATAGAGCTTAAAATAACGGCGACCAGGCCGCCAATCAAAAAACGCAGAGCCTGGCGATAGAGCACACCCTTGGCCTGTTTTCTAAAAATTCCCAGCTCGTAGGTTGCCAGCAAGCCAGTGAACCAGGCATACAAATATGGCACCGTGATCGTCATGATCATCAGCCAAGCCGGTAAAAAGTACGGATTACTCGTTGAGCCGATGCTTCTCAGATCAAGCTGCCGAAATATCAGATAGCAGTAGAGCACCCCGGCAGTTAGAAATCCGAGAGTGATGAGCCGGGCGCTTGTTTGATTAAACTTCGCCTTGGGGTTGGTGTTCATCAAGCCCCGGGAAGCACTGGCGATAATGCTAAAAGCAACCAGCGGGACTACAAGAGTCAGATAGTTGCTTATAATAATGGCGGTTGGATGAAAGTTGTGCCAATGGTTTGCAGTGGCGTTGAGCACAAATGGGGCAATGGTGGTGAGTGGCAGACCCCAGGCCAGCCAGCCGCAGCCGCGTGCCAGCTCAAAAAAGTGCGGACCCTCCGGCGTATTTTTGATAAGTCTGGCATACTCTTGCAATTTTGAATAGCCAATGAATGCCGTAAGCCAAATGGCTAGCGACGGCAAAGCAATAATTACCAGGGCACAGTGGTACTCAAAAGAGGATAGATTATAGGTTTTAAGAGCCAGACTATTGGGCGGCAGGATAAAAATGGCTCCTACGTATAGCAGTGCCAGAAGTAGGTATTGTCGCAGGGTGTGCAGGGTTGTTTTTTGTACTGGCTTGGTTGCAGGCATCACATGGTCCACTGGTTTAAAAAGCTTCGAGTAGCTACATTAAAACATAGTATGAGCCAGTATAGCGTAAGATTTTCGACAATACGCCGCCGCACAATATTGCTTGTGCTTGCAGCGACAGTCAGTAATAATGAGCGAAGTACATGCCAAATGCTGAGAACTCATTGCATCCGCGTCGCCGCCAGATATTGCTGGTATTGCTGTGTGTGGCGGCACTCTACATCGTTGTGCCGCAGTTTGGTGATTTTCGCGCCAGCTGGCAGCTGGTGCGCCACCCCGCCCTGCCGTACGTGGCTATAGCAGTCGTTCTCACCATGGCCACCTATCTCGCCGGTGCCGCCACTTACTGTTTTTTGTCTCAAAAACGGCTGCCCTTTGGGCGCACGCTTGTCGTCCAGCTGGCAGCTATGTTTATGAACCGGCTGCTGCCAGCCGGAGTTGGAGCCTTGGGCGCGAATTACGTGTATCTTAAGAATCAGCGCCATAGTACTGCCCAGGCGACAGGTATCGTTGCCCTCAACAATGCTGTCGGTTTTGCCGGGCATGGCCTGCTGCTAGTCATTGTGCTGCTGTGTTCACCATCCCAATCGCTGGCAGCAGCCGGGCAGCCAGCCGTACCGGGTGACGCTTTAAAGATTATTGGCGTACTGGCCGGTCTTTTGGTGCTTGCGGGACTGGTGTGGGGCTGGAAACGGCTGGAGCGTATTGTAAGGGGCGTATTGCAGCAAATTTTAACCTATCGCCATCACCCGCTCAGTGCGGCTGGCGCGCTGCTCAGCTCGGTGACACTGACCCTCTGCAATGTGCTATGCCTGATGAGCTGTCTTTTAGCGCTAGGCGTACACGTGCCATTCGCCGCTATTTTACTGGTATTTACCTTTGGCGTGGGTACCGGTATCGCTACTCCGACTCCCGGAGGTCTTGGCGGCTTCGAAGCTGGATTAGCAGCCGGCTTTGTCGCCTACCATGTTGACAATGCCGCTGCCCTGGCGGCAGCACTGCTCTATCGCCTGGTAAGCTACTGGTTCCCATTGATGCTCGGTGCGCTCGCTTTTAGTGTTTGCCAGCGGCAAAAGTGGCTGGAGCTTAGCAATGCAAAACATTGACAGGACTAGCTTTTCTGTGATAATTTGCTATACTTATTGGCAATCATGACTACCAAAGCCTCACGCCTGCTCTCTGTTGTTGTGCCGCTGTATAACGAGCAGGCAGGACTCGAGGGTTTTCACGCAGACTTAGTCAAGCAGCTCCAAGGGCTGCAGGGCTATGAATTTGAAATTGTCTACTGCAATGACGGGAGCACCGATCAAACAATTGCCGGTTTGCGGAAGCTCGCGGCAGCCGATAGGCATGTTCGGCTTATTAGCCTGTCGCGTAACTTTGGCAAAGAAATTGCTACTACAGCTGGTATTGCGGCGGCTGTCGGCGACGCGGTTATAACGCTCGATGCCGACGGCCAGCATCCGGTAAAATTGATCCCTAAGTTTGTTAAGCAGTGGGAGCAAGGCAGCAAAGTTGTCATTGGGCTGCGGACGCTCAACCGGCAGGAGGGTGCCATCAAACATCTTGGATCGCTGTGGTTTTACCGGCTGTTTAATAGGCTCAGTCATTTAAAATTAGTTCCTGGCGCAACGGATTTTCGACTTATAGATCGAGCCGTACAGGCTGATTTTAAACGCATCACTGAGCGCAATCGCATTACGCGCGGACTGATTGATTGGCTTGGCTATGAGCGGGTCTACATACATTTTACCGCTAGCGCCAGGCAGTATGACGCCGCCGGCTATTCATTTAAAAAACTCTGCAAGCTAGCCATTGACAGCGTAGTGTCGCTGAGCAGCTCGCCGCTGTATATGACAGCCTATATTGGTGCTGTTGTCCTGCCCCTTTCCGCGCTGCTTGGCGCCGTGATGGCAGCTAATGCCCTGCTCAGTGATCCGCTTGGCTGGCATGCCACAGGCAGCGCCTACGTTATTGTGCTGATGCTTTTTCTAATCGGTATTATTATGATGTCCCAAGGTATCATCGGGCTCTACTTAACGCATATTCATAGCGAGACCCAGAATCGCCCGCTTTATATTGTTGACCAAGAAGCGTCGGTGCGGCCGTGAATATACTGCAAAAGACCCTCAATAATCCACGCGTGCGCAGCTATCTGATTGTCGGGGTCAGTGTTTACGTGCTCGAGCTGCTCATCATTGTTGCTGCCCAAGCGCTTGGCGCCGGCAGCGTGGCTGCCGTGGGTTTGGCTTTTTGGATTGGCCTAATCATTTCTTTTGGTTTGCAGAAACTAGTAACCTTCGGCGATAAGCGCCTGCATCACAAGGTGGTGCTTCGGCAGATCGTGCTGACTGGGCTGCTGGTCTTGTTTAATTTCGGCTTTACTATTTTGGTGACGAAGCTGCTGTCGAGCATTGTACCGGCAGTTATCTGCCGGACGCTGGCACTTGGGATCACGACAATTTGGAATTTTTATCTCTATAAGACTCATATCTTTACGCCAGCAGCTAAAAAAAAACGTAAGTCGCGGCGCTCGGGTTTACTAAAGCCGCTGCAGCGGTATCATAAACAGACGTTGCGCCGCTACCATCGCTGGCATAACAAGCCTGCTGTCAAGCGGCTAAGGAAGCTTGCTGACAGGGCGCGGTTCGGCAGGCTGTACCTATTTGTCTGCCTGGCGGCACTGCTAGCCACTACCCTGCTGTGGGCTTGGCTGGGCGCTCGTTTGCAGCAAGGTAATGCTGACCAGCTCGTCAATGCCTATCTGTTTGATAGCAGCGCTGTGCTGCACGGGGCTGCCATGCCCGATCAGCACAGCTTTCTGGTGAAATGGCCGCTGTTTTATCTCGTGAAAGTGCTTGGGTACAGTGCCGGGAGTTTCATGACCGCTACTATACTTTGTGCAGTAGCCACAGTAGCCGGCTTTGCGTATCTGCTGTCGCGTATTGAACGCCGCCCGCTGGCACTCGGCACACTTTTCCTACTGTTGGCCTGCGTATTGCTGCTCGTGCCGGCACAGCCTTATGCTGGTGGATTGCTGCCAGTCAACATGGCGATGCTGACCACTCGCAACCTCGAGTACATTCTCTATATCGCCAGCTTAGTTTGCCTGGCCAAAACTATTCGGCTGCGCAGCTGGCCATTTGCTGCGGCTACAGCTTTGCTGGCACTGCTGGTGGTCAGCGATAAATTGTTCCTCTCTGTCAGTGTTGGCGGCGCACTGCTGGCTATGGTTGGCTATGCTTTGCGGCAGAACTGGCAGCTTGTAACCCTTGCGGTGCGCTGGCTGATGGCATCTTTGTTTGCCGGTACTGGTGCAATAGTCGCCGCTCTGCTGATTAACCAGTCTCACCTGACCCATCTTGTTGGCAAATCTATTGCTGGACCGTACGGGGCAGCACAAGGCGCGCATACCATGGGGCTCGGGATATTCTATGGCATAGGCGGCCTGCTAACGAATTTTGGGGCGAACCCGGCATATGACGCCCTTACCATCAGGCAAATACCTCATAGCTTGGCAGGCCATCTTTTTAGCTTTGGCGGCCCGGCCTATGTTGTCAACGGACTATTCGCGATGGCTGTGATTGTGGCTGCTGTCGTCTTTGTGCTCCGCAGCCTGCAGAAGTCGCGCGAAGACCAGGTGGTACCGCCGCCCACAAAAAAATTGGCCAGCATGCTGGTTTGGGCGAGTATTGCCGTGTTTGGATTATTTGTGGTTAGCAATCATGATTACCAAGTCGATGCCCGATATCTAGCACTGCTGACTTTCGCTGGTTTTGTGATTGCAGCCAACTGGCTGCGGCCCCGGCGGCTGGACGCCGTACTGGTGGCACTGGCGGCACCCGTGCTATTCGTTGTACTGCTCTGCGGTTCGGTGGCGGCAGTCCAAACCTATCATACACAAAAGCTGGCCTACAGCAGTTTAGACTATCGCAACGCACGTATCGCCCAAGCTTTGCGCGGCCATCATGTCGATGTGCTGGCCGGTGATTATTGGCGGGTCCTGCCAATCAAGTCGCTGACAGACAAGCAAAGCCAGACGGTGCTGCCACTCAGTGGCTGCGTGGAGCCGCGCGGCATTCTGACCAGCCGAGCTTGGCAGCCTGATCTGCAGCACCATAGCGCAGCATATTTGCTAACATTCGACGCCAGCCTGACGGACTACCCGCATTGTACTTTGGTGCAAATCATCAAAGCGTACGGATTGCCGAATAACAGTACGCTTATTGACGGCAGTCTCGCCCACCCCAAGGAGCTACTGTTATTTTATGATCAAGGCGTACATGCCAGCCCGCCTGAACCAGCCGGGCAAACGCCGCCTACTGTCTTGCCAATTCCACTGGCCGATGTACCTCACACTATCTGTACCGTGCCGACAATTATGAATATTGTTGCGCATCAGGACGATGACTTGCTATTTCTGAGCCCTGATCTGCTGCATGATTTGGCTGCTGGCAATTGCATGCGCAGTATCTACCTGACGGCCGGCGATGCCGGCGGCGACCAGCAGTACTGGCTGTCCCGCGAACAAGGCTCAGAGGCGGCCTATAGCTCCATGCTCGGCAGCAGCAGTACGCTATGGATCCACCGGGTAGTAGCTCTGCCCGGGGGCCAGTTTGCCACGATAGCCTCACCAAAAGGCAATGACCGGATCAGCCTGGTATTTATGCATTTGCCCGATGGCAATGTTGATGGTGACGGCTTTCGGGCTTCGCACCACCAGAGTATTGCCGAACTCGAATCAGGTAAAATTAGCAGCCTTCGGACTGTTGACGAACAGTCAGCCTACACTTCCGGCCAGCTAACCGAAGCCTTGATCGACCTCATGCACGCCTATCAGCCAGCCGAAATACGTACCCAGAGCAATTACCGCGGCCAAGCCTATGTTGACCACAGCGACCATATGGCCACCGGTCGCTTTGCCGCTCAGGCGCACGCGCAGTACGAAGTTCGCCAGTATGCCGGCTATGTACAAGTACCTTTGCGGTTCTACATGGGCTATCCAGTCCACGAGCTTGAGCCTAATCTCTCCCCCGAAGATTTAGCCTTAAAGCAGGCAGCCTTCATGGCCTATGCCCATTTTGATGGCAGTGTTTGCCGCCGGGCGGCCGAGCCATGCCGGGAGTCAGATGTCTACGAAGCCTACTTGGCACGTGAGTATCAAAACCCCTTTTAGATTGGCCTAGGTTTCAATACGATTGAAGCGGTTGACCGCGAAGCTGAGCGTCAGCACAAAGGTCACGGTAATTACCAGCAGATCCAGCCGAAGTCCGAAGTGCCCTTGGCTGGCCAGGAGCTCGCGCAGGGCGTCGACCATATAGGTGACTGGGTTAAGCGTGGTAATGACTTTGAGCGGCGTCGGTATGTCGGTTAGCGGGTACAGGGCGCTTGAAAGGAAAAAAAGTGGCAAAATCAAGAAGTTATTAATGCCTTGGAAGCCCTGAAAATCTTCCACCATTGAAGCCAGCCCGGCACCAAAAAACGTCAATGCCAGCGTCATAAATGCCATCACCAGCAGCGCCGGTCCGATCATCAGCCAGTTCTCCGGGCGAAACCCGAAGCCCGTGGCGATGATCAGTATAAAAATCCCTTGAAACATGGAAATAGTGGCGCCCCCAAGAGCGCTGCCGAGCAATATTCTCAGTCGTGTCACCGGTGTTACTAACAGTTCAGCCAAAAACCCAAAACGCTTGTCCTGAAGGATAATTAAGCCCCAAAAGACCGCCGACAGAAGGATGGTTTGCGTAATGATACCCGGCACCAGGAACTGCAAGTAGTCGCCTTGCCCGGCTTTACGATAGATAGCACCAATACCATAGCCCAGGGCTAGCATCAGCAGCACCGGCTGGCCGAAAGCTCCCAGCACTCGGGAGCGGCTGCGGACGTAGCGCTTCATCTGGCGCAGCCAAAGAATTCTCAGCACTTCCATCATTATCCCCTGAGACCCTTATTGCGCATCGACATTTTGAAATTAAGCCCATTATTGCCCTTGCTGGACTCGTCACGCAGGGTTTCGCCAGTCAATTTTAAATAAGCGTCTTCCAGTGTCTTGGTACCGGTCTGCTTGCACAGCGAAGCTGTGGTACCTTCTGCGGTAATTTTGCCATGGTCAATAATCGCTATTCGTTCAGCCACGGCTTCGGCTTCGTCGAGGTAGTGGGTAGTAAAGAATATCGTCATGCCTTTTTCGCGGCTTAATTTCTGTACGTATTCCCACATCAGGTTGCGGGTCTGGGTATCGAGCCCCAATGTGGGTTCGTCTAAAAACAGTATTTTGGGCTCATGCAGCAGGCCGCGGGCGATTTCCAGCCGCCGACGCATGCCGCCGGAAAAAGTCTTGACCATGGAATCTCTGCGCTTCCAGAGTTCAACCAGCTGCATAAGTTCCTGAATGCGTCCGGCTCGCTTGGGCTTAGGCACCGCGTACAAAACAGCGTGCAGCTCCATGTTTTCATAAGCGGAAAGTTCCTCGTCGAGGCTCGGATCCTGAAAGACGATACCAAAGGCTTTGCGGGCGTCGCTTTGCGCCTTAGCCACATCATGTCCGGCTAATTTAAGCGTACCGCTTGTTGGCCGCAGCATGGTAGTCAGCATCTTGATGGTAGTACTCTTGCCAGCCCCGTTAGGGCCTAAAAAGGCGAATATTTCGCCCTTTTTGACCTCAAATGAAATACCGTCAACGGCGACGATGCCTCCGCCATATTTTTTGGTCACATTCTCCGCGGAAATAATAACTTCAGCCATATCTTGCAGACAATTATATACCCAAAGCTATACTTTGTATACCACTAAGTCTTGATGATTGAGGCCCAGTCTTGGTCTCCCCTGCCTGCGTCACGAGCCTGCTGATAAATAGCCAGCACATCATCCAAAACTGGCAAATCGACTTGACCGGCCATTTGTCGGGCGTACTCCAGGTCTTTAGTGATCCAGTCGACGGAAAATGTCAGGGGCGGGTCAGCTTTTTGATACGCTTCCCAGGCTAGATTTGTTACGGCGCCGCCCGGGCGATCGCAGAGGGCTGGACCGACCGCAGCTGGATCGAGGCCCTGGCTGATGGCCAGCTTCATAGATTCTCCGAAGGCTGCGAGGTGAGCTGCCTGCAGGCCGTTTAGGATTAATTTATACTTCATACCTGATCCAGCCGGGCCAAAGTAAAATACTTTTGCGCTGACTGCTTCCAGATCAGGTTTTAGCAATTCCAACTGCTGTTTGTCGCCGCCAGCCAAGAGTGTGAGCGTGCCATTTTCGGTTGCGACCCGTCCGCCCGTCAAGGGCATGTCAAAAAAATTGAAGCCCTTGTCGGCGCACAATGCTGACAGGCGTATTGTCCAGCTGGCTGAAAGCGTCGCACTGGCTATGAGCGTTTTGGTATTGTTAGCCCCGGCTAAAATGCCGTCTTTGCCTTGCCAGACGGCTTGTGATGATTCGTCATTTGCCGTGACCTCAAACACAATGTCTGCCTGCTGGGTGGCAGTCCTTGGGCTGTCGGCTCGTACCGCTCCGGCTTGCTGCAGAGCCGCTGTCCTAGCTGCTGATCGATTCCAAACAGCTACTTCATAGCCGTGCTGTAAATAATTAGCTGCTATGCCGCTTCCCATAATCCCGGTACCGATAATCGCGATTTTTTTCATACCTAAAAAGTATATATCATATCAAACATGCTTGGTGTGGCCAGAAAGCCAGTTCGGGGTTATACTAAGAAGTAATGACACAGATTGTTCTGGCGGAGCGAATGGCCCGATTGAGCGAGAGTGCCACTCTTGCGTTGAATGCCCGGGCTAAGCAGTTAGCAGCCGAGGGCAAGACAATCTATAATCTCACTGCTGGAGAGCTGGCAGCCGATACTCCCGAATACATCCAATCAGCTGTCGCCGGAGCACTGCAGCACAATAAATACACTGCCGTTGCCGGCATGCCAAAGCTGCGTGAACGTATAGCAGCAGAATCCCGGGAATTTTACGGCCTGGACTGGATCAAGGCTGCCAACGTGGTGGTTACTGCCGGGGCAAAGCCGGCCCTGTTTGCTGCCTTCCAAGTTTTGCTGAACCCTGGTGATGAGGTCATCGTGCCGATTCCGGCCTGGACTACGACCTATCGTCCTTTGATTGAACTAGCTGGCGGCAAGATGGTAGAAGTGCCCCTGACGGCTCAATATGACCTTGACCCGGAAGCGATTGCCGCGATATTAACCCCCGCTACAAAAGCCATTATTATTAATTCACCGCAAAACCCAACCGGAGCAATATACTCGGCGGCCGCTCTGCGCAAAGTTGCCAATGTCCTCAAAGGCTCGGAAGTGACGGTCATAAGCGACGACATATACAACAAGCTTGTCTACCAGGATGGCTTTACCCTGCCGGCAAGCTGCGGCTTCGAACGGCTCATAATTATTAATGGTTTTTCTAAGAGCCAGGCGCTGACCGGCTGGCGCATCGGCTATCTCATTGCGGATACTCATGTCGCCCATGGCGCGACCAGTTTGCTCAGCCATGTCACTGCCAATGCCGCTGTGCTCAGCCAGTATGCCGCTCTCGCTGCTATGGAGCGCCACGATCGGCCCCCGCAGGCCACCGTTGAAGCCCTGAAACAGCAGCGCCAGATGGTTGTCGAGGCTTTATCAAATATTCCCGGACTAAAGCACAATATTCCAGGAGGTGCCTTTTATGTGTTCCTGGATGTGCGTGGTATCTCCAGCAGCAGCGCAGACTGGTGCGAGCGCTTGCTCGTGGAAGCGGGCGTGGCGCTCGTACCCGGTGAGGCCTTCAGCGCCCCTGGTTTTGCCCGGCTTACTTTTGTGACCGATGAGAGTACTTTGAAGGCCGCACTGGCTCAAATACGGGCCTTCGTCGTGAAAGGCAAACAATAATGAGACGAATCCCGGGTACCATGGCCACGCAGCATCCGGACAATGCCGGCGCCCCGTATTGGGATCCTGGGGAGCAGCCATTTATCAGCGTGCATCAGGAGATTGCTGAGGCGGTACACTGCTTCCAGGATTTGGGCGTCAGCGAGTACATGTGGGATTGGGAGGGCAAGCATGCCGATGCTGCGGTGATCGATCGCCTGCTTAGCGAGCATCACGATTATTTTTCCAAACACCAGCTGGGGCGTGACAAGTTTCTGACCTTCCGCTTGCCAAACATCTGGGAGGAAAAGGGCTACAACCTGCTGCAGGCTATGACGGTCATCCTGAGCGGCGAAGATTTCACCCGTGACCTCAAACTGCATGACCGGCCGCTGTTCGAGGTGATTTTGCCAATGACCGAAAATGCCGATCAGCTGATGCACATGCACACGCTTTTCCAGAAGCTGGCACGCTTTAAATCAACCGATTTTACCACAGGTCATGCCGACAACACTGATCATATCGAGCTCATACCACTGGTAGAAAGCATTGAAAGCCAGCACGGCGTCGGTGATTTGCTCACTGAGTATGTAGCCCTGCATAAGCTTAATTTTGGCCGTCGCCCACAGTACATCAGGGCGTTTTTAGCTTGTTCTGACCCGGCAATCACCTCCGGCTTTTTGGCAACAGTCCTGGCCAACAAAATAGCTCTTTCCAGACTCTATGAATTTGCCGACCAGACAGGCATCCCTGTCTACCCGATCGCTGGACCCGGCAGTTTGCGCTTCAGGGGCGGCCTGTCTCCAGAATCTATTGACAGGTTTCTCAAGGAGTTTCCCGGCGTACGCACGGTGACTGTTCAGTCGGCTTTTCGCTATGACTATCCAAAAGACGCGGTCAAGGCAGCGATTAAGCGCTTGGAGACAGAATTGCCGAAAACCAGTCCAAACACCATCACTGCCAGCCGCCAAAAACAGCTCATCGCCATTAGCCAAAAATCGGCTCGCCTGTACAAGGCCACGCTGCACGGAGTGGTCCCTGATCTGCAGCCGTTCTTTAAAGCTACCCCGCGCCGGCGTGACCGGCGCCAGCATATCGGGCTGCTGGCTTATGCCCGGTCTTCCGGCGTGCATGCCTTGCCCAGGGCGATTACTTTTACCTCAGGCTTTTATTCAATCGGTGTTCCGCCCGAATTTATTGGGCTGGGTCGGACGCTGCAGCACTTGACGGCTGCTGAGCTCCAGCTGCTGCACGACAGCTACCCGAGTTTGACGAGCGACCTGCAGGCTGCCGGGGCGTACCTCAATCGGCATAATCTGGAAATTTTAGCTAAAAAGAATAGGAACTGGAAGCAGGTTGAGGCAGACATTGGTGCCGCTGAGGCGGTGCTAGGCGTGAGCTTTGGCCCGCACACCAAGGACCATCTCAAGCACCACGTGTTCAGTTCAAAAGCCTTGCACACAAGCGATAAAGACGAGCTGGCTATGCTCATTGACAAGATGGCTCACCTGCGCAAAAGCCTTGGCTAACAGCTGCCTTCAGGCGTTATACGTGCTCGAGCTAACGCTGCCGCCGTGACCGGTCCAATTGGTATGGACGAATTCCCCGCGCGGTTTATCCAAGCGTTCATAGGTGTGGGCACCAAAATAGTCGCGCTGGGCCTGCAGCAAGTTTGCTGGCAAACGTTCACTGCGATAGGCGTCATAAAAACTCAGCGCCGAACTCATAGCTGGCAATGGAATGCCGGTAACAGCGGCGTTGCTGACGACATGGCGCCAAGCGTGCTGGTGCGAATCGATGGCCTTGGCGAAAAAAGGCGCCAATAACAGATTGCCTAGAGCGGGGTTATCGTCAAAGGCGGCTTTGATATCACCCAGGAAGCGGCTCCGGATAATACAGCCGCCGCGCCACATCAGGGCGATGCCGCCATAATTAAGCTCCCAGCCGTACTCGGCCGAAGCCGCTTTGAGCAGCATATAGCCCTGGGCGTAACTGATAATTTTGGCGGCGTACAAGGCTTGGCGGATATCTTCGGTGGCCGCGGCGACGTCGCCAGAGAAGTTTGGCTTCGGCCCGCGCAAGACTTTCGAGGCAGCCACTCGCTCTTCTTTGAGGGCTGAAATACAGCGCGCGAACAGAGCCTCGCTAATCAATGTGACCGGCTGGCCTAATTCGGCTGAATTGACCACCGTCCATTTGCCGGTGCCCTTTTGCCCGGCAGCATCCAGGATATGGTCAACAAGCGGCGATCCGTCGGCATCCTTGTAGGCCAGGATTTCAGCGGTAATTTCAATTAAGTAGCTGTCGAGCTCGCCTTTGTTCCAGTCGGCAAATACGGCCGCCATAGCGTCGGCATCCAGGCCAAGCTGGTTTTTCATCAGATCATAGGCTTCGCAAATCAGCTGTTCATCACCGTATTCTATGCCGTTGTGGATCATTT
>CAZXIT010000018.1:0-16452 GCA_964640775.1 uncultured Candidatus Saccharibacteria bacterium
GCTGCTGCGCCGGCCGCCGGGCCGCGAAGCCTACCCCGGCGATGTCTTTTACATCCACTCCCGTTTGCTGGAGCGCGCCGCCAAACTGAGCGATGAACTCGGCGCCGGTTCACTGACAGCCTTGCCGATCATTGAAACCCAAGCCGGCGACATTAGCGCCTATATTCCGACAAATGTGATATCCATCACGGACGGCCAGATCTTCCTGGAAACCAACCTGTTTTACCAGGGCATTCGCCCGGCGATTTCGGTCGGTTTGAGCGTCTCACGCGTCGGCGGGGCCGCCCAGTCCAAGTCCATCAAGGCTGTCGGCGGCGGCTTGAAGCTCAGCCTGGCTCAGTTCCGCGAGTTAGCGGCCTTTAGCCAGTTCTCGACTGACCTCGATCCCGAAACCCGACAGACTATCGAGCGCGGCCAGCGTCTGACCGAGCTGCTAAAGCAGCACCAGTACAGCCCCTACGCCGTCTGGGAAATGTACGCCAGCCTGTACGCCGCTACCCAAGGATTTTTTGACACCGTACCGCTTGAGAAAATCAAACTGGCCGAGCAGGCCCTGCACCGCGAGCTAAAGACCAAGCACGCTAAAGTCGTGGAAACACTCAACACCGGCAGCAAGCCTGCTGACTCCGACAACGAGACTGTCGCCAAAGTCGCCAAAACCGTCGCCGAGAGCTACAAGGCCGCCGTTAAAAAGGCCGACAAGGAGTAATTAAGCAGTGGCCAGCACCATTGTCCTCAAACGCCGGATAGCCTCTATTAAGGGTACCCGTCAGATCACCAAGGCTATGGAGCTGGTTAGCGCCAGCAAGTTGCGCCGGGCCCAGGCGTTTGCCGTCCGCAGCCGGGATTACCGGGACCTCGCCTATGACTTGCTGCAGCGGCTCAACGCTATGAGTGAAGTCGAGCATACGCCGCTGTTTCGCAAACGGCCGGTCAAACACCGCCTGTACATCGTCGTCACCAGCAATACCGGCCTGGCTGGCGCCTACAACGCCAATGTCCTCAAACAGCTGACCCACGGCCTCACCCGTGACCGTGAGCAAAGGGTTAAAAGCCACGTCATTACCATCGGCAGCAAAGGCGCCCAGTTCGTCCGGCGCCTCGGCGATGTTAATCTTGTCGGTGTCTACCCGCCATTCGGCGACCAGCCAAGTGCCAACGATGTCCGGCCAATCCTTACTACCGTCATGAGTCAGTACAGCGACGAGATTGTTGATGAGGTTGCTATTATTTACACCCAGTTTACATCTACCGTGGTACAGGCGGCAAAAAGCCAGCAGCTGCTGCCCGCCCCGATGGTCGGCAGCGACAGCCCCACGTCCCTGATGAGCAACTTTGAGCCCGACGTCGAGACAGTCGTCGAGCAGGCCACTACCCGGCTGATAGAGGCTCAGATTTGGCAGGATGTCTTGGAGAGCCTGGCCAGCGAGCATGCTATGCGCATGCTGGCTACCAAAAACGCTACCGACAACGCCAACGACTTGATAGATGATTACACGCTGGTACTAAACAACGCCCGCCAGGCCGACATCACCCAGGAACTCGCCGAAATCAGCGGCGGCGCAGAAGCATTAAACGGATAATTTAAAAGGAGACAGCCATGCCGACAACAACCAAGGAACAGACTAAAACCGGTACAATCACCCAGATCGTGGGCGTGGTGGTAGATATTGAATTTGCTGGCGGCCACCTGCCGGCGATTTATAACGCTCTAACCGTTGTGATTGACGGAAGCCCAGTGACGCTTGAGGTCGCCCAGCACCTGAGCGAGTCGAGCGTGCGGGCTATCTCGCTCGGTTCGACCGATGGCCTCGAGCGCGGCGCCGAGGTTGGCGACACTGGCGCGGCCATCAGCGTGCCTATCGGTGATGCTACCCTGGGGCGGATGTTTAACGTCATCGGCGAGCCGATTGACGGCCAAAAGGATGATTTCAAGCAGCGGGCGCCGATTCACCGGACTCCGCCGCCACTGATTGACCAGTCCGGCTCTGTGGAAATCTTGGAAACCGGCATCAAAGTCATCGACTTGATCTGTCCGATGACCAAGGGCGGCAAGGCCGGCCTGTTTGGTGGGGCCGGTGTCGGCAAAACCGTGCTGATCCAGGAGCTGATCAACAACATCGCTAAATTCCACTCCGGCTACTCGGTGTTTGCCGGTGTTGGCGAGCGCACCCGCGAGGGCAATGACCTGTACAATGAAATGAAAGAATCGGGCGTACTCAAAAACACCTCGCTGGTCTTCGGCCAGATGAATGAGCCGCCGGGTGCCCGCCTGCGTGTCGCCCTGTCCGGTCTGACGATTGCCGAAGGTTTTCGCGACAAGGGCAGCGATGTGCTGCTATTTATTGATAATATTTTCCGCTACACCCAGGCCGGTGCCGAAGTTTCAGCTCTTTTGGGCCGCTTGCCCTCCGCCGTGGGCTACCAGCCGAACTTGGCCCAGGAAATGGGCCAGCTCCAAGAGCGGATTACTTCAACTCGCGAGGGATCAATTACATCGATCCAGGCTGTCTATGTCCCGGCTGACGACTTTACCGACCCGGCACCGGCCACGACGTTTGCCCACCTTGACTCAACCATTCAGCTTGACCGCAGTCTGACAGAGATCGGTATTTACCCGGCTGTTGACCCTCTAAACTCCAGCTCAACCATTCTTGACCCTGAAATTGTCGGTGAAGACCACTACAATATCGCCCGTGAAGTCCAGCGCGTCCTCCAGCGCTACAAAGATCTGCAGGATATCATCGCCATCCTCGGCATGGAAGAGCTCTCTGAAGACGACAAACAGCTCGTTGGCCGCGCCCGGCGCATTCAGCGCTTCCTGAGCCAGCCGTTCTTCGTCGCCGAACAGTTCACCAACAACCCCGGGCAGTACGTCAAATTGACCGACACTATCGAAGGCTTCAAAGAAATTCTCGACGGCAAGCACGACGACAAGCCGGAAAGCGCCTTCTACCTCAAGGGCGGCATCAAAGACGTCGTTGCTGCTAAAACTGAGAAAGCCGGAGCTAAGTAGCAGTGTTTCACTTTCAGCTGGTCGCGCTCAGCGGCACCAAGTTTGACGATGAGGTCCATGAGGTGGTCCTGCCAACCTTGGACGGCGAAATCGGCGTCCTGGAGCAGCACATGCCGCTGGTCTCAGTGGCTACGACCGGAGCTATAGCCGTTCGGCGCAAGCCTAGTGACCCCGATACGGGGCGTGAGTACTTTGCCACCAATGGCGGTGTCATCGAAGTCGCCGACAATGTTATGCGAGTGCTGGTCGACGAAGCCGATCACGCAGACGAACTCAACGAGGCCGAAGTCCAAAAGGCTCTCGAGCGGGCCCACAAAATGAAAGCCGAGGCCAAGGACCAGATCAGCCTGGAGCATGCCCAGTCGATGGTTGACCGCCACACCGTCCGTCTCCAGGTAGCTGGGCTCAAACGCCGCCACCCAAAGCGCTAGAAATCAGATAGTTCGAAAGGCTTCAGCAACTATGACTCCGGCCTGCGACAGCAAATCTTGTCGAACCATCGCCGCTCGATAGTCCGCTACACCCTGCAAATAAGCATCTCCGGGGTCAATGACCACCTCGGCGTCGCGTATATTTCGGGCCTTAGTCAGTGCGGCTCGAGCAAACGGCGCGTCGCCTGCCTCGAGGTCGCCCCATTTTTGATCATGAGTAGGCCGGTGTTCCGCCTCAAACAAACCCTGCAGTATAGCCGGATCGATATGAGGAGCAGCTAATACATCTCTTGCTGGAGTTTTTTTCATTTTACTGTTTACCTTCCTTCCCTGCTGGCCCGATCATAGCAATAAATCAAATCCGCGTTTGTGATAAATTTTACTAGACTTTTGTAACTTGCATCACTTTTTGAAGCGGAGTATGATAAGCAATAGATTAAACATCCCCTCTCTAATGTATAAAAAGGTAATTAGATATGACGGAAGCGTACAGACCTATGGGCAGAGAATTTAATGTAGATCAAATCCACGTAGCCAAGGCGGCCGAGCTGGGTTTTGCGAGGGGTATCGTCGGACAGCGCTACCCGCTGGCTACGACTGAAGCCGAGTTGGATCATGCCAATCAGCTGGCTGAGCATACCCTGCCGCTCACCAAGCGCAATACTGCTGACTGCGGGGACGGGCGTCTCACCATAGGACTCGCGGACATCACTGAGGACCGTGAGACGCTTCGAGCCCGGGTTGTGCCGCAGATATTCGGCGGTATTGGCCTGGGGACGACAAAAGCCCTGGTAGCCGCCAACGCCGCGGTTGTCAGGGATGCCAAAGACGTCTGGCAGGCCTATGAGATAACTTCGCGCTTATTAGAGACATTGGGCGAAGAGGATGCCGCGCATACCGGCTGCGGAGCCAGCCACAGCGTAGAGGCCTCGGTGGCCAATGCTATTCCGAGGGAGCTGCTTGTTCCGGGCATTGGATTGTTCTTGCCCATGACCGCGGCTGCAGGAGTGCTCGTTGATCGCAACACGGCCGCCAAGAACCAGCGCCTGCAAGCTGGTTTCTACGGCGGCTGGGACCCGAACAAGCACATCGATTACGTAGCTAGCCGTTTCCCCCAGAATTTTTCATACCTCGAAATGGATCCGGATGATCATGAGGCGCATGGCCACAACGAATCCAGTGTTTACGCTGTCACGCACGCGGACCATGGTTTTGCCAAAAACGCCTTTGCCGAAGATACCGGCCAGCAGGCTTTTGGCCTCACCATTCCCAAGATGCGCCAGCTCGCCCACATGCTTGGCGGCAGCGACGAAGAAAGAGCCCGCATACTTGTGGGCTTTTTTGATGATTCTCTGCACGTGGGCGGCGGTATCGTAACAGAGGGAATGCCGGTTTTTGCCGAAGCGGCTTAGGCGGCGCTTTACAAAAGCCCAAACTAACGGTACGATTATGTCATCAATTAAGTGGAGGTTCCAAGAATGTTTGGAAAACGCAATGTCGCTACAGTAGTAGCTGAGTTTTTAGGTACCGGCGTATTGACGCTGTTAATTTTGAGTGTCCAGCGCTCGACGATCGGCATACCGTTTTTTGTCGCTTTGACAGCTGGTCTGGCAGTCGTAGTTATGAGTTTCGCGGTGGCTGGTGTTTCTGGCGGGTACTTTAACCCGGCACTAACGCTTGGCATGTGGACAGCCCGTACGCTGACCACTGTTCGCGCGCTGGCCTACATCGGCGCCCAAATGCTCGGTGCCTGGGGTGCGTACTACCTCTACACTTACTTCGTTAAAAACACCTTGCAGCCTGTCGGCGGCAAGTATGACATGCATGTATTGCTGGCTGAATCCGTCGGTACGGCAATCTTTGCCTTCGGCTGGGCTGCCGCGTCATTCCAGCGCTTTACTGCCGGCTTGTCGGCAACCGTCGCCGGCTTGTCGCTGACCGTCGGTATTATCGCGGCCTCATCAGCGGCTATCGGTATCTTGAACCCGGCCGTCGCGCTTGGCGTCAATGCCTGGGTCTGGAACACTTACATCCTTGGCCCGGTTATCGGTGCCTTGGTCGGTGTTAATCTGTACAAGTATCTGTTTGCAGAGCCAGCTAAGACTGCTGTTAAAGCTGTTGCTGCTGCACCTGCAGCCGCTGGCAAGCCGGCTATCAAAAAGAAGCCGGTTAGCAAAAAGAAGTAATTATCTGGCGTTCGCGCTTGAAGATTTAGGAGCTGCCCGGGAAACCGGGCAGTTTTTTTATAGCTTGCCGTCTAGCAGATCGTTTTCGAAGTTGCTAATACCAGCCGCGTCGTCGCTGTAATGCCGAATATCCGGAAAATCGAGGGCGATGACATGCTGCCAAACGACGCCAACCAGCCGTTCTAGGCGCTCCAAGTCTCCCGGCGCCGGCTGTAGCTCCAGACTGAGCTGGGCGGCGTCCTCGGCTTCGACGTAGAGCATACGGGTGCTGTAGCTCGTAATGCTCTTAAAGCGGCCGCTGCGGGCTGCCAGCAGGACATAAAACAGCAGCTGGGTGCGGTGGCGCCAGGCTTTGACGGCTTTGGTCTGGTCGCGGGTGGTAAAACTATTGAGTTGTTTGCCGGTTTTATAGTCGGTGATTAATAGTGCACTATCGGTTTGCAGCAGATGGTCAAGTTTGCCGCCAAGACGGGCATTTTGGACGGCGATGTCGGTGAGAGCTATCTCGGCCTGGCCGCCCTTGCTGAGACTAAAACCCCTGTCTTGGAACAGTGCGGTCAGTATCTGCCGGCCATGCGTCTGATAGCGGGCAGTTTCCGCCTGCGGCAACTGTTGTTTTTCCAGACTGGCGGCGTAGCTGTCCAGCACTTTCTCGAGATTGAACGAGTCGCTATTTGCCAGTTGCTGGGCCGTCTGAAGCGCCTTGTGCACTGCCGTGCCGTAGGCCATGGCCGGCGTGGTCATGTCCGGCAGCCGCAGCAGCTGCCGTTCCAGGAAATGCTGCGGGCCGCCGCTGGTGACGTCCAGAAACTGCAGCAAGGCGGTAGCGCTGAGCTGGTAATTCACCAGCTTGGCGCTCAGGAGCGCCTGCTCGTCATTGCTGCTGAGTCGTGGCCAGGTCAGCGACTGTTCCAGAATTTCGATAGGCGGGGCAGCGTTTTTGGCGTCAATCCGGGTTGCCGGCAGGCCGCTGATCAGCGGTGTTGGTAACAGCGCCCTGCCCTGCTCATCGCTATAGTAGCTGCCGACTGTCAGTGATTGTTTGGCGCGGGTAGCCGCTACATAAAGCAGGCGGACGTAATCATCGTACTGTTCGCCATACGGTTGCAGCGGCAGATTGGCTGGAGGCTTGCGGCCCAGATGCCGGGGCTTCCAGCTGTCTTCGACGGCGTCCAGCACGAAAACAGTATCGAATTCCAGGCCCTTGGCCTTGTGGATGGTCATCAGTTGTACGGCGCGCTCACCGCTGATAAACCATGATTCGTCGGTAATCGGCCGGTCCAGGGTCTGGTGCAGCCGTATGAAGCGTACGAAGTCATCAAGAGTGGTTGCCCCGGGCCGGGCGGCGGCGAATTCGGCGCTGGCACCTCGCAGGGTCTGCAGGGCGGATAAGCCTTCTAGGTAGGTATTATCAATCGGCTTGTTAGCCAGGAAATATTCGCGCAGCGGGCTGGTCAGGTGGCTGCCGGTGCGCAGGCCAATCAGATAATCTAGCAATACCGGCAGTGGTTCCTGGGCGGCCGTTTGGGCCAGCCAGAGCAGCCAGCTGCCAAGCGCGGCCAGCTGTTCGTCCTCGTGCTGCAGCAGACTGTCTAGCCAGTGCGGCCGGGCGTAATTATCAACAGCTAAACGCCACAATGTCTCAGGTCTGATCCGCCAGACGGGATGCTGCAGCAGATGGGCCAGATGATGATTGACAGTCATTTGGTCGCCACTGGCAAGCCCGGCCACGATTTCCGCTAGCAGACAGACTTGCGCGACCACGGCTTGCTCCAGGACGTTATTTTGCTGTTCGTAGCGGATAGGGACCCGCAGGCTGGCTAGCAGGCTGCTAAGCTCGCGCAGGCTTTTATGGCTGCGGGCCAGGACAGCCAGGCTTTGGGTATCGCTTTGCTGCCAGGTTTGCTGAATTTCCCTGGCAAGGCCAGACAATTGGTGCTCGCGAGTCGGATAGGCCAAGTGTTGGATAGTTCCCTGGCCGATTGTCGTAGCGGCCCGCAGGTTTTTGGTCAAACCGGCTTCGCGCTTCACTAACCGGTCATCGGCCTGCTCGATGATAGTCTGGGCACTGTCCAGGATAGACTGAGAAGACCGGTAGTTATCGGTCAGGACGATGAGCTTGACTGATTCATACGTCCGTCGGAAGGCCAGCATATTGTTGATCTCAGCTCCGTTAAAGGCAAAAATTGACTGGTCGTCATCACCGACCGCCAATAGATTAGGTCGCCCTTCGCTGCCGCTATGACTGGCTACCAGATGGCTGAGCCGCAGCTGAGCGGCATTGGTATCCTGGAATTCGTCAATTAAGGCGTAGAGGAAACGTTCCTGGATGCTGGCTAGCAGTTCGGGATGCTGTTCGAGCTGGGTAATGACTTCGACGATCATATCGGAATAATCGTAGTAGCCCAGGGCGTGCAGCCGGTCACGGTAGGCGGCATAGACCGGCGCCACGGCCTGCCACCAGGCTCCCCGCCGCCGCTCGTCAAACAGGCCTTTTTGCCCGTTGACCGTTTGCAGCCAGCGCCGTTTCCATTTGCCGGTCTGGGTGGTTTTGCCGGTAGCCTCGTCGCTGGCGATAGCCGTCGCCAGGCTCTCTTTTAGTACCGTGCTGAGCGAAGTCAGCGGCGTGACATCGGCATCGATGTTTTGATCGGGCAAGGCATCGATGGCGGTTTGCAATTCCGGCAGTTTCTTCATGCTCAGCGTTGGGCTGAGGGCTTCGACCAGCCGCGGCTCGATGACGTCTAGATAGGCTTCGTTGACGGCCAGCATGGCGGCCAGTTTCTCGGGAGTCAGGCCGGCTTCTTTGGATAATTTCAGGGCCTGCTGGACATCGCTGACCATGGTGTAGGCACCGGCAAATTTAAGCGCTAATGGATTGTCGAGCGGTAGTTCGGACAAGATGGCTTGAATAACTTCCAGCTGGGCGGCGTCCGGCGCGATGCCTAGCCGGGCACCATTCCAGAAGTAATCCGGATAGAGGTTCATAATCTCAGCCGCAAAGCTATGGAAGGTCCGCACCACGACATTGTGGGCCGTCGGCCCAACCAGCGCGGCCAGCCGCTCGCGCATATTGGTAGCTGCGAAATTTGTGAATGTCAGACAGAGGATGCTGCCGGGATCAGTATCTGTTTTTTTCAAGATGTTGGCCACCCGCAGGCTGAGCAGCTGCGTCTTGCCTGTCCCCGGCCCGGCCACCACTAACACCGGCCCCTCGATAGCGTCAACCGCCGCCTTTTGCGCTTTGTTGAGCTGCTTATAGGCCTTTTGAAACTCCTGATCCATAGCCCTATTGTACCTTTAAGCGGCCGGCTCGCACCTAATTTTATAGCTGTTATGCCAGGAGGTTGCAGAGTCAAAAGTGTCTATGTCAACATGTTGACATAGACAGAGAGAGGTTAAAAGGAGAGGTGAAGAGTTATGCCGATGTTACGGCCTCTATCATCACAAACAAAATTGCTGCAGCGGTACAGATGAATATCGACTTAGATATTTTCCTGGTTCTTGAGTAACTTCCAGCAAACAGAGTAATTTCTGCTAGAACTAGCATTGATACTAAGATTATTTGGTACAGACCTAAGCTCATTTGGCTCGTGTCATTAGGGGCGTTGTTGTGTTCTGTTAATGAGAAAGCAAAAGCTCCAATAAAAAGTGCGGCAGAAGCTAAGTAATAATAATGGCGTTTCATGCGAGTGTAGTGTATCAAACTCAATATAAGCACTAATGGTTTTAGTGCTTACTCGGCGGTGGCGGCAGCACAGACCGGGCAGTTGTCCTGGATACTGAATTCAGTCAGGAACTGTTTGGTGGCCCGTGTCCAGGGTTCCAGGTCGTGGAAACCTATTAGGTCGGCGGCCTCGCGCACGACCCAGCCTAGCCAGCCGTAGAGGCGCAGCGGCCCCCACATGACGGCGGCCCAGCGCGGTCCGGCCGGAATGACGGTGATCGGCTGCTTGGCGACATAACTTTTGAATGATTTGCCCTCGGCCCGGCGGATCAAGTTGCGGGCTACGAATGTGCCGTCGCGCAGGGCGGTTTGGGCCATGCCGCTAAAGGGCGTGTTAGCGTTGTCACCGATGACAAAGATGTTGTCCTCTGTCTGCAAATACGTATCGACGGCGACTTTGCCACGCCCCATTAGCACAAACTTGTTCCCGCTAAAAAACGGGTGGTTAGTGACACCGGCCGTCCAGATGACGGTGTGGCTGCGGATTGGCTTGCCGTTGACGGTCAATTCGTCGGCAGTGGCGGCTTGGACGGCGCTGCCGACGAACAGTTTGACGCCTACTCGCTTGAGCTGACGGCCGACCAGCCGGGAGGTGTCTCGCGGCAGGCGTGGCAGCAGGCTGGGAGCGGCCTCGATGAGATCAACATGGATTGGACGGTCCGGCAGGCCATGGTTCTTGATGATTCGACGCAAGTAGCTAGGCAGCGCGCCAGCCAATTCGATACCGGTCGGGCCAGCCCCGACGATCACGTAATTGAGGTCGGGCCGCTGGTCATTGCTGAGCTGGTCATGCAAATGCGCCTTAAAGCGTTCGACTTCGGCTTGGGATTTGATGGTGTATGAATACTCCTCCATACCCGGGATACCGAAATAATTCGTTACCACCCCGAGGCCAATGATTAAGGTATCGTAAGTATAAGCCGTGCCCTCAGCAGTCGTAATCGTTTTTGCCTTGCGATCCAAGCTGGCGGCTACGCCTCGAATGATGGTTACCGGCTTCTTGGCGAAAATTCGTTTCAGCGGCACGCTGGAATTGGCCCGGCGGCCGCCGGTAGCCGTGTGGTACAGCGTTGGATAGTAGCGCAGCTCGGTATCGGCACTGAGCAGGGTGACCGCAAAGTGCGGATTATCGGCTAGCTCGAGCGCCGCTTTCACGCCGCCAAAACCGCCGCCCACAATCAAAACTCGGTCTTTTTTTGCCATCTTGCTAATGATTATACAGACAATCGTTTATCTGGCTAGTCTTCGGTTACGGCCCTCACATACAGCTGCCAGTCTTCATCGGCCGTGATCAGGGGTACGCCAGCCCGCAATCGGTCGGCGACCCCAGGTTCATAGAAATGCTGCAGTACCGCTGCCAAGGACTGGACATCATTTGGCTTGCACAGCAGTCCATCAATGTCGTGATGCACCTGTACGCCCATTGAACCGGCCGTGGTGGCGACTACCGGCGTTCCGTAAGCATGCGCCAAGCTGACGTTCCAGGAAGCGGTACCCTGTTTGTATGGAAGGACGACAGCGTCGGCTTGGATAATCAGCGCTGATAAGTCATCAGCTGGCACATAGCCGTCGAGTATTGCGACCCGGTCAGTCAGGGCAAGATCGTCGATCAGTTTGATATATGGCTGGCTGCCGCCCCAGAATTCTCCGGCAATGGTTAGGTGCACATCGGGCACCTTAGCCAGAGCTTGCAGCAGCACGTCGATACCCTTGTACGGTCGAATAAATCCAAAAAATAACAGCCGCCGTCTCACCGAGGTCTTTTTGGCCTTGCTTTCTCGTTTTGGCAGGCTCATGGGTATATCGATAATCCGGACAGGGGTGTCAGTCAGTTTTTTGGCTAAGGCCGCCTGTGCCGGGGTATGAACGATGACTTGCTGGCACTGGCGCATGACGGCTCGCGTCAATTGCCGGACGCCGGGTTTTGGCTCGTGCGGCAGGACATTGTGGCAGATGATAGTCACTGGCGGCCGCTTTTTACCCAAAGATTGAAGCATGCCCAAATAGATCGGCCCCTGAATGGTCGGCACCCACCAGACAAATATCAGCCGGTCAAACTGCCGGAGATGCCGGCCCCAGCGCGCCCAGCCAGCCGGATTCTTCCAGGACAGAACTCGTTTGGCGCCGGTGTGGACCGGCAGTTCTGGTTTGCTGTCAGGTACAAACTGTTTGCCAGGATAAAAAAAGGGCCATTGGCTGCGCCAGGAAATGATTTCGACTTCATGCCCCGCCTCGCTCAAGCGGTGGGCAAGTTCGGTCGTGTGCTGGACGATGCCGCCTTTGTAGGGATGAGTGGGGCCAACGATCGCAATTCTCATAGTTATCCTTCAGTATATACTTCCGGCTTGCATTGCACACGGGGTAGCCATTAAGCTTATGCATATGGATGAAATCAGCAAAGGTCTGCGCGCGGCCGGCTTTCGGGGTGAGATTGATGATGCACCGGCAACGCTGGATCTCTACAGCCATGACGCGTCGATGTTTGAGCTCCGCCCAAAACTAGTGGTGAAACCCGAGGATGCCCAAGATGTCGAGCGCTTGGTCAAACTGGTGACTGCCAGCAAGAAAACCCACGCCGGCCTCAGCTTGACAGCCCGAAGTGCCGGTACCGACATGTCCGGCGGTGCCATCAACGACTCAATTATTGTCGATTTCCTGGCACATTTTACTAAAATTGAAAAAATACATCCGACTTATATCCAGGCCCAGCCCGGCGTTTTTTACCGGGACTTTGACAAGCAGAGCCGGCTGCACGGCACCTTGATGCCAAGTTATCCGGCTTCTCGAGACCTTGCCAGCATCGGCGGCATGGTCAATAACAACGCCGGCGGTGAAAAATCCATTGAATTTGGCAAGACCGAGAATTTTGTGAACGAACTGCAATTTGTGTTTGCCGACGGCGTGGAGCGCACCGTCAAGCCGCTGCACAGAGCCGAACTTGATAAAAAAATGAAACAAAAAGACTTTGAAGGCGAAGTCTACAAAAAAATCTTCAAACTAGTAGACGAGCATTATGACCAGATTAAAGCCGCTAAACCACACGTCACCAAAAACTCGACTGGGTATAACTTATGGAACGTTTGGGACCGCGAGACGGGTATCTTTGACCTTACCAAGCTGATTGTCGGCGCCCAAGGCACGCTTGGCTTTGTAACGGACATCAAGCTGCGGGTAGTTGATGCCCGGACTGACGAGGGCTTGCTGGTACTGTTTATGAAAGATATCGACGATCTGGGAGAAGTGATAAATAAGGTGATGGAATTTAAGCCTTCGCGTTTCGAATCGTTTGATGATGCCACGCTCTGGCTGTCGATTCGTTTTATGCCCAGCTTCCTCAAAATTCTGGGCTGGAAAAAATTTATTCATCTGCTGGTCACGCTGATACCTGACGGCCTGCAGCTGCTGCGCGGCGTGCCGAAACTGATCCTGCTGATATCATTTAAGGGCAACGGCGAAGCAGAGGTACGGCAAAAGATCCAGGCCCTGCACCGTGAGCTGGCCAAGCACCGGGCGCGCTATGAGATCAACGGCTTCGAGGAAACTCCCACTGAAGGCAAATCCGAAAAATTCTGGATTATGCGCCGCTATAGTTTTCAGCTGCTGCGCAGCAAAGTTCATGACAAGCACACTGCGCCGTTCATCGATGATTTTGTAGTGCCGCCAAAATACCTGTCCGCTTTCCTGCCCAAATTGCGGCGAATTATCAAAAAGTATAAACTCCAGGCCACTATCGCCGGACATATGGGCGACGGCAATTTTCATGTTATCCCCCTCATGAAACTTGAAGATCCGATCGACCGCCGCAAAATTCTGCCAGCTATGAAAGCTGTCAATAACTTGGTGCTCAGCTACGGCGGCTCACTGTCGGGCGAACACAACGATGGCTTGGTGCGGGGCCCATGGCTGGAACAAATGTACGGCAAGCCGGTGCTGCATTTATTTCGCGAGGCTAAAGACATTATGGATCCAGAGCATATTTTCAATCCTCACAAAAAAGCCAACGCTAACTGGGAGTACTCATTCTCCCATATTCGCGAGCATTTTTAGGGCGTCTTCACGCTGAGCTTGCGCTGAGCGTGGGTGCCAAAGATACACACCGCTAGGATCAGCAGCAGGACAATATAGATTGCCCGGTCAATAATGTTGGCGGCCACGATAGCGTTATTGCTAATGTGGTGCAAGTGCTGGGAAAACACCAGGAATGACTCGCGAAAACCGATAGCTCCAGGTGTCAGCGAGACAAATAATGCCAAATTGGCAGCGCCAGTATAAATCAGCGCCTGCGACAGCTGCACCCCAGGTGCGACGCTCCGCAGCTCGGCATAATAAATCGCCGTGACCACCACGACTTGCAGCAAAGTGGCTAGAGCTAATAAGTACCAGCCCCGGAGATCAAGCCGGTCAAAACGCGGGGCCAGCTGGCGGCTGCGGCGTAATCCGTAGCCGAACAGCAGCCCAAGCGGTATCAGTCCAGCCAGCCACCAGCGCAATATGCCGGATAGCAGCAGGACGCTGCTCATGCCAGCGTAAAAAAAGTAATATACCAGAGTGGCTACCCCGTAGTCCTTGAGTTTAAGATTGTGCTTTTTTTTGAGGTACACGGCCCGAAATGCCGGGCCGCTCTGCAGCGGCCCAAAGAAGTTAATGATGGCGGTGTACATGGTGAGCAGCAGTCCTTCAGCTGCACCTACGCGTAGTTTGCAAAGGCGCAAGGTGGCAATAGTAATCAGGGCTAGGGCGCCAATGCCGCACAGGTAAAGCCCCAAAAGCAGTACAATGAGTCCCGGTGAGGTGTGCCGAAGCTGTCGGCCAACTTCAGGGTGTTTGACGAAGTAGTAAATGAATGCCAAGGTGGTGGCAGCAAGAACGGAAACAATAATAATTGACCTGAGGAACGAACGCTTCATGTTGTCACCATAGTAGCGTATAACCCTGACTTCTGGCTATAATGTGTACAACAGCATTTATGACGCAGCATAGCTCTTACACCCGCCGGGCAATATCAGCGATAAGCAGCTCTTGGTTTTTCCGGGGTGTAGTGGCTCTGCTCGTCCTCCAGGCAGCTTGGATAGCCCTCACCGGCCGCTTTCCGATGGCTTTTGACGAAGACTACCACCTCGGTATTATCCGGCTGTACGCCCATCATATCAGCCCGTTTTGGAGCGCTCCGCCGGCTGGCGCCGATAATTTTGGCGCAGTTGCCCGGGATCCGTCCTATCTCTACCAGTACCTCATGAGCTTCCCCTACCGCCTGGTCAGTTTATTCACGAGCGACCAGACCATACAAGTGCTGTGGCTGCGGGCTATAAACATCGGCCTGTTTGCGTCAGGCCTGGTGTTCTATCGGCGGCTGCTGCTCAAAACGGGGGCCTCAAAGGCGATTGTCCACACCTGCTTGCTGCTCTTCGTACTGGTACCCGTGGTGCCCTTGCTGGCTGCCCAGATTAACTACGATAATCTGCTGCTGCCACTGGTAGGACTAATCTTATGGCTAACGGCCAGTGTCAGCGACGAATTAGGAGCGGCTAAACGGCTAAACGGCCTTCGGCTAGCCCAAATAATGGCGCTTTGCATGCTTGCGAGTTTAGTAAAATACCCTTTTTTGCCAATATTCGTAACGGTCGTTGTATTTTTAGGCATACGTATCTGGCAGACGTACAAAAGTCTGCCGGCAATCTGGAAAAGTTTGCGCGGCTGCGCCCGAAAACTGGCCTGGCCTCGCAAGGTGCTCTACGCCCTAGTGCTGCTGGTCGCGTTCAGCCTGTGCGTGGAACGTTACGGAGTCAACTTGGCGCGCTACCATACGCCTGTGCCGGATTGCAGTGCCGTGCTTAGCGTCAGACAGTGCAGTGCCTATGGCCCCTGGATACGAGACCATACGCTGCAGCAAAATAAAGTTGATGATGGAGATAATGCCGTTGACTTCGCTCAGGAGTGGCTCTACGGGATGTGGCTGCGGCTGTTTTTTGCCGTTGACGGTCCTGCGACTGACTTTCAGACGCACGGGCCATTCATCATACCGGCTCTTAGCGCAATTGTTGGCGCAGTGTTCGGTTTCGGATTGATCATGCGCTATGGGCGCCGGCTATTCTCGATCTATAATGCTCCCGTCCTTTGTTTGCTGGCGGGGGTGACGATATTCTACGTCTTGATCCTCATCCTAGACGGCTATGAAGCCTACCTTCGTACCGGCCAGCCGGTGGCGATAAACGGCCGCTATTTGCTGCCGGTACTCTTGCCTGCTCTGCTATTTAGTTTGCTGGCGGCTGGGCAGCTGCTCAAAAACCGGCCGGCACTTAAGCTGAGTGCTGCCTCGCTAATGGTCGCCTGTCTGCTCTATGGCGGCGGGGCGCTGACCTACATTTTGCGCAGCAATGACAGCTGGTACTGGCCGAATCATAGCGTCCAGGCAGCTAACCATGCCGTCCAGCACCTGCTGGGGCCGATTACGCCGGGCTACAATCGCCCAAGCGAATTCTTGCGCTAGTTTGTTTAGCGGGTTGATGCGTCAAAGCGAGCCCGCTTGGTCTGTTCCAGATTGTCTTCGATCAGGATGCGGTTGATGCGGATCAGGTCGGCGATAATGTTGAGTACCAGGCATAAAAATGCGGCAATCATTAGCAGCGATCCAACCAGCAATGACTGGACATGCCCGCTGGTGGAGCCATCAAGCAGGCTGAAATAAATAAATCGGGCAAAAGGCACTAGCCCAGCCAAAAATAACAGGGCCCCCAGCCAGCCAAAAATAATATATGGCTTATACATGATGTACGCCCGAATGATTGTCAGCGCTGATTTGCGAATATGCTCGCCGGTGGATTTAAAGAGCCGTGATTCACGCAGCTTAGGATTAGTCTCTACGGGTATTGAGGCGATGTGCAGGCCTTTGTACCCAGCCTGGATAATTGTTTCGGTACAGTAGCTAAATCTGGTGATGGTATTGAGCCTTAGCAGTGATTCGCGGCTGTAGGCCCGAAAGCCGCTCACGGCATCGGGCAGCTGGGTGCCGGCCGCTTCGTTGACGACTGCACTGCCGACCCGCTGCAGCAGTTTTTTAAGCGGTGAGAAGTGCTTGATACTGCCAGTTTGGCG
>CAZXIT010000019.1:0-15880 GCA_964640775.1 uncultured Candidatus Saccharibacteria bacterium
CGGAACTATTGTTTTTTTATTCCCAGTATTGTTATACTGCATATGCTAAATATTAACACAAGGAGAAAAACAAATGTCACACGGAGCAGATGATCCAGCAGGCGACGACCACGGCGTAGACGCTATGGGTGGAATGGTTCCACCAGTACCTGGTACGAGCCCAACACCACCAGCTGCAGGACAGCATGGCGGTCACGGCGCAGATGACACCACACCAGAAGCCGGCGGCCACCACCACGGTGGACGCGTTGGCGGCGCTCCTGGCGCCGATGACCCAGCAGGTGATGACAACGGTGTCGATGCTCCTGCAGCCTAAATAGCTGGCAGGAACCCCCTACGATAAGACCCGCGAAAGCGGGTCTTATTTATTTGGTAGTCAAGGCTGCTCCTCGGGTTTCCCGGTCAGTTTGCGTATAGCCCTCAGGGCTCTCATTCTGTTGTAACGTTGCAGCATAATAGGATAGACATTAACTGCTAGCTGGATACCAGTATCCAATGCGAGCCGTTTCGGAGAGTTATAATCACCCCCCTCTATATCAAGTGTCGCAAGCAAGGCGAAACCGCCGAGGTGGATGGTTTCTAGGCTTCGCGTGCCTTCCTCGAACTTTTGCAACGCCTCCAGGCGGTCTGGCTCATGTGCCAGACTAGCATTCAAAAAATGTATCTTGTTCCAAACATGCCGCCGTACCAGGTCACCGCTAGTAGGCGTGTATTTCTTAAACAGCTTGACGCCGAGCGCTCTATAGAGACCTTCGGACTCCAAGCGGTTAGGGGTAAAGTACGCGTCAACGCATCTTGCAAATACACTCCTGGGGTTTGGATCGGGCACTGGTCCAACGGCCATGGCTCTGTCAGCAGGCGGCGTAGCCTCGCCTTTCGGCTCAATCGTATCGGCTAACTCTGGCTCTGAAGCAGGTCCGACTCCCCTGTCGTGGTCCGGAATTTCCATAAAAGTAAAAATACCATAATTGTAATATTTTTACAAGGTTTAAGCTCGAATCCTACTGATTTCGGCCGGTTTTTGCTGCCAGGTGCTGCAGCTGGGAATTATCAATGGCGCTGCCGGCCATATTGGCTAGAATCTCAGCGAAAGCCAAGTCAGCCAGACTATAAGTCTTGGCCGATTCGGCCCACACAAAGGAAATAGTACCGATCGTCCGCGCCCGTGATTTAATGGGCACAATCATCAGCGAATAAAATTGCAAGTCGCGCATCATGGCGAGATGCTCGTCATTGATCGCGGCGGCCACGAGCAGATCATCTGTAATAGCATTGTGCATGTTTGGCGTGCCAGTACGCAGCACGTACGAGGATCCGCTGTCAGCGTTGGGATCCCGGGGATATTTCCGACCTAGTTCTAAAGCTTTTTCTACCTTGTGAGGGTTGACATGAGCTGTTGCCATGCGCTCCAGCTTGCCGTCTTTACTGGCGATGTCCACGGCGCACCAGTCAGAAATTTTCGGTACCATAATCGTGGCTACACTCTGGATCGTCGCTACAAGATCCTTAGAGCTGCTGAGACGCTCAGCAGCTTGGCTGAGGAAGCTTAAATATTCCGTAGCATCGCCGTGATTCAGCGGTGCGCTGTCGCTTTTGGATGCCTCGGGCATACTAAAACTCTACAGCTTTGCGGGAAGTTTTCAAAACTGGCGCTATATGTGGTGTAAGCGTGAGAGTCTTGACACTATTTGACAGGCGGGGTATGCTAGAACTTGCATGTTTTTTTCTGGAGAGACGAAAAATGTGACACGCCGCCCCTGTTGTCCACCCAAATTCACTAATACTAATGTAAGCGGACAGCATCTCGGGGCACATCAAGGAGGGTAACTATTTATGCAATTATTTGCAGCATCCGCGACAGTAATTCTGGGCGCTTCAGTGCTCGCAGCCAGCAGCCCGGTTTTTACTGTCAACACTTTTGCCAGCCAGCATAAAACCACGAGCAGTTCGGTAGAACCGGCTGCAGCCGTGCCAGCGCCGCCAGCTGCTGTACCGGCGCCAAAAATGATTAATGTCCTGCCCGGTGAATACCTGGAGGAACTGGCTGCCAGCAATGACACCACTTCCCTGAGGCTGTTTTATGCCAACGGCGAAATTGCCAACCCGGATCTGATTTACCCCGATCAGGCCCTCAGGGTACCGGCAGCTGACGAGACACTTGCTCCCCGCGAGGTACCACTCAACCAGCAGATTGCCGCACCAAGCCAGTCGGAGGCCAGTCAAGCCTCTGCCCCGCAGACCTCCGCTTACCAAGCGCCGGCAGCCAGCATTTCGGCGGCCGATGGCGGCGTATGGGATCGTCTAGCGGCCTGTGAAGCCGGCGGCAACTGGTCGATTAGTACTGGCAATGGCTATTATGGCGGCCTGCAGTTCACGTTGTCGAGCTGGCAAGGAGCAGGCGGTACAGGCTACCCCAATGAAGCTAGCCGCGACGAGCAAATCATTCGCGGCCAAATCCTGCAAAGCCGCTCAGGCTGGAGCGCCTGGCCGGCCTGCAGCGCTCGATTGGGGCTCTAAGGACGATAGTAAGAGCTATTGCGTCGTTTGGGAATGCTTCTGCACAGCCAGCGTCAGCCAAGCGAGGCCATTAACCAGAATTGATACCGCGGAAAACCAAAGCGACAGAGTGACGTAGGTGACCGCGAAAACCAGGAGCACTCCGGCCGTGATGAGACTGGTACTGACAGCTGGTTTGTGCTGGCTGCGAAGAGACGGGATCAGGGCCAGTGAAAATATCAAAGACCCCGCCGCTAGTACAAAATCTTGCCAATGGTGCATTGACTAATCTTGCAACTGCTTGCGTACGCTGGCTACCAGGTCGGAAAGAATCCAGTCCGCCTTGACCAAATAGTCGTGCGCGCCATAGCTGAGCGCCTCGTGGACTTCTTTGGAATCATTGACGTTTGTCGTGACGATAACCCGGATATTTTTACCACGCTCGTAGGTTCGCAGGTTTTTGAGCATAGTCAAGCCGTCGACTTTTGGCATAATGATATCCAGTAAAATGACATCAGGCAGCTTATCTAGGGCGAGCATGAGGCCCTGCGCGCCGTCTTTGGCTGTGAAGACGTCAAAGCCTTCATTTTCAAAACGTTCCTTGAGAACCTCTCGTAAGGCCTCTTCGTCTTCGACTATCAAGATTTTTGCCCGCTGGTCACTCATAGAGGTCTCCTATTTAGACTCGTTATTAGGATTATTTACAATGGGTAGTTTAGCATAAAAGGTGCTGCCTTGGTTCTCAACTGATTCAAACCACAGCTTGCCGCCAGCCTGTTCAATCAGGGCTTTGGTGATGTATAATCCAAGCCCTGAACCATCCCCTACTAGCTGGCGCGCATTATCGGCGCGGAATAACTTAGTGAATATTTTGCTCTGCTGGGACAGTGGAATGCCGCAGCCGGTATCTTTTACCTGAATCAGAATTTCATTTTTTGTGCAGCTGATATCGACAGCGACCGTTTGTCCGGGTTTGCTGTATTTCAGAGCGTTTGATATCAGGTTTTGCAGCATCACTTGCACCCAGGTACGATCAATGCGAGTAGCCGGCAGCTTCTTGGCGACGGTTGTCACGATCTTGACACCGCTGGTTTTGACTTCGGGAGCAGTATCTCGCAGCACTAGTTTTAGGACGTTGTCCACACGGACGAGCTCTGGCTTAGATGATAATGTCCCGAAGCCAATCCTCGAGGCGTCCAGCAGTTCATTGACAAGTCTGATCATCCGCTCGTTCGAAGCGTGGATTTGACGCAAGTAGTGCTTTTTGCGGCTGTCACTCAGCGGCTCTGCGGGCAGCAGCAATTCTTCCGAGATCCATTTTGTTGCGGTTAACGGCGTTCGCAGCTGGTGAGAAGCGAGCGACACAAAGTCATTCTTTGCTTTATCGAACTGCTCAAGATTATCGAGCATATCATTAAATGTGCCCGCCAAATTGCCGATTTCGTCGTTCGATATATTCGCCACCCGCTTGCCGAGAGTGCCTCTGCTGGTTTGTTCAGCGACTTCGTCAATATCAAGAATTGGCTGGGTGACATAGCGGGCGATGGCAATTGAGGCAAATACGACCAGCACAGAGTTGATAAAAGCCAATAGCAAGAATTGGCTGCGCAGACCAGTCAGGGGTAAAAACGCTTCGGTCCGGTCAATTTTGGCAACCACGCCCCAGTTGCTATCGCCTATAAATCTCGTTGCCGCTAGGACATCATTGCCGCGATAATCTTTGATCTTGGAAAACACTGCTTCCTCGCCCATTAAAGCCTTGTACATCGGCAGGTTCTTGTCTGTTATGAGGCGGTTGGCCGAGTGAGCGTCAACGCGCAGCGGCGTGATGTAGGCCAGCGACCCATTGGCGAGCTTTTGGCCGAGGACAATTTCACCTGTTTTGCCAAGTCCCGTACGGTCGGCTACCGTGGCGAGCAAGTCGTCTGCGCTCATCTCGATACCGGCGACACCTACTTTTTTACCGCCGAGCTCCAGCGGACCGCCGAGGTAGAATATCGTTTCCTGCCCTCTAGAGTTCACAGCCAGCCTGGCAGAATTTTTTTGCCCGCCCAGTTTGAATAGTTCACTGGCGGTTTGGGCCGCCGCCGGAGTCTGTTTTTCTGTTGATGCTGCCACCCGGCCATTCGGGTCCATAACGGTGATACTGCGAATGCCTGGCCCCAGCCTTTTCGCGTCATTTAGAATCGTTGCAAGTTTGGCCTGGGCGTCTTTGCTCCCAGTGCGGTCATAGCTGTCTAAAAGTGTCCGTAGCTGCACGCGGCTGGTGAAATCTGCTAGGCGTATGAGTTTCTGCGATCGTATGTCGACTATCCGATTTTTTTGGATAGTAGCGACGGAATTCAGCTGCTGTGTGACCTGGTGCTCGATTGTTGTTTTGGTGCCGAAGTACAGCAGGCTGCCCACTACCGCTAAAGGCAGCAAAGAAATCCCGAGCATGAGCAAAATGATCTTTTCAATCAATCTCATGAGGTGCTCCCATTTTTATGAGCTGGCGCAATTGCTTGGAGCCGACTCGTATAAAGAAGTAGCCGGCAGCCTGCAGGAAAATAAACAAATAAATGACAGCCAGCAGCAAGGCTAGGCTGACCTGCTGCAGCTGCTGGCTGCCAAAGGCCGTGATTGCCTGCAGGATGATAGAGCTGCTCACAATGGCCAGCACGCCATGGAAGAGGTGGGTAATGGCATTCCGCCACTTGGGCTGGGCCAGCGCGTGGACGTACTGCTCCGTATTAAGGGCTGTCTGAAGTCCTAATGTCCAAGTGATGGCGAGCGGTATGATTACCGTCAGCACTATCAGAGGATCAGATATGTAATACGAAGCGAAGGTGCCTGGCTCAGACGCCACTTGCCTGGTGGTGTTGCCAAACACGGCTACGGTGAAAAGCACAGTAAACAGGGTGGTTGCCACCAGCGTGGGAAGCATTTTACTCCGCAGCGCTGTCGCGTAGCGGCTGCTCTGGACCAATTTTCGTGATCCTACAAACAAAAAACCAAAAGCCATCAGCGGGATAACGATATGAAAGTAATTGCTAAAGATCGTTAATCCAACTGCAGCAGCCTCATGATTTGCCCACACAGTCCGCGCAGCGCTAATCAATGGGATGCCGATTAAATCAAAAATTAACAGCCCGAGTCCCCGTGAAACCATACTAAAAGCCTGTTGGTTGAGTGTATGGTGGCGCTTCGTATCTGATGCAAATCTACTGAAATGATACCAGCCGATGATGGCTATCAGCCAGGTGAGCATGTATGGCAGGATCAAGGTGACGCGAAGGATTAAGATGGCTGCAGCACTCAAAACTACCTGCTGATTAGGCGGCGGGTCAGGTGCGGCGAGCGTGAGCAAAATGTACACTGCCCAGACAACCAAAATCAGGGCGTAGCAGTGCCATAGACGAATCGTTTTGTTCATTACGCTTACTCTTACTGTGAACAATTATGCCACACCTCGGGCTAGCTGCATAACACTGCGGTTATTTGATCCGAGGTGCCGGCTGTTTATCAGTGTGCCTCACTGATTGTACGACGCTGCTGCCATAAAACTTCAATTGTGGATGCTCCTCATTCACTGCTTCACAGTAGGCGACGATGTCTTCCGGGCTAGCAGGCTTCGTATCTTTTGTTAGGCCCGTGCTTTCGTACATGCGGAATAAATGCAGGGTGGCGGTGGTGTCGCCTGGCCCGCGCTCAGCTTCATCAACCATGAGGGCTTTGTTGACCATCAGACCCAAAAAAAACGTATGGCTGTCACTAGGGTCGGAGGGCACTGGGTGGTCTAGCATATCAATAGCATAGTGGATACCAGCTGCCTCTAAAACGGCTGCAAAGTAAGCAGCTCTGGCAGGCATGCCTGTCTGGTTGCGGCGAAAGCGTTTTAATGCAGCTATATCGCTTGGCTCTGTCTGATGCAATACCTGGAGCTTTTGAGTCTGGGCTATGCGTTCTATGGTGGGCTTGATCACGCGCGATTCACAGGCACTGATAGCTTGCTGCGTTGTGACAAGTTGGAGTTGCGGCCCAACTCTCAGCACTGCCCGGTTGATAGTGAAATCGATATTGCTATTGAGCAGTGCCGGTATGCCCGGGTAGCGCTGTACTCTTGCGGCAGCGTAATCGGCATCGCCCGGATTAATCTGGCGGCTAAGATTTTTGAAGTTTTCGTCGCTCAAGTCATCGCCGATCGCTGTGATATCAACATCGCGGATTGGCCGAATGATGCCCGAAACAACCTCCATTAAAGCGCTTCGCGCACTGCCGCCAAAGATTGCAACGGCGCCTTGCACTGCTGTCCGGTCGGTCTGCTGTAAATGATCTGCTAAAGCAGCTGAGGCCTGAGGAAAGCGACTATTGTCATATTCAAACAGCTGCATAAAGATTAAGATAACATAAAAAGCAATACTTAACAACCCTCGGCTCTCCTAGCAACGAGTCTTTGCGACTATGGATCTAATCCCCGAGGAACACTCTCAACTATAGCGTTATAATTTCGATAGAGAGCATAGCGGTTTGGAAAGTCCCGATAGTTTTTCCACTTGGATTTATCGGCTGGGCGTTCCGGCGCGACCCGAACTTCATGCCACTCATTTGGAGTAGCATATGGTGGATCCGTGATACCGCCCCTGACGTATATCACGGTAATTTCAGGATCTTCAACGCCCTCCTGTTCGGCAATCTGCTGGGCTAAACGAACACGGTGCGCCCCGTCAATGACGTATTTGGCTGGGCCCTCCGGCTCGTAGGTCTCAACGATCGGCGGAATTATGCGCTTTGGCCCTTGTCCGCTATCGAGGATCAGACCGCCCTCTCGGAGATCCAATTGATCGCAGCCTTGCGGCACCAGTGAGGCTCGAATTAATCCTTGTACGACCACCAAGCCTTCTAGCAGGTAGCGCGTAGTAGACGCCAGCTCAGAAAGCCTGAATTGTTCCAGGCTAATGGTGGCGTTAGCATAGGGCCGCGTATCCGGCTCGTCTTTCAGCGGGACTTCGCGAAGCATCGGCTCCAAGTCAACCCAAGGCGTATGCCCAACGACTTCAAACATGTGTCCTGGACTCATACTGAGTAGTATATAAAAAGATCGCGCTCCATCAAGGATAAGCAGTTAAAACTCGTCGATTACCAGCTTGTGCATGTCCATCATTTTGGCGTAGGCGTTGGGCTTTTTCATCAGCTCTCCCATATTTTCGGGCACGATTTGCCAGCTGAGGCCGTAGCGGTCCTTGCACCAGCCGCACTGCTCGGACTCCGGCACGCTGGAGAGTTTCTCCCAAAAGTAGTCGATTTCGGCCTGATCCTTGCAAGTTACGGCCAAGGAGACGGCTTCGTTAAAGGTGAAATCATGCTCAACCCCTGAGTCCATAGCCGCGAACCACTGGTCCGCCAGCATAAAATCGGCGAACATCAGCGAATCCGCTTTAGCCGGACCGGTGTCTTGACCATATCGGGCCAGCGTACCTTGCTTGGAATCTTTAAAGACTGACAGGTAAAAGTTGAGGGCCTCCTCGGCGTGGTTGTTGTTTTTACCGATGAACATCAAGGCGGGGATGATGAACGGCCGCGGCTCGCCCTCGGGGTTGGTCAGAATCAGCTGCCAAGTGAGTCCGTAGCGGTCTTTGACCCAGCCGTAGCGCTTGCTAAAGGGGTATTTATCAATTGCCATCAGCGCTTCACCGCCTTCGATCAGCTTGCCCCATAGCTCATCAAGATGTTCGCGGGCCTGCTCGTCCCGCGACGGGTCAAAGTTCACCATAAACGAGACCGACGGGTTGAACTTGAACTCCGGCCCGGCATTGATGGCGGTAAATCGCTGCCCGCCCAGCTCAAAATCTACTACCAGCTCTTTGCCGGCCATGTCGAGCTGAAAATCCGCCAAGCCCTCTTCGGCGCTGTTGGGATAATGGACTGTACTGCCTACCTTGCCCTCCGGAAACGCCGACACATAAAAATCTGCGGCCTCCTTGGCGTTGCCGTCAAACCACAAATTTGGTGTAATTTTTTGGCTCATGATACCCCCTTCGCTGCCTAGTTGCTAGTACTTCTATAATAACAAAAAACTAGAGTAGTTCCGCGCTCTTGGGCGTCGTGAGCAGAGTGCGGTTAAAGCAGCAAGGCCGGCGCTTGCCGGCTTTGAGCATCAAGATTAACTTCTCGGGTCGTTCCCGGCGCGTCTCTGCTTGCTTGACTGAATCCATCCAATTGAGCCAGTCCCAGCGGGCCATCGGTGTGATATCCATCCATAGGGCGCGCGCCTGCGGGTCGGCCGCCAAGGCGTCCTGCACATCTGTTGTCACCTTGGGCTCCGGCCATTGCTTGGCCGGCTCAATCTCTAGGCTCACTGTGTCTCCGGCGTCTGCACCAGCGGCTTCTCGCATTGCTTTATTGACCCGAAACCAATGGCTCCCCTGGCCATCCGGCTCCAGTACGGCTCGAAACCGCACACCATTGAGAGTTCCCTCGACAATTGTCATGCCCCGTGATGGCAGCTGCTCGCTGGCGCTGCCAGGCAGCAAGACAAGCGTCCACGGGCCGATTTTCGCGGTCGCATCGGGCTTATCCAACGCAGCTTTAAAACGAATCGCAGGCATACCTTGAGTATACAAGATTTAATATACAATTCAGTGTACTTGATGTAAAATATAAGTTATATTATGAGAATTCGCGAGGTTACATCTGAAAATCGGTCGGACAAAACAGACCAGCGCCGTTGGCCTACTCTATCAAGCGTGGCTTTAGCCGCGCTTGCCGTGACTGCCGCTATAGCTCCTTCCGCGGCGCAGGCTAGAGTGATTACCGTGGGTGTCATTGATACCGGCATTGGCGGCGCTCCGAGAGGCAGAACCGCGAAGCTGCCCGGTGTGCGCCTGTCGCAAACAATACCGAGTTTGCGCTTAGACGGCGGTAAGCTGGCGCTTGGCGGGGGTAGAGACCGCGTTGGTCATGGCACGATGATTGCCAATACCACCCTGCAGACGTATAGCCGGATATGCAGACGAATCAATACGCCTGCCTGCAGAACAAATAGGCTGCGCTTCGTACCATTGCAAGTAATGGACAAGGCTTACGACTCATCACTAAGTTATGAACCCATGATAAAAGCATTCCAATATGCAGCATACAATCATCTGGATGTCGTTACCTACTCTCTAGCCGGTGATTTGGATCAAAGATCGGCGCAGTACTACCCGATGGTTAACGCCATAAATAGCGCCACTGCGGCCGGCGTAAATGTCGTCGTGTCGGCAGGCAACGGCGGACCGTCAGGAGTAAATGCCTTAGCGTCGGGCGTACTTGGAGCTGCCGAAACGGTGGCTGCTACTACTAGCAACGCTGTTCAAAAAACCTACGGCCTATACTCAAAATCAACCCGCGGCACAAACGTGGCCAGAATTGCCGGGCCGGGGGTTAGCTTTGCTCAGCCGCTGATCGGCAGCCATGACTCCGAAACTGTTGCCGGCACGTCGGTAACGACCGCCGTCATTGCCGGAGGCATGGCCGCGGTACGCGGTGAAGTCGCCGGAACTATTGATCCGATGAACATACGCACGGCGATAGAAACAACCGCTTTTGCACGGCCGTTTTTGGCGGGTCAAGTTCTCTCCGGACGTGCTGCCGACGTACGCACCATGGCAGCTGCTGCCTTGGCGGTTGGCTAGAAATCCCTTCACTCGAGATCGAACCGACAATCCCGGATCCGCCGTCCGGCGGAAAAATTAATGACGCCGATGCTTGAAAAACATTCCGAGCTTTTTGCTTGTCCAAAAAATACCCGTGGTCACGACAAAAGCCAGCATAAATGACAGGAACTGATTGTTGCTGCCCCACTCTTCGCCGGGTGCCTGATGACCCGGAAAGGACCCAAGCCAAAGGTCTATAACCGATCCCAGGACAAAAACCAGCAGCACAAAAGTTACAATTAACGGACTAATTTTAAGCACTCTCGTGAGCATGCGCCAATTATAACAAACATAACAAGCCGCTCTCACGATCGTGCTTATGTGTGACTCCCTATAGTAGATGAAGTTAGAACTTATTGTATGTCAGCTGGATATCATGAATTTGGCATATAGTCTCTGACCAAGACGAGCGATAATAAGGATGCACCCAACGATAGCAAAGGATGTCACATACACTTTTACAGCATCCGACACAGTATGAATTTCTGAGTAGAAACCCGAAACGATTAGAAGTATAACGCTACAAATTGCCGTATCGCGTAAAGCATACCTAATGCAATCAAAAACAGAAAGCTCAGTGATAGCTTCAAATTGCTTACGGCGTTGTTCAGTCATAATCTTGGCTCTCGCTATTAGATGAGCTTCGCAACTATTCTTGAGAGCCTATCAACCATGTACGCGGAGGATGTCTAGATCAGTTTCAAGATCAGCAAGTTTAGTTTGCAATGCCATTTTAGCATCATCAAGCGCTACGTTATAAGCCTGAGGTCCTAAATGCACAGCAACAATATCAATGATTTCCTGAGCTGCGATAATGCCAAACTCGGCACCTGCTTGCTCGTCGATCCTGCTAATCACCTCATCAACACATTGTTTTTTAGCCTGCTCGTCGGATATGTCCCATTTACGAATCATGTACACATCATAGCAAAGAAAAAGACCTCCGAAGCAGTCTTTTCACCAGGATCAGATTGGCTCCGGCTGCTGGATTCGAACCAGCGACATCCTCGTTAACAGCGAGGCGCTCTACCGCTGAGCTAAGCCGGACTACCTAGTGAACCTGTTTATTTTATCGGGTTAGTAACAGATTGTAAATGGCGGGTTCCTCCCGGCTGGCGGATTTTTGACTTCGGCCGCAAAAGATCCGTGCTAGAATGTCGCCATGGAAAAGCGGATTTTGGATAAGCTGCTGAGGCAGCTTCATACCGGTACGCTGGAGGTTGTCTTTTGGGATGGAGAAACGCGGCGGTACGGCCAAGGGGCTCCCACGGCCTCGATTACTATCACGACGCCCAAGGTATTGCGACGTGCGCTGCGCAGCCCGTCCGTGGCGCTTGGCGAAGCCTACATGAATGGTGACGTCGAAGTCCAAGAGCCGCTGCAGGACCTGCTCAAGCTGGCCGAGCTCAACCCGCTCAACCTGCGACTCGGCAGTCCCGGCCGCACCAAGCGGCAGCTCCATCCCAATAAAAAGTCCAAGCAGCAAGCCTATATCGCCCGCCATTACGATATCGGCAATGAATTCTATCGGCTGTGGCTGGATCCGACGATGTCCTACTCCTGCGCCTACTTTCATAAAAAGTCTGATGGCCTGGAGCAGGCGCAGCGTCAAAAAATTGACCACATTCTAAAAAAATTACAGCTGCGGGAGGGTCAGCGTCTGCTCGATATTGGTTCTGGCTGGGGCCACCTGCTGGTGGCAGCCGCCAAGCAGTACGGTGTCCGCGGCCAGGGTATCAGTCTCAGCCGCGAGCAGGTGGCCTTTGCCCGGCAGCTGGCCAAAGCCGAAGGCGTGGCAGAGCTGGTCAGCTTTAAGCTGTTAAATTACCAGGATCTGCCAGCCGCGCCGCAGTACGACCGGATTGTGAGTGTCGGGTTTTTTGAGCATGTCGGTGCCGGCAACCTGGCGGTGTATTTTGAGCAGGTGGAACGATTGCTCAAACCTGGCGGCATATCGGTGCTGCACTCCATCACGCACCAGGACGAGGCACCGAGTGATCCCTGGATTGACAAATACATCTTCCCCGGCGGCTATCTGCCCAGTGTCCGCGAAACCACTGCCCTGCTGCCGAGTTACGGATTTTACCTGTTTGATTATGAAAACCTGGGCCAGCACTACGCTATGACCCTCAAGCATTGGTGGTCGAATTTCGAGAACCACAAGACCGAAGTGATCGCCATGTACGACGAGCGCTTCTATCGGATGTGGCGACTGTACCTGATCGCCGCCATGACGGCCTTCAGCACCGGCAGCGCTCACCTGTCCCAGTGGACTTTCAAAAAAGGCCGCGATCCCGCCTGGCCGTTAACCCGCCAGTACTTGTACGAGTAGCGGTTTGCGGCTAAGTGCCGATCGGGATGGCAGTGCCGCCGACTTTGCTAGCAAAGAAGCTGTCGTGGGAGATGTAGATGACGGCGCCGTGGTACTTGGCCAGGGCGTCCTCTAGCTCTTCGATGCTGGGGAGGTCGAGGTGGTTGGTGGGCTCGTCGAGGACGAGCAGTAACGGCTGGCTTAAAAGCATGCGGATCAGCTGAAATCTCGCTTTTTGGCCGCCGCTGAGGCGCTCGATAGGGGTATCGCCATCCGTTGCGGGGTTAAATAGATACTCGCTGAGCAGCTGCTTGACCTTTTGGTCGCTGACCGGCACGTCTTTGTCAAAGTGGGATTGCTCGATGGCCTCACGCAGTTTCATGGGCAGATATTTGGCGTCGATTTCCTGCTCGTAGAGACCGATATTGAGCTCCTTCTCCACGGCGATAGTGCCGCTGAGCTGTCTGGCTGGGGCTTCCTGGTGGGCGGCCTTGGCGATGATGGCGTTGACTAGCGTGGTTTTGCCCGCGCCATTCCTGCCGTGCAATCGGATACGCTCACCCTCGTGAAGAGAGATGTTAATATCCTCGAAGAGCGGCTTATCGCCATAGCCGAGGCTCAGGCCCCTTGCCTCGACGAGCAGTCTGGAGGAACGGCTACCGCTGGATTTGGTGGTCAGCTGGATGTTTTTGGCTTTGTACTGCTGGTAGGCAGCGGTGAGCTTGGGGTTGAGATCCTGGGCGCTCTCGCGGTCGATCCAAAACGATGGTTTTTCGGAGACTGACAGCTTGGCTAATTCGGCGGCAGCTTTGAGCTCCTGGGATTTAAATCGCTTGATGGTGCCCGGGTCGCGGGCCTTTTCTTTCATGCGGCGAAAGCGGATGACGTCGGCGGTGAGGTTTTGGACACGGCGCTGGACGAGGTCGTATTCATTGACCTGGGAGGTAATCTGGCCCTTGTTGGTATTGAGGTACTGTCGGTAATTGCCTTTAAAACTATAGGCTCGGCCGTCCCGGATCTCGACAATCTTGTCGACTTCACCTAGCACGTCGCGGTCGTGGGTGATGACAATCACTGCCTCATCAGTACTGGTAAACCATTTCAGGAAGGCCTGTTTGGCGACGTAGTCCATGTGGTTGGTCGGCTCGTCGATCAGCGCTAAGTGGCCGCGGGCCCGCTGGACTTTGATCAGCTCGACCATCCGTTTCTGACCGCCGCTGAGTTCCGACAATGGACCATCGAGCTTGGCTGGGTCGAGCTGATAGGCCTCAAAGGCCTGAGTCAGCTCGTCTTCGATCTGGAAATAGCCCAGGTGGTTGAAGCGTTCCAAGGCGTCGCTGTATGTTTGCATTTTACGGGTGTCGTCGCCCATATGCTCCGGATAGGTCTGCAGTATATGGTGCAATTTGGCGAACTCTGGCAGATCGCCCTGTATGTAGCTAAGCACCGATTTGGTCTCGTGGCCGTGGTGTTCCTGGCGGCTGGCGATCACCACCGTGCCCTTTTTGACGCTGACTTCGCCCTGAAAGTCTTTGTCGTCGCCGGTGACAAGGTGTAGCAGGGTCGACTTCCCGGTGCCGTTGCGGCCAATCAGGCCGACTTTTTCTCCCGGCTGGACGTCAAATTTCAGCCCGGTATAGAGGACTTTGTCGCCGAATGATTTTTCGGATATGTCGATGGCTAGCAGCATGGTTAGCGGGCCGACTTGAGTTCGGCAGCCACCCGGCGAGCGTCATCTTTGGCTTTTAGGGTGCGGCGCTTGTCGTAGAGTTTTTTACCGCGGCCGACTGAGATGCGCAGTTTGATAAAACGCCCGCCGGTCAGGATTTCCAGCGGTACGATGGTGTTGCCTTGCTTTTTTTTGTCCATCAAGGCGCTGATCTCCCGGCGCTTGGCCAGCACCTTGCGAGCTCGGGTCTGGTCCGATTCGTCTATGGGAATGCCGTTGGTTCCGGCGATAGTAGCGTTGATCAGAAACAGCTCCTCGCCCTTGACGGTGACGTAGGCGCCGCGCAGGTGGCCATGGCCCATGCGCAGGCTCTTGGTCTCGGCGCCACTCAGCTCCAAGCCCACCACCAAAGAATCGCCGAGCTCGTAATCGTGCCGGGCGCGGCGGTTGCTGATTTTTTTGGGCTGGCTAATTCGCTTCTTCTTGACCATAACCGTTTAATTGTAGCTGACAGAGGCGCTTTTGACAATTAGCCTAAAATATAGGTTCGGCATTATTTATCGGCTAAATTCGGCCTGAGCTATATGCATCAGACTGGGGTCGTGGAGGACTTGCTGGCGGTAGTACCAATATTCTGCGCCCCAGAGGTAGATCTCCGGCATGCCGGTGGCCCGGCCGTAGCCGAAGCGATCCTCTAGGCGGGAGGCGTTCAGCGACTTATTTTGTTCGGCCAGGCTGGTCTCGGTGATGGTCTGGCCGCTCGGGGGCCAGGCTTCGGCCTGGAGCTCGCCAAGCACCATATCTCGGTGCAAAAATAGTTTTTGGCTGCCGGCGATGAAGCCGTAAAACCAGCCTGGCTGCGGATACTCCAGATAGCGGTGGCTAAAATTGCCGTCCCAGACTCGTTTGTAGACCGAAATGCTAAATTCGTCCGGTGTCGGCTGGCCAAGTGGCATTCCCAGGGCATTGTTGCTGCGGCCAACAATAATGAGGTGCTGCGGATCGAGTTTTTTGATCAGGCTGTACTCGTCGACCAGGCGCTGGCGGCTAAAATCAGTACAAATGCCGAAGCCTTGCAGGAAATACTCGTTTTCCAGCTGGTATTTGTCCAAGCTCGGCGAAGTTTTATAGCGCTGTACGACGGCTTGCATGTATTTCTCGAGCTGCGGTGTCCACTGGCTAGCCGGCTCTTTAGCGGCCCAGTCGGGCATATGGCACTCCGGCCAGCGCGGCTGGCGCAGGCCGAGCGTCAGCACGATTTTGGCGTGCGCCGCTTCAGCCTTTTTAAACTGCCAGTCTAGCTGGCTGAAATCGTACTGCCCCGGCGTCCGTTCACTGTCGCTCCAGTAGCTGACCAGCCGGAGGTGCTTGACGCCGATAGTGAGCAGCGAATCAAGCGTTTTTTGGGGGTCTACACCCAGGCTGTCGGCGTAATCGGGGATAAAGCTGACGCCCAGCTGCTGTTTCCCGGGTGTCTGGGTATGGATATACCACTCCGCGATGCCGTACATCGTGCCAATGGCCAGGCCGATAAGCAGTACGAGCACCACCGCCAGCTTATGCAGCCAGCTTTTGCGCCAGTAGCTTGCCGGCCGGAGAGCCAAGCGTTTTATCAAGCGCAGCGTATGCAATCGTGAGCGTTTTACCATATAATGAATAGACTTGCTTATGAATGTCAGTATCGTCATCCCAGTATACAACGAAGCCGAGCACCTGGCGGCCTGCTTG
>CAZXIT010000020.1:0-13816 GCA_964640775.1 uncultured Candidatus Saccharibacteria bacterium
GCTCGAGCTAGTCGGCAACGGCGCGCCTAGATAGATGATCAGCTCGAGCAGCTTCGGCTGCTCGACAAAACCCGGCTTACAGATAGTCTGGCCACTATGCTTAAGCCTATTATTGACAATTAAGCATTAATTTGCTATAGTACATCTCATGACTAAACACGACAAAGCCCCAAAACAAGACAAAAGAGTAGCCCTAGCTGCTGAAGCATTAAGAAAACTGCGCAATACCGCAAAAAAGCCCGCTGGGGAGCTAGCCGTGACTGCTGCCTTGGCTCTGGCTGCTATCACCGTCAGTACTGGCGAAGCCCAAGCGGCTAGTCATCACAGCACAAAAGGCAAGCCAGGTATTGGCATGAAGCACAAGCACAACAAGCGTACAGCTGCTGCTAACCAAGTCGCAGACCGCCTGCCAGCATCAGCTATCGAGCACCAGGCCACCCTGCAGTATAAGCACCAAGCTGCCTTGCCGGTATGGAACGGCGGTAAAGTTGAAGTTACCGAAGTACGCACAACTGGCGGCAGCGCGTATAAGCAAGAAAACGGCGGCACTGCATATCCTGGCAACGGACAGGAAAAGGTAGTGACAATGATCGATAACCCCTTTGTGCTGTCCGACCGCAATCCCGAGGCCGACACCGCGTGGAACCAGATGAGCTACATTGCTTTTGGATATTTTGCCAAGGACCCTATCACCGGTGAAACTGAAGTTAAGATAGTAAAAGCTGGTCCTAACACCAGGATGATCACTGAGCTTGGCGTCACCCAGCCCTTTGATTTCAATAGCTTCTCAGAAGTGACCTTTGGTTTGGACGAACAAGGCAAGGTTGACCCGAGCGCCCCCCAATTAGTTGGTTCTGGCCAGCAAAGCCCAACCGCGCTAAGAACTGCTGATGACTCGGCACCGATGGCAGTCGCTCACGCTCACCGCGTGGCTTAGCCAAGTAGCCTGCTCTCGCTGTTATTTTTTGGTTGCTTTGACGACAGCGGTGAAAGCCGCGGGTTCGTTGACAGCTAGTTCGGCTAGGATCTTGCGGTCTATAGTGATTTCGGCTTTTTTGAGGCCGGCAATCAGTTTGCTGTAGGTGGTGCCGTTGAGGCGGGCAGCAGCATTGATGCGAGCATTCCAGAGCTGGCGGAAGGTTCGCTTGCGGTTTTTGCGGTCGCGGGTGGCGAACTGCAGTGATTTAGTCACAGCCTGGCGGCCGCGTTTGATACTGACTCGATTGGGGTGGCTGAAGCCTTTGGTGGCTTTACGAATTTTCTTGTGTTTGGCGTGACCGGGGACGCCGCGTTTGACTCTCATACTGTACTCCTTATAATCGGCGTCCTAGACGCCTAAATTCTTCTTGATGTTGGTGGCCATTTTACCGGTGCGCGTGGTCAGGCCGCTGAGGCTACGCTTGCGGCCGCTGCTTTTTTTACCCAGGAAGTGGTTCATGTTGGCGTGGCCGACACGGACTTTGCCGTTTTTACTGACTCTGACACGGTCTTTAGTGCCGCTATGCGTCTTTAGTTTGGGCATCTGATTCTCCTTCTTCTTGGGGTTCTTGTGCTGCTGCCACTGGCGCGGTGATTGGTTTCTTGCCGCTGTGCCGGATAACGAAGCTTAATTGTTTGCCAGCCAGCTGCGGCTGTTGGTCGACTACTATTGTATCACCGAAATCTTCGATTACCTTGCTAGCGATCTTGAAGCCGATTTCCTTGTGAGCTTGCTCTCGACCTCGGTAGAACAGGGTGATCTTGACCTTGTGTCCGGCCTCTAGGAATTTGGTGACCTTGCCCATTTTGATGGCCAGGTCATGGGCGCCGATTTTGAGGCCGAAGCGCATTTGCTTCATCTCGAGAGTTTTGGCAGTTTTGCGGTTTTTCTGCAGCTGCTTAGTACGCTGGTAATTGAACTTGCCCCAGTCAACAATTTTGCAGACCGGCGGGTCGGCATCGGGAGAGATCTCTACCAAATCCAGATCGCGCTCTTGGGCTAGCTGCAGCGCCTCTTGTTTCGTTAGAACGCCGAGCTGCTTGCCATCTTCATCGATAACACGCATCTGGGGTGCCCGAATTTGCTCATTCAGGCGGGTGTATTTGGCGATAGGTCCGTCTCCTTAATTGTTGATTGAACGCGTACCCAGCATTCTAACAGATGAGGCATCAGAGGTCAACACTCTGTTTAATTATTGCCATAGCGTTCCGCCAGCTCTTTGAGGAATTCATCGTCAGATTGCCCATTGATCGCTCGTGTTTGTTCAGATTTGGTTTGTACAGCAATGATTGGCTGTTGGTTGAGCCGCATGACAACAGCCGCACGGATGTACTCGCTGCGGTCACAGTAATTGGCTTTGGCAGCAATCTCGATCCTGACCAGCAAATCAACTGACAGGTTGAGCGTGATCTTTTGACTCGGTGGTTTACGGTACTGCATAGCGCTTCCTTTGAAGCGAGGTGTAGCCAGTAGATATCCAACAGCTATCCAATGGGTAGCTGTTGGATGGGTAATGGCTAGCTAGCAGACAGCTGCTCCCGAAAAGGGCTGTACATAAGTCACGCGTGGTCATGGTTTGGCTTTTGACGGGCGGTAGCGATAATTAACTGCTTCAGAGATGTGCTGGTGGTGGATAGCGGGTGAATGCTCTAGATCGGCGATGGTGCGGGCGACTTTGATAGTGCGCATGTAGACGCGGGCGGACATTTTGATGCCCGCCGCGGCTTCGTTGAGAATTCGTATAGCGGTTCGATCCAAGCCAGCCAGCTGCTTGATGTCCAAATTGGTCATATCAGCATTCAATTTGTTATCGCTCTGGAAGCGCTGCCGCTGCAGACGGCGGCCGGCCGCAACCCGTTGAACAGCTTGGGCATCGGACTGATGATCAGGCGGCTGGGTCAGTAATCTTTCGTGGTCGACTTCGGCGACATGGCAGTAAAGGTCAATGCGGTCGAGAATGGGGCCAGAGAGGCGATTGCTATAACTCAATACCTGGTGTTCTGGGCAGCGGCAGGTTTGAGTGCTGCCGTAGTAGCCGCAGGGACAGGGATTGGCGGTGGCTACCAAGATAAAGTTAGCCGGAAATTCAGCGGTGTCAGTGATACGCGCGATGCTGATCGAGCGGTCTTCAAGCGGCTGGCGCAAGGCTTCAAGCGTGCCGGGGTTAAATTCCGGCAATTCATCCAGGAATAACACGCCTCGATGGGCTAGGCTGATCTCGCCGGGCCTGAGCTGGCTGCCGCCGCCAATCATCGCAGCGTGGCTGGCAGTGTGATGAGGCCCCCGGATAGGACGCTGGGTAATGATTTGGTCGTAATTTTGGCTCGCCAGGCTGTGCAGCTGGGTAACTTCTAGGATTTCCTCATGATTGAGTGCTGGCAGCAAACCAGGCATGGCCTTGGCGAGCATGCTTTTGCCAGTCCCGGGAGGCCCGCTAAGCAAGATGTTGTGGCCGCCGGCGGCAGCGATTTCAAGGGCGCGCTTGGCTTGGCCTTGGCCGACAATCTCACTGAGTCCCACGGGCCTGTTTATTGCCTGGGCGACGCGGGCTGGGTGGTACTGGCCGGTGTCCGTTTGGACAACGCTGATCTGCTGCTCGCCTGCTAGGTAGTTGCGGAGTTGGAGCAGGCTGGCAACGGGGACGAGGGTTACGTGGGGTACTAGCTGTGCCTGCTCAAGGTTGGCGATCGGGATATAGAACGTGGTAATGCCTTCGGCCCGGCCGCTGAGCAGCTTGCCGATAATGCCGCGGACAGCCCGGGTATGGCCGTCTAGCCCGAGCTCCCCTATAAAGGCTGTCTTCCTAAAACCCCCGGGCACCTGCTGGCTGGCCAGCAAGATCGCCACGGCTATCGGCAAATCGAAGCCGCTATCACCTTTGGGAATGTCGGCGGGCGCTAAGTTTACGGTGATACGTTTGCGAGGTAGCATGATCCGGCTAGTCGCGAAAGCACCTCTGATACGCTCCTTTGATTCGCCGACTGCCCGGTTGGCAGAGCCGACAATGACGATAGTCGGCAGGTTATTAGATAAATGGCACTCAATATCAACAATGATACCGCCGGAGCCGGACAATATAATGCTTTGGATTTGGGCTGCCATCGGCTATCGCCTTGCTTAAGCGTCCGCACCCCGCGTTTACTGATTCGTCGCCAAATTAAAACACCTTGTCCGGGTAGGGGCAAGGTGTTTTAATGATTATTTAAGGTTTTTGTTTGGCTGTTGTGATGTTTCGGACTGTTTGTCTTGGTGGAACAACGACTTGCGAGAAATCGTTGTTCCAATAGAGCGTTTTTATTTTTGAGCACTTAATTTGTTCAAGTGCTATACGTATCTTATAGAATAGATAAATGGCCGTCAATAACATTATGCTTACGCTCACCAGAAAGCTGTGCATAACTTTGATCAAAGCATAAGGGGATTGACATTTTTGGACTCGCGTGCTAGAGTAAAAGGGTAAGTCAAAAAACAAAAACGTTCGAAAAAACAGTTCCAGAATGAAGCCCTTGAGGGGGCGGACTTACAAACCTTTATAACGCTCTGTTTGGCCCTCAAGGCCGATAGAGCGGTCAGTCAGCTGAGGGCGGTAAGCGCTTCAATAGTCTATATTTATATAAGCGGATTTATCGCCCCAGCACCATTTTTTATCAATGAAGACATTTATCAGCCGTTTGAAAAATCCTCATACGCTGTCGCTCGGCGGCCTGATGGTGGCAGATGCTGTCGTTTTCGGCACCACTAATCCTCGTTCCGCCCCATCATTCCTGCTGATAGTTGGCTTTCTGCTGCTGAGTGCGACTATCTACTGTTTGTTTGACGGCTTGCTGGCTGTTCCCGCCGTCTATGGGTTCCACCTGCGGCACAAGCGGCGGCTGGTGGGCACACTAACAGCGTTGACAGGAGCATTGGTGGCCTTGCAGTCAATTGGCCAGCTAGGCTCGCGAGACGTGCTAGTACTGCTGCTGCTGACCCTGCTGCTGTCCCTGTATGCTGCCTCTGCCAAAAGCATGCGGCAAAATTTGCAGGCCAAACAGCTGTAAGATTCGGCTTACGGCTATTATCAGGAGTGCTCAAGCTGTATAATGAGCAGTATGAATCCATCTTCTAATGAAACGGGGGGGTTGCAGCTGCCGCCGCCAATTATGGAGCAGCCGGTTGCCAGCTCAAATCCTGCCGAGCAAACACTGGCTGCTCCCGAACAGGCACCAGCCGCCGCCGAAAAAACTGGTGGTGCTCAGCCAGCACCGCCGATGATAACGCCGGCAATGACACTGCCAGCACCGCCACCAGCCGCCGCTGACCCCACGGCTGCCACCGTTACCGCCCAAAGCGCAGCCTCGTCCATACTTGACGACAAAGACTTGATTGAAAAAGCCTGGGTCAACAAAGCCAAGCAGATCGTGGCGCTCAATCGCGACGATCCCTACAAGCAATCAGAGGAGTTAACGGTGTTTCGGGCGGATTACATGAAAAAACATTACGACAAGAATATAAAACTGAGCAAGTAGCCGGACATGCAAGCGTTTCTACTCGTTATCGTCATAATGCTAATAATGGCCATGGTTGCCGGTCCAATCGTCTTTTTGCAGGCACGCAAGGTGTTTCGCGAGCAAAAAAACTACGAGCGCGGGCTCAAAATCGTGCCGCTCATGATTCACTTGCCGCCACCCTCCGATGATACGGAAGTGGGCAGCCGTGATGTTCGTGATGTCACTGACGAGACAATCAGCAAGGCACAGATTATTTATAACCTCATTGCCGGCACGCTCAAAAAGGACTTCCGGAGCAACTTTTATGGCCAGCGGCACCTGGCATTCGAGATTGTTGGTACCCAGGGCCGGATTTACTTCTATGCTGCCGTACCAATTTCGCTGCTGGAAATTGTCAAACAGGCGATTGTCAGTGCCTACCCAACGGCCCGGCTGGAAGAAGTTGCCGAGCATAATATATTTAGTCCGGTGGGCAAGGTTAGCGGTACGCTCGGCGGAGAACTGTCTCTCAAAGAGCACTTTGCCTACCCGATTGCCACCTATCAGGATCTGAAGCGTGACAGTATGCAGGCGGTATTGAACGCCTTGTCGACTCTCGACAAGGAAGACGGTGCCGGCATCCAGTTCCTGATGCGTCCGGCCAACGCTTCATGGCGCAAAACTGCCACTGATCTGGCTAGCAACAAGCGCAAGGGTGACAAAGGGACGAGCCCGCTTGATATGCTGAAAAGCCTGCCAATGGCGATGCTGAAACCGCCTGACGACAGTGGCAAGGATAATGATTCCAAGAAACCGGAACTGTCTAATCTGGAACAGTCGACCCTTGATGCTATCGATGAGAAGACCCGGCATGCCGGCTTTGAGGTAGCCATCCGAGTGGTCGTCTCCTCGAATGTTAGCCAGCGGGCCGATGCCATTTTGCGCAATATTGTATCTAGTTTTTCCCTCTACGATGCTCCCGGTAAAAATGGTTTTAAATATACGCCGGCCAAGGATATCGATGGTCTCATCACCTCTTATATCATGCGGTTTTTCCCCCAGGACCACAACAAGAATATCCTGAACGCGGTCGAGCTGGCCACGCTGTTTCATTTCCCGGACGAACGAGGCGTGCCGACCTCTCAGCTAGCTCGCCAGGAGTCCAAGCAGGTCGTTGGGCCGCGCGACATGCCTGAGGAAGGCCTCCTGCTGGGCTACAACCTGTTCCGCGGTGTCAAAAAGCCTATCCGGCTAGCGCTTGGTGACCGGCAGCGCCACATGTACGTGGTCGGGCAAACCGGTACCGGCAAGTCGACATTCTTGGAGAATATCGCTTTGCAGGACATGCTTAGCGGCAATGGTTTTGCCTTTGTCGACCCGCACGGCGATACCGCTGAGAAGCTGCTCAGCATGGTGCCGAAAGAGCGTACTGAAGACGTCATATATTTCTCGCCGTCCGAAATGGAGTACCCCATGGGGCTTAATTTATTCGAATATAGCTTGCCTGAACAGAAAGATTTCCTGGTCCAGGAAACGCTTAATATGCTTCAAAAGTTGTACGATCCGCAACATCAAGGCATCATGGGTCCACGATATGAGCACATTTTCCGCAATGCTGCGCTGGCTGTCATGGCCGATCCTGACGGGGGTACATTCGTTGATATTCCTAAATTATTTCGTGATCCGATATTTTTGAAGAAAAAATTACAACATGTAACAGACCCAACGGTGCTTGAGTACTGGCAAAAGGAATACCCAGCCAGCCAGCGGTCAAATGAGTCGGGTGAGGTCACTGCCTGGTTTGTCAGCAAGTTCGGTGCTTTTCTGAGCAATGAAATGATGCGCAACATTATCGGGCAGACCAAAAGCGCTTTTGACATGCGCGATATCATGGATAACAAGAAAATTTTGCTGGTGAATTTAAGCAAAGGCCGGCTGGGTGAGCTTAATGCCAAATTGCTCGGTATTGTCTTTGTCATGAAGTTCCAAGCGGCCGCTATGAGCCGGGCAACAATTCCCGAAGACCAGCGGGTGGATTTTTGTCTCTATGTTGATGAGTTTCAAAACTTCTCTACTGACAGCTTTGCGACAATTATGTCCGAAGCCCGAAAATTCCATCTTAACCTGATTGTCGCCAACCAGTTTACAACCCAGCTCACACAAGAAATACGCGACGCAGTTTTTGGCAACATCGGTACCGTAGTATCCTTCCGCATCGGCCAGAATGACGTCGAGTCGATCGGCAAGTATTTCCAGCCGACCTTTGACAGCGATGATCTGCTGCGCGTGCCAAACTATAACTCTATCGTGCGGACACTGATTGGCGGCGTGCCTACCCAGCCGTTTAGTATGGCGACCTTGCCGCCGCTGGGCACGCCCAACCCGCGGCTGTTTGAGGCCTTGAAACAGCTGTCATCAGCCAAACATGGCCGGCCAAAAGCCGAGGTCGAGCGCGAGTTCAATGAGCGGATGGCTATCAATACCGAAGCACCGTCGACGCTGCCAGCCGCTGCCAGCCCCGCAGCAGCGTTTACCGGGACTGGTGCCGCTGCTCCGCTAATGCCGCTGCCGGCGCCAGCTGCTGCCGGATCATCATTCCTAGACGACTGGCTTAATAAGCGCAAGGCTGTACCCGGTGCTGCTCCTGCTGCCATTATGCCCGCACCTGCATCAGTAGCAGCCCCTGCAGCCCCTGTCCCTGCAGCTGCGCCGCCGCCAGCTGCTACCGCACCGGCAGTATCACCAGTGGGAGCCGATGCCGCCGCCAGCAAGCCCCTCATTGATACAAGCCGGCATATGATACAGGATCCTGGGCAGACACCCCAGCCGGCACCAGCTTCAGAGCCAGCGCCCACAGCACCGGCCTCGAGCGATCCGCAGCTGACTCCGAGCGAGACCAAGAATATCTCCAGTGATGAAATTGAGCAGACAGAAGTCGATAAAATAGCCGCTGAGTTGCGCCAGCAATTTGCCGCGCCATCCGAAACTGCCAAAAAGCCTCCCGCTAAGACAGAGCACGAATTTGACCTGCAGCCGGGGCAGGGCGACACCATATTCATCGACCAGGACGGTACATTTCAGATTAATGAGCAGCCGCCAGCACCGGCTGAGGCTGCCAAGCCAGCTGAAGAGGCCAGTTAGTTAATCGCTGGAGTGGCGGTGTGAACTGGTCAGCAGGTGCACCAGCATTTCGAGTCCAAGACCGACTATAAAACCGCCGGCAAACAGCGCAAAAGAGATAAAGTAGTTGTAATCATAGCCATGGGCCTTGGTCAGGTACAAGTAGGCGCTAGTACCTAAAAAGGCTGCCAGGCCGCCGCCAAGCAGCCCCGATGGCCGGCTGATAGTGCTGTCAGCCGCCTCGCTGATAGCGCGAATAAGCGGCTGGTGCACCAGTTTGCTGAGAGCTCGCTGGGGTGTTGTCAGTTTGCGCTGAATAGTACGGAGCTCGCGGTTGAGGGTGATAGCTTTTAGCTCACGATTGATATTGAGCGGCTGTACGGGCTTATCAGCCGCTTCAGCGGCTTTGAGGCGGTCAAGTGGACTAGCGGCCTTTTCGGCCGTCAGGGCGATCTCCTGGCGGGCCTCAGCCGCTTGGATGCGCGGATCAACTTCGTTTTTTCTGAGCGGCTCGGCTTGTTCGGCGGTCGGGAGCAGCCGCTCGGCCTTTGGCAGCCGTTCGCGGCCGGTTTCGGGGCTAGATTGCAGAGTTTCACTCATGTGATGTCTCCTGATTCCTGGGTTGCTGATTGGATGGCCAAGCTGCTTTCACGGGCTAGCAAACGGGCGCGGCCGTAGAAGTAGCTGCCAACAACCATAATGCTGGCCGCGATAAACAGGCTTGTACCAGGACCGGTATTGGGCAGCGTAGCTGCCGTGGCTTGTATGGCTTGCGCCGGGCTGCCGGGCAGCTTGATATTGACAGTATTGCCATAGACATTGGTCATGGTCAGATCGAAATGGAAGGGATTGCTCGGGCTGGCAGCCGTCTGGGGGACGGGGTTCTTGACCTTGACGGTAACTGAAACGCTGGCAGTTTTGCCGGCAGCGATGTCTTGCTTGGGCCAGGTCACCACTTTGAAGCTGTCCATGGTACCGCCGTGCAGGTCCATGGCATCGGCGTAGTCCGAGACATCAGATAGATTTTCCTCGAAACCGTAGTCCGCAACCTTGGCCTTGCCTTGGTTTTCGGCAAATAGCGTATAGGTGATGACGTCACCGGCTTTAGCGGTCGTGTTATTGGCGTCAGCGATGCCGGCTGTGACATTGGCGGCAGTTTTATGGACGGCTACGCAAGCCAATTTATCGCTGCTGGAGATGCTTTTATCACACGGCTTGCAGGCGATATCACTGGCTTGAATAACCGTGTTGTACTGACAGTGTTCAAAACATTTTGAGCTGTCGGCCGGCAGGCTGGAGTCATATTTGCAGGGGGCTGGAATCGGCTTTGGTGTTGGTGCGGGTGTTGGCGCTGGAGTTGGAGCAGGTGCGGGTGTGGGTACAGGTGCTGGGATCGGTGCAGGTGCAGGCACCGGTGCGGGGGCTGGGTAGTTGACGACGGTGCTGGTTTCAAGCGTGGCGATGGCTGACGGGGCAGGCAGTCCGGTCGAAACCAAGTTGCCGCAATCATAGAGCACATAGAAGCTTTTGCCATCGTTATTATGGATGTGCAGGGCAGGCCAGGCCTTGTCGCCCCAGGCTTTGGTCATGTTTCTCCAGTAGAGGGTGCCGGCACCATCAATGGTAGCCGGGGTATCTTGGGCAGGCGAAGGGTTGTGACCCATCGAGTAGTAATTGTTTACGGCGCTGGAGTGAATAGTGGTTGCCGTTGCGCTGTCAAAGGCGGCGCAGCTGATACCGTACTCGTGCATGATGCGCTGATAGCCGCGGCTGTCATCAACGCAATGGGTGCGGGCATCGCCGGCCGAACTAATACCGCCGGTCACTAGGTTGTTATCATCAGCCGCTGAAGTTAGCTGCGGCGGACTAAGCACTGCGAAAAACTGTACCATAAAGGCCAGTACTATAAAAATCAGCCCGACGCGCCGGATATCGGCTTCTTCGCTCATACGGCGGCCGTAAAAGCTCATCTGATGAATCAAGCTGGGATTATAGGGGAGAACTGAGAGAAGTTTTTCGAACATACTTTTTGTATTAGCTTTCTGCCTGGCAGTTAAGCATAAACAGGACTAATTAGCAATGGTTTTTCAGATGTCATCGGAGTTGTTAGAACGGCAATACTTCGCTATACTCAAAGAGCAGTGGGACAAAATTAGATGTCTAATGACTAATAACCGAGGGTGTAACAGATAGTGGCTGAGTCTAGTGGTAAGAAGAATGGGTATTCTTCCGAACAGATTACTGTTCTGGAAGGTTTGGAGCCGGTCCGAAAACGGCCTGGTATGTACATCGGCGGTACCGGTATTGAAGGCCTGCATCACTTAGTATGGGAGCTGGTCGACAATGGTATCGATGAAGCTTTGGCCGGCCACGCCACGGCCGTTTCTGTCAAAATGCTGGCCGACGGCGGCATTACGGTTATCGATAATGGCCGCGGTATTCCGACCGACATTCACCCCAAAACCGGCAAGAGTACTGTCGAAACGGTACTAACCGTCCTGCATGCCGGCGGCAAATTCGGCGATGGCGGCTACAAGGTTTCCGGCGGCCTGCATGGTGTCGGATCCAGTGTGGTCAACGCCCTGGCCAGCAAACTCGTCGTGACTGTCCACCGCGACGGCCAGACTCACCAGCAAGAATACGCCAAAGGTGTGCCGCTCAGCGATCTCAAGGTCATTGGCAAGACCAACAAAACTGGCACCGAGATCACTTTTTACGCCGATGAAACTATTTTTCCCTCAATCCAATTTAATTATGAAACGATTTTCGACCGCCTGCGCCACGCCGCCTACCTAACCAAGGGTATTCATACCTCACTGGAAGAAGCAGCCACCGGCAAACGCTACGGTTTCTACTTTGAGGGCGGCATTCAGAGCTACGTCAAGCACCTCAATGTCGGCAAAGAAGCTGTCGACGAGGACATTTTCTACGTCGACAAGACCGTCAAAGACACCCAGGTGGAGATCTCTATGCAGTACACCGATGCCTACACCGAGACCATCAAGGCTTTTGCCAACAATGTACTGAACCCCGATGGCGGTACCCACCTAACTGGTTTCCGTGCGGCCCTGACCCGAGTCATCAATGATTACGCCCGCAAAAATGGCCTGCTCAAAGAAAAAGAAGAAAACCTGAGCGGCGAGGATACCCGTGAAGGCCTAACCTGCATTATCCTAGTCAAGCTGCCCGAACCGCAGTTTGAGGGCCAGACCAAAAACAAGCTCGGCAACCCCGAAGTTCGCGGCCATGTTGAGCAGGTTATGGGCGAATACTTTAATTACTATCTCGAAGAGCACCCGGCTGTCGGCCGCAAAATTGTCGGCAAAGCCCTGCTGGCTGCCCGGGCCCGCAAAGCCGCCCGCGCCGCCCGCGACAACATCCTGCGCAAAGGCGTATTGGAGGGTGCTAGCATGCCTGGCAAACTGGCTGACTGTTCCAATAAAGACCCCAAAGACTCCGAATTGTACCTGGTAGAGGGTGACTCCGCCGGCGGCTCAGCCAAATCCGGTCGCGACAGCAAGAGCCAGGCCATCCTGCCGCTGCGCGGCAAAGTCCTCAACGTCGAGCGTGCCCGTCTAGACCGAATGCTGGGCAACAACGAGATCCTCAGTATGATCAAAGCTCTCGGCGTTGGCATCGAAGACTCCTTTGACGTTGCCGGCCTGCGCTATGACCGGATTATCATCATGACCGACGCTGATGTCGACGGCAGCCACATATCGACGCTGCTGATGACCTTCTTTTTCCGCTACATGAAACCGGTCGTCGACGGCGGCCATCTGTACCTGGCCAAGCCGCCGCTGTTTGAGCTCGTCAAACCGGGCCGCAAAAATTCGGTGTTCATCTATGACGAGAGCGAGCTGGACATCATCCTCGACGCTACTATCGCCCGCCGTAAAAAAGAGGGGGCCAAAGTCAATCTCGACGATGACCGCCTCAAGCAAGCCGGCTTTATTGAGCAGAAGCGCTACAAGGGACTGGGTGAAATGGATGCCGAACAGCTGTTTGAGACCACCATGAATCCCGAGAAGCGCGTCTTAGTCCAGGTCAAAGTTCATGATGCCGAACGGGCTGACGCTATTTTCAACAAGCTGATGGGTGCCGAAGTCGAACCGCGCAAGAGCTTCATTCAAGCCAACGCTAAATTTGTGAAGGACCTGGATATCTAAATGGACGACGATCAGATTATCGAACCAATTGACGATGCTATGGATGAGCCGCTGGATGCCGTGCCGGCTGAACAAAGGCCCAACAACGAGGTAATTGCCGAAGAGACTATGGAAGACCGCCGCCGCGGCATTGAGCATGCTGCTGACGTCATGGACTCCGGCCACTCCCGCTCTGTCGAACTGCGAACGGTCGAAAATGTCATGGAAGACAGCTACCTGCGCTACTCCATGAGCGTCATTATCGATAGGGCGCTGCCGGATGTCCGAGACGGCCTTAAACCCGTGCACCGCCGCATCCTGTACAGCATGAACGAAGACGGTTTGCGCAGCAGTGCCCGTCACCGCAAAAGCGCCAATGTCATCGGTGCCGTCATGGCCCGCTACCATCCGCACGGTGACTCCAGCATCTACGACGCCATGGTGCGCATGGCCCAGCCCTGGTCGATGCGCTACATGCTGGTCAATGGCCAGGGTAACTTTGGCAGCATGGATGGTGATCCACCGGCTGCTTATCGCTATACCGAAGCCAAAATGGCTCGTCTGGCCGATGAGCTGCTGGTTGATATTGATAAAGAGACTGTTGATTACCGCGACAACTATGATGGCACAACCCAGGAGCCGACCGTCCTGCCTGCCAAACTGCCAAACCTGCTGTTAAACGGCCAGCTTGGTATCGCTGTCGGTATGGCAACCAATATCCCGCCGCACAACCTCGGCGAGCTTGTTGATGCTGAAATTACGCTGATCGATAATCCCGAAGCTGGTCTCGACGACCTCCTAGAGCACGTTAAAGGCCCCGATTTCCCAACTGGCGGCATCATTTATGGCAAGGAATCCATCAAAACCGCCTACGCCACTGGCCGCGGCGGTGTTATCACTCGCGGCGTGGCTGAGATCGTCGAAGGCAAAAGTGGCCGCCACCAAATCGTTATTACTGAAATCCCCTATGCCCTCAACAAAGAAAGTCTGGTTATCAAAATTGCCGACCTGGTGCGCGATAAAAAACTAACCGGTATCAGCGACCTGCGCGACGAAACGGCCCGCGGCAACGTCCGCATCGTCATTGACCTCAAAAAAGA
>CAZXIT010000021.1:0-13662 GCA_964640775.1 uncultured Candidatus Saccharibacteria bacterium
GCTGGTCAAAATCCCCGCCAGCTTTGGCACGATAAACAGCATGATGCCAAAAAATGCCATCACCGTGACGCTCAAGATGACTATTGGGTACATCATGGCGCTTTTAATTTTTTTGCGAATTGAGGCATCCTGCTCGACCTGCGTAGCCAAGCGTTTTAGAATGTCATCGAGGATACCGCCTTCTTCCCCGGCACGCACCATGTTGACATAGACGTCGGAAAAGACAGTTGGAAATTTAGCAAAGGCATCGCCAAGCGGCGCGCCGCTTTCAACGTCCCTGGTAATGCTAGCCAGCACCTCTTTGAAAAAAGGCGTGCCGGCATCGGCCTGCAATGCTGACAGAGAACGGGCCAGCGGCACGCCAGCTGAGATCATTGTCGACAGCTGGCGCGTAAAGATGACAAGGTCGCCGAGCTTGATTTTCTTTTTAGGCCCAAACAGGCCGCTTTTTTTAGGACCTGTCTTGTCGAGCGCTATTAGTACCGGATGTAAATCCTGTCTGTGCAGCAGTGCCAGCAAATCTGCTTTATTGGTTGCTTCGGCACTGCCCGAAACTGTCTTGCCATCTTTGTTAGTCGCTTTGTAGGCAAATCTCATAGTTATTCTTCCTGGGCCGTAACCCGCAGGACTTCCTCTATAGTCGTCTGCCCTCTCAGGGCCTTGACTAGTCCATCCAGCTGCATGGTTAGCATACCATCGTCAATGGCGGCTTTTTCAATGGCCTCTGAGGTGCTGTTAGTGACAATCATTTTCTGGATCGGCGTAGAATTTTCCAGCACTTCGTAGATTCCTATTCGACCCTTGTAGCCGGTGTGATTGCAGCTGTCACAACCCTCTTCGTGAGCCTTCCATAGCCGGCCAATAGTGCCGGCAGTACTGCTGAGCTGGTCGGTGTCCGCCCCCTTGCCGCCACTTGATTTGCCGATACCGTCTTTGAGGGCGGTAGTTTCCAGGTCATGAATTTCCTTGATACCGCCGTTGTCATCGAGGCGGAATGATTTGACAAGCTGCTTGAGAACAGCAGGATCAGGCTCGTAAGCCTCCCGGCAATCAACACATAGCCGGCGCACCAAGCGCTGGGCTATGACAACGCGGACGGTACTGGCAATCAAGAAGGGCTCGACGCCCATATCCAGCAGGCGGGGCAGGCAAGTAGCGGCATTATTAGTGTGCAGGGTGCTGAATACCAAGTGTCCGGTTAGGGCAGCCTGGACAGCCAGGTCAGCAGTCTCGCCGTCACGAATCTCGCCGATCATGATGATATTCGGGTCTTGCCGGAGCAGGGCGCGCAGGCCGTTGGTAAAGGTCATGCCGGCGATCGGATTGACCTGCACCTGGTTGGCGCCAACGACGTGGTATTCTACGGGATCTTCAACAGTCGAGATATTAACATTCGGTGTATTGAGTGAGCTGAGCACGCTAAACAGGGTCGTTGATTTGCCGGAACCTGTCGGCCCGGTCACCAGGATCATGCCGTGGGGCTGGATAATAGCCCCCTGCAAATCCCCGAGTGCTGTGCCCCAAAACCCAAGTTCTGTAAAATCCGCCGGCTTGCTGGATTCATTCAGGATACGCATGACTACCTTTTCACCGTCCAGGATGGGCAGAGTGGATACCCTCAGCGCGTAGACCTCGCCGTTTACCTCGACTTTAAAACGGCCGTCCTGCGGCGCTCGATGCTCGTCAATTTTTAAGTTGCTCAGGATTTTTATACGGCTTACCAGGGCGCCGAGCATCTTGCGGGGCAGTTTATTGGCTTCGCGCAGCATGCCGTCGATACGATAGCGCACCACGACAAAGTTTTCCCGCGGTTCGATATGGACATCGCTGGCACCAGCTTTGATGCCGTACTCGATCAAGATATTAACCGTCTGGGCCACTGGTGAATTTTCGGCCAGCTCGCTCTCGTCAACCTCTTCGCTTTCATCAGCTTCGTCTTCTGAAGCGATGACTTTGGTCAGTTCGCTGCTAATATTGCCGCGATACTGATCAAGGGCTGCCTGCAGCAAACTGCTGGTCGTGATGTGTACTTTCAGGCCGGTGCCCAGCTGTTTTTGCAGGAAATTCAAAGCTTGGATATCATCAGGATCTTCCATAGCTACCAGCTTGGTGTCCTCGGCATCGACATCAAAGACCACCGCGTTGTACTGGCGGGCGATACGTTCTGGCAGCAGCTTCAGTACTTCATGTTTGATCTCGCGGGCTTTGAGCTCGACAAACGGCACCTCAATCTCCTCAGCGTACAGCTCGGTCAGCACCTTTTCGCTCAGCACGCCGTTTTTGATAACTAAATCCTGCAGCGGTTTTTTATCGGTGGCTTCCTGCTCGTGGAGGGTAGCTAGCTGGGCTTTGCTAACTTGCCCGCTTTTCTCTAGCAATTTCTCTACCAAAGAGTCAGCTATGCGCATAGCTGTACCCTATGGCTCACAACAGTTCCGTGTTTATGTTTTAGAAGTTCACCCATCCTGGACCCATTCTAGCAACTCCCCCCAAAAACCAGAAGCGTTTTCCTTGAGGGTGAAAGCGGCTAAACCTTATAGACTCGCACTTGGCCGAGCTGCTTTATCGGTCGCAAGTTGGGAAAAACAAAGTAATTGGAGATAATATGCGCCCCCGGAGGCAGCTCGGCAGATAATTTTCGTTCCAAGCGCGGCATAATATGTGTAACGGCGTATAGCGTTATGACGTTATAGCCTGAGACATCATATCCCCAAAAACTGCCCCACAAGACGCGTGCCTTGCCCTGCAAGCCAGCCCGCTTTATAGCTCGGCGGGAACGTACCACTAGCCAGGGGTTCAGTTCAATCCCGTCCACTTGGCAGCCCTGCTGAGCCAGCGAAATGACCAGTCTGCCATCGCCGGATCCCATATCCAAAATACGTTCTGGCGAATAGCTTTTTATCAGTTTGAGCATTTGATCAGTGCTTTTGCCGTCGCTCGCCACGTATGGCGCTCCCTGCAGCCCAAATGCCAGCAATCCGGCGAGTCCAATGATACTTAAGAGTATGATAGCCAGCATATCGAGTATTATATTAAATAATTCTTAAAAAGGCCGTCAAACTAAACATTAGTAATTTCTTTCGGCGTGCCCGGTCGCTATAGTGCTAAAATAGTACTAAAGTTGGAGCACGTTTCAGACACTGTGACAGCGTAATTTACCCGGGAGGTTTAACATGGCAGATACTAAAACAGCAGCGACGACCCAGCCGCTCAAAGAAACTAAATCGGCAAAAGACACAGCGGCCAAAAGTACCAGTATTGCTGATGGCAAATCCAAGGCTTTGGACCTGGCGGTCGAAAGCATTGAAAAGCAGTTCGGCAAAGGTTCGATTATGAAAATGGGTGAGGTACACGCCGGCAGCGTCGAATGTATCCCAACTGGAGCGCTCAGCCTCGACATTGCCCTTGGCGGCGGTATCCCCAAAGGCCGGGTTATCGAAATCTATGGGCCGGAGAGCTCTGGCAAGACGACGCTCACCTTGCACGCTATCGCCCAGGTTCAGCGAGCCGGCGGCACAGCAGCTTTTATCGATGCCGAACACGCCCTCGACCCCGCCTATGCCAAGCGGATTGGCGTTGATGTCGAAAACCTCTTGCTCAGCCAGCCGGATAATGGCGAGCAAGCTCTGGAAATCGTCGAGACCCTGGTGCGTTCCAATGCCGTTGACTTAATTGTGGTTGACTCCGTAGCCGCGCTGGTACCGCGAGCTGAGATCGAGGGTGAAATGGGCGACAGCCACATGGGCCTGCAGGCTCGGCTGATGAGCCAGGCATTGCGCAAACTAACCGGCGTCATCAGCCGCAGCAAGGGCACCGTGATATTCATCAACCAGATCCGCATGAAAATTGGTGTCATGTTTGGCAACCCCGAAACGACTACCGGCGGCAATGCCCTGAAGTTTTATGCTTCTGTACGCATGGACATTCGCCGGATTGGCCAGATCAAACAGGGCGAAGAAATCATTGGCAACCGCACACGCGTCAAAGTTGTTAAAAATAAGATTGCCCCGCCATTTCGCCAGGCAGAGTTTGATATCATGTACAACCAAGGCATCAGCGCGAGCGGCGATATACTTGATTTAGCAGCTGACCGCGGTATTGTTGAAAAATCCGGCGCTTGGTATGCCTACAATGACGCCAAAATTGGCCAGGGCCGGGAAGCTAGCAAGACCTATCTCGAGGAAAACCCCAAAGTCATAGCTGAGATTACCAAAAAAATCCTTGCCGCCGACCTCGCCAGCGCCAAAGAATAGGCCACCGGGGAATAGCCATAATGTCTGGCAATGACTTGTCAAAACTGCACCATCCGCCAATTATGGTTGTCAACCAGGACGATGTACCAATCGGCAGCGCCTCATTAGATGAAATTCACCAGCAGGGCTTGCTGCACCGAATCGTTTTCGTAATTGTCAAAGACCATGCCGGCAAAATCCTCCTGCAGCGCAGGAGCGAGTACGTCGCGACCTACCAAAATTGCTGGGATGTCTCAGCCGCCGGCCATGTTGACGAGGGGGAGGATTACCTGCCTGCCGCCAAGCGCGAACTCGGCGAAGAGCTTGGTTTGAGCGGTTTAGACTTGGAAGAAATTGGTGCCTATGAGGGCTATCGCAAGCTTGATAATCGTACGTTTCACCAATTTAATCGATTCTATAGTGTAGTAATTTCCAGCAATACCCCGCTGCACCCAAATCCCCTAGAGGTGACCAACACCAAATGGTTTACTGGACGGCAAGTGAGGCAGTTAACCAGGGATCACCCCGACCAAGTTACCAATGGCCTGTGCGACGCTATCGAGCGAAACTATATATGAAAATCACCGCTATCAAACAGCAAGTCAAGCGGCAGGGCCGATATTCAATTTTTTTAGAAGGGAAGTACGCTTTTTCATTAAGCGACCAAGCCTTGCTTGAGAGTCAGCTCACCAAAGGCCAGGAATTAACTGACCAGCAGGTCGCCGCATTTAAACAGCTTTCTGTTGATGACAAGATCTACAATAATGCTTTGGGATTCATTGCCCTCAGACCGCGCAGTACCTGGGAAATGCAGCAGTATCTGCTGCGAAAAGATTGCTCCCCTACCCTGTCGCATAGCATACTTAACAAGTTAAGTAATAACAATTTGCTGAATGACCAGACATTCGCGGCCAGCTGGGTAGCCAATCGCCGGATGTTGAAGCCCACTTCCCGGCGCCGTTTGTCTCAGGAACTGCGTGCCAAGCGCGTGCCGGATGACATCATCGAGCAGGTGCTAAAAGAAGACGGTACCGACGAGGCAGTACTTCTAGAGGTGCTGATCCCCAGGAAACGCAAACAATCCCGATATCAAGATGACAAAAAACTGATGCAGTATCTGGCCGGACAGGGGTTCCAATACGGCGACATCAAAGCTGCGCTTCAAGCTGCAAAAGACCTGCCCTAGAAAGCTATCCAGCCGTTGCTGCCGCGGCTGCCGGCGCATGTTTCAGCAGCTCGCTAATGATGACCCGTTTAGGAGTAATCTCGACGATTTGAGAGCGGTCAATACTCAGCGAACCACCGCTAAAGCTTTTTATTAAAGACTGAGAGACATAGATTTTTTGGACAAACATTGTCTCCATCTCGGTGGCAAAGTCACTCACCTTGCCAACTTTTTCCCCGTCGCTGGTTTCTACCTGCTTGCCTATCAGTTCAAACCCCAATTCCAATACTTCTTTGAGCCGGACGAGTTCGTCGGCTTCTACCAGCACATCGTGATCATTGACGACATAACCATCTCGCATAATGTCCCGAATATCCTGACATAACAGGATAAGCTCTTTTTTCTCAAATTGGTCCTGGCAATAAAATCCCTCAATTTTGAGGTTATTGGGGTTAAATATGGCACCGGTAACCTTGGCAATTGGACCGCTCGTCCTGAGTGACAAGACGGATTTATCGAGTAAAGTTTTGCTGAGCTGCAACATGATCCCAGTATAGCGCGAACACGAAGTATCTGTCAGTCTTTGATATCTTGGCCAAAAATCCGCGGCTTGAGCACCAAGAGCCTGAGCAGTACGGTGTGTACGTGCAGCGTAATAGCGCCCAAGGCTACTGCGCTGATCAGGTATAGGATGTCATACAGCCATCCCGAATCCCCGCTCCCAGCATACGATAGTGCGATAGTGTACGGCAGCAGCAGATGCAAGGTAAAACGCACGTAGAATATCCATACAACTAAACTGGATATTCGTACAAACAGGTGCAGCAGCGCTTGCCTGAGCAGTATGTGCCGGTCGGCATGGACATACTTCATTTCCTCTTCCAGCTCGGCCACACTGCGCAGGGCATTGATCACCGCTAGAATCAAATAGTAGACAATGATGCCAATGCCAGCCCAAAAAATAAACAGCGGCAAGTTGCTGATCAGCACATTTGTGTCAAATTTGTGCTCAAAATCAACAAAATTAGTCTCGATGGCGCCGACCTGATGACGCTGACCGGTAAGCAGCAGCTGCCAGCTGCTGCCGTTGTAATGCAGCAGTACGGAGGCTCCGGAAACGAGAGCCAGGCTGGCTACCATGGCCACAAAACCACTGAGCCATGATGGCGACAGCAGTACACCGAGCTCATTGAGATCGTCTTTGGATAGCGACGGGCGTACTTTTCTGCGGGGAGTCTCGTCAATCATTGCTGCCGTGTGCCTAATGTTTGATTTTTAGAGCTGTTAATATCTGGCTATAACTATAAAAGAAAAAGCTCAGCGTCGCAATAAAATTAAATAATTTAAGGATTGCGGCGTGTTTAAAATGCTGGTGCTTGTACATAGTACACAGCGGGCCGTACACTCCGGTCTACTATGCGGCGAATACAGCAAACCCTACGAGCGACGGCCATAGCTATGCTATTGCTAGCAGTGAGCAGTGTTAATGCGGTAGGCGGTGCGCAGGCTGATACGGCTAATGGCTCTTCCCTCACCATTAGCCAGCTTAAAATCACCAGCAGCAACGGTCAGTTCATCACGCTCTATAACTCGACCAACGCCAGTCTGGACATGAGCAAATACCAGCTTGAGTACTTCAACCACTACGACCTGGCCAAGGCCACCAGCAGCAAGCTAATCGCTCTGTCGGGTACTGTGCCGCCGCATGGATATTTTATGGTCAACGACAGTGCCCTGCTGCTGTGCTATCAGCTGACGGTTGATTCAGTATCGCTTGGATTGTCAAGTACGGCCGGACTGGTCGAAGTGCTGGCTTTCAACCAGTCGGCTCCGGGGAGTTCGGCGGTACCGTCCCTGCAGGATTTTGTTGGCTGGTCCAAAACGGCAGCTTCTGGCGCGCAAACGCTGCCAGCCAGCACCAATGCTTTTTTGCAGCGCCAGCCGGTCGATACCAAGAACAATCCTGCTATATCCGTGCCTGGGAGTGGCAGCTGGCAAGCCGTGCAGCCTGATAGTGGCAATCCTTGCTCCCTCACCACAGCCACGACTACGCCGACAATCATCCCCACTGGTCTTAATCAATTGCTGCCAGCCGGCCAGCCGCCAGCCACAATCGTCACGATTGCCGCTGATAGTGAGTCTGCAGAGGCTTTGCCGAGTCTGCCAGCCAGCGATATTGGTCTCATGGCGCCCCAAGTCAATGAAGTTTTAGCCAATCCCTCGGGGACCGGCAATGACGACACTGACGAATTTATAGAACTATATAATGCCAATGCTGCGGCATTCGACCTCAGCGGTTTCAGTTTGCAGGTTGGTACGACAGCACTGCACAGCTATGTTTTCCCCGCCGGGACTAGCTTGCCGGGACACGGCTTCACTGCTTTTTACTCGGCTGCTACCGGCCTGAGTCTCAGCAATAGCGGCGGGCAAGCTAAGCTGCTTGATCCATTCGCCAGCAGCCTATCGGCCAGCGAAATCTACACGACAGCCAAAGACGGCCAGGCCTGGGCGCTAGCCAAAGGCAAATGGTATTGGACGACAAAGTTGACCCCAGGCGCTGCAAATGTCGTCGAACTGCCTGCCGCCGCTAAAAAGACCGCTGCCAAAGCCAAGGCCAGCAGCAAAACCGGCCCCCAGGTCAAAAGTACAGCCGCTAAAACAGCCGGGACTGGTACTGCAGCACCTATCACCGATAGTGCCACGACAACTCCTATACACCTCTGGACACTTGCTCTGGTCGCCGGGCTCGCGCTACTATACGGAGCATATGAGTACCGTGCAGACCTGGCAAACCGAATCTACCAGTTTAGAAGCTACCTTAAAGCTCGCCGCGCAGATCGGGCGTAAGCTCAAAGGCGGCGAAACCATTGTTCTAGACGGTGATCTTGGAGCTGGAAAAACAACCTTTGTCCGCGGGTTGGCCAGTGGCATGGGTAGCAATGATCACGTACATAGTCCGAGTTTTACGCTTAGCAACCAGTATCGGGCCGGCAGTCTTACATTGCACCATTTTGATTTTTACCGCTTGGATACGCCTGGTATCATACATGATGAAATTACCGAGATTCTAGCTGATCCTACAGCTGTGATAGTCGTGGAATGGGCTAATATTATTGCGGATGTCCTGCCTGCCGATCATCTGACCATACAGTTGCAAACGATTGCCAATACCAACCGCCAGTTCAAATGCACGTACCCTGATAATTTAGAGTATCTGCTGGTGAATAATACTTAACATGTTAATACTTGCTATCCGTACCGACAAACCTGCAGCCGAGCTAGGTTTATACAAGGATGAAGGAAAGCTTACCAATATTACCTGGGAAGCTCATCGCAGGCTAGCCGAGACAATTCACCAAAAAATAGAAGAAACGGTTACAGTATCCAGTTATACGCTAGCTGATATAGAGGGTATTATCGTCTATAAAGGCCCGGGCAGTTTTACCGGTTTGAGGATTGGCGGCACGGTGGCCAATGCTTTAGCGGCAAGCTATGCAATACCGATAGTAGGCGAGACAGGCGAACGGTGGATAACAGACGGCATCAAAGCACTGACAGCCGGAGATAACGATTCAAGTGTATGGCTGGAATATGGAGCCGAGCCAAACATCACAAAACCAATAAAATAATTGAGTAAGTCTATAAGCATAACAGATTTGACATTGATTTTTGAGAGGTGGATACTAAGAAGGTAGTATCGTTCAACACCGAAACTGAAAGATAAAAATAGTGAGTGAGCATCAGCGGCAAGCAGGCGGGCACGATAACGACTTTGTCAGACGCCGTACGCCTCTATCCCGACAGCCGCCCGGTCGCATGCATGAGCATAGCCGGTTAGTTCGTACTGCCAAACCGGTTGCCCACACAGCTCGATACGGCTTCGAAATACTCTCGCCGCCGCTCGTGTCAGACTCAAGAGCTGTGAAGAAACGCCAGCCACTCATCTCTAATCACAATGGGAGTATGGATACCTTAGTCATTGTAAAGCCCCAACCTTATGGTAAACCGGCATTGCCAAAACAGCAGCAATCACAGGTACTCGTACGTCGGTTCGTGTCGCCGCAAGTGCAAGTTGCCACCGTGCAAACGGCTGGGACACAACAGCCTGCTAAGCACCGGCGCTCCAAGGTACAGCTGGCTTTGATGGCTATGGCATTTTTAGTTTTTGGCCTGGGGTTGTTGGTTAATATCCAAACAATACAGACAAACCATAGCGCTAAAGCTCAGGTTTCAGCTCTGGAACAAAAAACTGATAATTCCGAAAATAATACCTCGCTGCCTCCAAGTGAGGTTAAACCTCCAGAGAGTGGTATGGGTAGCTATCAGGTGGCCCCCAATTTGCCGAAATACCTAAAAATACCCAAACTTTCTGTCAGCACCCTCGTCAAACCGCTCGGTGTTACCAGCAGCAACGAGCTAAAAGCACCGGCCAATATTTATGACACTGGCTGGTACGATGCCAGCGCCCATCCTGGAGATCCTGGCAGTCTTGGCGCCGTACTGATTGACGGGCATGTGCACGGCCCGACTCTACCGGGCGTGTTTGCCAATATTAAAAAGCTCGTCGCCGGTGACACCATCGAAATTACCCGCGGCGACAACCAGGTGTTTACTTACAAGGTTGTTAAAGTTCAAAATTACGATGCCAGCACGATTGATATGGGTATGATGCTGAGCTCTGTACAGCCGGGCCTGCCGGGCCTAAATTTGATTACTTGCGGCGGACCCTTTGACCGCAAGAGTGGTGAATACACTCAGCGGACCGCGGTCTTCGCCGTGCAGGTTTAGTTGACCGGACGGCGCGGCGCAGGGTATATTTAGAGTAGATTTACGTGCGTCCTGAGAGACGATTAGTTAAATCCTGAAAACCATTCAAGTTATATAATTTACAGATTACGCGGGTGCTGGCTAGTGAAGTGATAGCGATTGCCAGACCGCACCAGATCTGCAGGAGTAAAGGGGAAACGTATGTTAGAAGCATTGCTTGCTATTGCAGGGCTTGTTGCTGGTTTTGGCGCTAAAACCGTTATCACCAAGCAAAAAATGGGATCGGCGGAGCAGAAAGCCGAAAAGGAACTTCAGAAAGCCAAAAAAGAGGCCGAAAAATTGATCGACGCGGCTCGCGAGGAGTCTAATAAAGCCGTCGAGGAAACCCGCAAAGAAGAGCACGCTCGCCGCAAAGAGCTTAAAGACCTGGAGCAGCGCCTGGTAACTCGTGAGGAATCACTTGATAAAAAGCTTGACGAGCTAGACAAACGCAATGAGAATTTGCGCAAAAACGAGGCTGAAGTCGAGGAACTCAAAAATGAGATCCGCGATATCCGTGGCAAGCAGCAGGACAAGCTTGAAAAAATTGCTAAGCTGAGCAAGGCTGACGCGGCTGAAAAACTGATGCAGATGACGGAACGCGACATTCGACAGGATCTTGTAGGATTGGTTAATAAATTGCAGAATGAAGCCAAAGACAACGCCGAAGAAAAAGCGGCACTGATCATTACCACCGCCATGGAACGCATGGCCTCTGAAGTCACTGCCGAGCGCACCGTCACCAGCCTCAAGCTGGAAGACGAAGAAATGAAGGGCCGGATCATCGGCAAAGAAGGCCGCAACATCCAGGCCCTGCAGCGAGCCACCGGCGTCGACATCATGGTCGACGATACTCCCGGCTACATAGTTTTGAGCAGCTTTGATCCGGTACGCCGCGAAGTCGCCCGCATGACCATGGAAATGCTGATTAAAGACGGACGGATTCATCCCGGCCGTATCGAGGAAGTCGTCGCCAAGGCCCAGGCTAATGTCGAAAAAGACGTCATGCGCGCCGGCGAGGACGCCGCCCGCGAAGTCGGCGTTATCGGCATCCCTAAAGAAGTCCTGCAGCTGCTCGGCGAGCTAAAATACCGCACCAGCTATGGTCAGAACGTCCTCAAGCATTCGACTGAAATGGCCCACATCGCCGGTGTCATCGCCGAAGAAGTCGGTGCCGACATCAAGACCGCCAAGTACGCCGCCCTGGTCCATGACCTTGGCAAAGCTCTGACTCACAAGATGGAAGGCAAACACCATCACATCAGCGGTGAAATGCTGCGCAAATACGGCGCGCCCGAAGCCGTTGCCCTGGCTGCCGAACAGCACCACGACGACGTCGAAGCCACCAGCGTTGAGGCCCTGATCATCCGGACCGTTGATGCCATCAGTGCCTCGCGCCCCGGCGCCCGCAACATCTCAGCTGAGAATTTCGGCGACCGGATGCGCGACTTAGAAAACGTTGCCAACGGCTTCCCGGGCATCGAGAAATCTTACGCCATCAGCGCCGGCCGCGAAGTCCGTGTCTTCGTCAAACCCCAGCAGATCGATGACCTCAGCGCCATTAAACTGGCCCGCGACATCGCCACCAAGATCGAGTCGACCATGCAGTACCCCGGCACCATCAAAGTCAACGTCATTCGCGAAACTCGCGCTATTGAATTCGCCAAGTAGGCCTTAGCATGGCTGATCAGCAATCACCAGCTCAGTCGAAGCTTGTTTCCAGTGCCGTCATTGAGCAAAGCGGCAAATACCTGTTGGTGCAGGAAGCACAAAAAGCTGCCTATGGCCTGTGGAATTTCCCCGGCGGGCACGTTGATACTGGCGAAACGCTGGAGCAAGCGGCCGTCCGCGAAGCGCGAGAAGAAACCGGCCTGGAGGTCAGTATTACGCGTCAGCTAGTAGTGCTGCACAGTGCGGTTGGCCATCCGGTACTGCATGCTTACGAAGCGACAATTACCGGCGGCGACCTGAAACCCCAAACGGGCGAAATTCTAGATGTCCGCTGGTTTACTAGTCAGGAAATTCTCGCTATGAAGGCAGAGCTGAGAAATTCGGAGTACGTACTAGGCGCGCTTAGCAAGCTGCAAACATGACTATGAGAATACTCTATGCCGGTGATGTGATGGGTGAAGCTGGGATCCAGGTATTGGAGCAAGTTTTGCCTGGACTGCGCCGCGAAAAACAGCTTGATTTGGTGATCGCCCAGGCCGAGAATACGACTGAGGGCAAGGGGATTAGCCTGGCGGACTTCGCCCGGCTCCGGAAAGCCGGAGTGGACTTTTGCAGCGGAGGAAATTGGAGCCTGCACCGCGAGGAAATTATCCAGGCCCTCAATGATCCGGCACAGCCGATTATCCGGCCAGCTAACTATCCTCAGGGAACTCCAGGCTTGGGTTACAAATACATTCAACTAAATGGTAAAACGACATTGGTGATCAGCCTGCTGGGGCACATTGTCGGCAAAGACTCAGATAAACCCACCGATAACCCGTTAAAAGTTATCGACCGGATTCTGGAAGACCAAAAGGATGTCAAAAAAGCGGCTGCCATAGTTAACTTTCACGGTGATTATTCGAGCGAAAAAGTTGTCATCGGCCATTACTTGGATGGCCGGGTGAGCGCTGTCGTGGGCGACCACTGGCATATACCAACAGCCGATGCCCGGGTGCTGCCTGGCAGTACAGCCCACATCACTGATGTCGGTATGTGCGGCGTGCTTGATGCTAGCCTGGGCGTCACCTATCAGAGTGTCATTCCTCGGTGGCGCGACGGCCACGCGACCCGAAACGTACTTGAGGAGTCTGGCCCCCGCCAGTTCAACGCCGTCCTCATCACGACCAATCAGCAGGGTTTAGCAGAAGCCATAGAACAGATCCAGCAGATCGTCTAGAGCACAGCAATAAAAAAAGCAGTAGCTTTTTAAAAATTTTGGCATATAATTTTGGTCAAACGCACGTAGCGAATAACTAGAATAGCATGGATATTCCCAGATTGTCAGTTCGCGAGGCTATGGTAGGGCTAACTGTGGCGCTAGGGCACACCCAAAGAGACCCGGCAAGGCGCATGAGCGGTGAATGGGACGATATTGTCACGCGGCGGAACGAACTCGCGCAATATGTGCATGATCACGGTATTGACGGGCGCTTCCTAGAGGGGCTAGTTGCCACGATCCCCAAAACAGCCTATGGTCCAGTGATACCTGAGCTGCCGTTTGAGATGGAAGAACCGCCAGAACATAAAAAACGCTGGATTGCGCCGGCAATACTGGTTGAGCCGCCATTAGCGGATGTCGTCGCCTTGCATCCGCAGCCAATGGAACTGCCAGCAGATATGCCAGAAGAACAAGTTGCTTGAGCGCAACAGTAGTAATCAGCGGCTTTTTTCGTTATAATCAACCCCTGTAGTATCGGGGAGTGGCGCAGTTTGGTAGCGCGCGCGGTTTGGGACCGTGAGGTCGCA
>CAZXIT010000022.1:0-13476 GCA_964640775.1 uncultured Candidatus Saccharibacteria bacterium
GGCAGCACGGAGTTTGCCGGCAGCAGCTTCTATAACCTTTTTGACACCCGGACTAAGGCCTTCACCCATATACTCCGCAATAATACCGATTTTTTTACCTCTGAGGTCTGTCTGTAAAGCGGTGTAATCACTTTGGCGGTCGATGGTGGTACCGTCCAGAATGTCTGGGCCGGCCATGACGTCTAGCACCAGCGCGGCGTCTGCTACCGTGCGGGCCAGCGGCCCAATAACGTCGGTACTGCTGGCCATAGCTACGACGCCGCTGCGCGATACCAAACCATAGGTCGGCTTATAGCCAACTACGCCGCAGAAACTAGCCGGCTGGCGGATGGAACCGCCGGTATCAGTACCGAGCGCAAATGGTGCCAGCTGCAAGGCAACAGAGGTGGCAGAACCGCCTGAGCTGCCACCTGGTACGCGAGTCATATCGTGCGGGTTTTTGGTAGTAAAAAAGTCGCTGTTTTCAGTGCTGGCGCCATGGGCAAAGGCATCGAGATTGGCTTTGGCGACACAGATAGCGCCTTGGGCCTCCAGCCGCTCAATGGCGGTTGATTGGTATGGCGCCTCAAAGCCCTTAAGCATATTGCTGGCGGCCGTGGTCTCGGCACCGAAAACCAGAAAGTTATCCTTGGCGATAAACGGTACGCCAGCTAGCCGGCCGACAGTCTCACCTTTGGCTATCCGAGAATCGATCGCGGCGGCACGTTCGCGGGCACGCTTCTCTGTGGTCGCAATAACAGCTTGATATTCCTGTTTGTCAGCGATGGCCCGCAGAGACTGCTCGACCAGGTCGATAGCTTTGAGTTTGCCCGCTTGGACGTCCGCCGCCAGCTCGGCAATTGACAGCCAGCTCGCTGCCATCAGCTGAGCATCCGTTTAACTTTGATCTGGTTGTCTTGAGTCTGCGGGACATTTTTTAGCAGATCGGCCACTTCGTAGCCATAGCCTTGGACCACGTCTTCGCGGGTGACGTTTGTCAGGCCGGTAACTTGATGAGTTGGCAGTAAGCCGGATACATCGACAGCACCCAGCTGTTCGACGTATTGCAAAATCTCTGACAGCTCCGCACTGTATTCTTCCACTTCAGCATCGCTCAGCTCCAAGCGAGCCAATTGAGCTAATTTCAATACGTCTTCCCGGGTAAGTTTCGCCATAATTAGTACTAATTGTAGCAGGTTGCTCACCAATCGGCGAGGCTTCTCCTCTGTTAAATTCACGACAAATAAACTGCTTTACAAGGCGGCCGCATAAGACTACGCTAGTGATAATAACTATACACTCCAAGCAATAAGGCAAAATATATGTCAACAGAGACGGCTTGGCAGCCGGAATTCAATAAACAGTCGCCGCGTGAAGGCCTGCAATTAGTGCCCTCTGTGGTCGATGGACTTGGCAGTGATTTTGCGCCAGGTGGTGCCATAGCTGACTGGTCTGAGCCAAAACAACACAGCATACCGGGAGTAGGCCTGGTCAGTACCAGCGCGGTTACCCTAGAAGACGGTTCAAACTTTGACTTTAGAAAAATAGTCCCCGAGGCGCAGGCATCGGGTATATCAGCTGATTTTATGCCGCCCTTAGGCACAGCAGTCGGCGGATTCAATACGTATGTTGGCCATCAGCTGGCAAAAGCAGGTATTCATTCCAGAATTGTCGGCACAAATCGGGCAAACGGACACACCTTGCGCCACGATGCCCAAGCCGCTTTGGCAATACTGTGGGAGGACGACGAGAGGACTGCACACAATCAAACGTGCGAGCCTGGCAAGTCGATTAGTCTGGGCTATTCAATGGGCACCCTAAAAGCGCTGGCTCTGATCGGGCTGGCGCCAGCCATGGATAGATCGGTAGAGTTGGCGCTCTGTTTAGACCCCGGTCCGGCAAAAAAAATTGATTACACTCCGCTTGAAGCGCTGAAATTTGCTGCTTGGTCGGCTGAGCAGGCCGCGGAAATACCCAAGATATTTTTTGAAAGCTGGCAGGACACAACATTACCTCGTACCTTGGCACGAACCCGACACCTTGTACCAACAATGAGCTTGCATCCTAAAGCACTGTGGAATACCGTCGATAAGCTCCACACCATAACGCGCGGTGAAGCGTGTAGTTTTCCGGCCGCTATCCCGCAGGATGCTGCTATGATTATTCATTTTTTTAACAGCAGAGCTTCGTACAATCATCCCGAAACATACCAGGCGCTGCTCAAAGGCCACCCCAATGTCCGTTTCGTCCTCGAAAAAGGCGCACACTTGGCGGGGGCCCGCATGTCAGCGGTGAGAGCTCTCGTCGCAAAAACAGCGCATGGCCTGCAGCTCATCGAGCAAGGTACTAGTCGTGCCGACCTGAGCGAAGCCCTGAGCTATCCCATTTTGCGGCCTCGGTCTTAGAGCTTCTTTTTGATATCGTCAATCAAGTCTCGAAGCTCGGCGGCAGTTTCGAATTGGAGGTTGGCGGCCGCCAGGTCCATCTGGGAAGTCAGGTCTTTGATCAGCGAGCCGTACTCGTCTTTAGGAATTTTTTTCAGATTAAGTTTGGCGCGCTTGGCCTCGTCGGGCATGTCAGGACGCATGCCTTTTTCGATATTTCGATTGATACCGGTCGGCGTGATGCCATGCTCAGTATTGTAGGCGGTCTGAATTTTGCGGCGGCGAGTGGTTTCATCGATAGTGTAGCGCATGCTGTCAGTAACGCGGTCGGCATACATGATTACCCGGCCCTTTTCATGGCGGGCTGCCCGGCCGACGGTTTGGACGAGAGCCTGTTTGCTGCGCAGGAAGCCTTCTTTGTCGGCATCGAGGATGGCTACCAGTGAAACTTCCGGCAGGTCCAAGCCTTCGCGCAGCAAGTTGATCCCGACGACCACGTCGTAGACTCCCAGCCTAAGGTCGCGCAGGATATCAGTCCGGTCCAAGGTATCGACATCGCTGTGGAGATAAGCGACTTTGATATTGATCTCTTTCAGGTAATCGGTCAGGTCCTCGCTCATGCGTTTGGTGAGAGTAGTAACTAGGACACGCTGGTGTTTGGCGGTGGTATCCCGAATTTCAGCGATCAGGTCGTCGATCTGGCCTTCGATTTTGCGAACTTCAATCGGCGGGTCGAGCAAACCGGTTGGCCGGATGACCTGCTGGGCCGGTTCCGGACTCCTGGACAGCTCATATTCGGCCGGTGTGGCCGAGACATAAATCGTCTGGTTCATGTGGCGCTCAAACTCGGTAAAGGTCAGCGGCCGGTTGTCGAGGGCGCTGGGCAGGCGGAAACCGTGCTCCACCAGGACTTCCTTGCGAGCTCGGTCGCCGTTGTACATGCCTCGGACTTGCGGAATGCTCATATGCGACTCGTCGACCATCAGCAGGTAGTCATCCGGGAAATAATCCATCAGGGTGGCCGGCTGTTCGCCAGGCTCCCGGTTGGTCAGATAGCGGCTGTAGTTCTCGATCCCTTTCACGAAGCCGGTTTCCTGGAGCATTTCCAGATCAAAGCGGGTGCGCTGCTCCAAGCGCTGAGCTTCCAGCAGCCCGCCATTTTTTTTATAAAAGGCCAGCCGATCGGCCAGCTCATTTTCAATCTGCCCCAGAGCCAGCTTTAATTTAGCTTGCGGCGTCACGTAGTGGCTGCTGGGGAAAATTTTGTACTCCTGCAGCTGCTTGAGAATTTCACCGGTCAGCGGATCAATTTGGATAATCCGCTCTACCTCGTCGCCAAAAAACTCAAGCCTATAAGCCAGCTCCTCGCCGGCCGGAAACACGTCGACGACATCGCCGCGCACCCGAAACGTGCCACGATGAAAATCAATGTCATTGCGCTGGTACTGAATGTCCGTGAGGTGCCTGAGAAACTTGTCCCGCACCTTGCGCTCACCAACTTTGACGCTCAGCGACAAGCCGTCATAGTCTTCGACTGAGCCAATGCCGTAGATACAGCTGACACTGGCCACGATAATCACATCTGGTCGAGCCAGCAGCGAATCGGTGGCCGCGTGCCGCAGCCGGTCAATCTCCTCATTGATTTGGCTGTCTTTTTCGATGTAGGTGTCGGAGCGGGCAATGTAGGCTTCCGGCTGGTAGTAATCAAAGTAGCTGACAAAATAGTGGACGGCATTATCGGGGAAGAAGTTTTTGAATTCGCCGTACAGCTGAGCGGCCAGGGTCTTGTTGTGGCTCAGTATCAGTGTCGGGCGCTGGACATTCTGGATGATATTAGCCATCGTAAAGGTCTTGCCCGACCCGGTTACTCCGAGCAGGGTCTGGTCGCGCACGCCAGCCTGCAGGCCTTTCGTCAGCTGGTCAATAGCCGCCGGCTGGTCGCCCAGCGGCTGGTAATCACTCTGGAGTTTAAACTTGGCCATCCCCTAATTGTAGCAATCTATCTGGTATCAGTCAGCTTTTATGCTCTCAAAGTCGTCCACAAAGGCCTTAACAATAGCATCAAACTTTTGAAAAGCGGCTTGGTCTGCAACATACTCCGAACCCGAAGTACTTTTATCAAGGCATTCGGGAAGATACTGCTTCTTGGTAGCGATATTGTAGCGATAGCTGCCGATATCTTTCTGAGCTGCCGAGGCACCGACAAATTGGATGTCTTTCCAGCGAGGATCGTCTTTGGGAAGCCGCATCAGCAATGCGATGTATTCATTCTCACAATTTTTGCCTGCAGGACTAACGATAGCGGCGCCCTGGCTCGAGAAAACCTCCAAAAAGATTGGCGGATTAGACGTATCGTTGCCAGCGACTTTGTACGATGCCCCCTCTGAGGCCTGGCTCAGCCCAATTTTGACGTTCCACTGCGTGATATCCAGGTATGACGCTGGCGGAGACGGCTGGCGGGCATTTATCGCTTTTGCGGCTTTGCCGGGGCTGCTTTGAGATGACTGGCTGGCAGCTGCCAAAGTATCGCTGGCGGTTTTGCTGGCATGATAGACGTAGAAACCAGTACCACCGGCTATCAGCAGCACGACGACGACCAGCAAGGATTCTACGACGGCGAAGCCTTTTTGGCTGAAGGACTTGGGCATAGCTTATGATTCCTGCTTACGGTTATTTATAGAGATTATGATACTTGGCATGTTCTTTGTCGAGGAAATGGGTCAGGTCTTTAATCAGCTCTGAGGCCGAATCATTAAAAGTTACCATCGAACCGGTAGGCAGGGGGTGGGCTAGCCCCATCAAGGTTTGGACTTCGTCGCTGATACCGCCAGCACCTTGGAGAAACCCGATTGGGGTGTTGGTTTCCATGGCGATAGTGAATTCATGGAGCGTACCGAGGCGGCCGCCAATACTGACGACTGCGTCGCTGGACGTAATCAGCAGCATGTCGCGGCCAACATAGTGCAAGCCGGTATACAGAATGGTGTCATAGGCCGCAATTGGCAGATGGTACTTGAGGACATGTTCGATTTTGGAAGCACCGGGGCTGATACCGACGCTCATACTGCCGCCGGCCTTCTTATAGGCTTCAGCGGCATAATTAGGCAGGCCGATGGTGGCGCCGGTCAGCAGGGCGTGCCCGGCTTTGGCAATTGCCACGCCGAGTTCGGCAGCCAGCAGCTTGCCCTCCTCGACACTGGCGCCTTTGGCTGCTCCGGAAACACAGATTTGATACATTCCCACCCCTTATTTTTTATGCCGGAATTGCTTCCGCGGCCAGCTGGGGCTGCAAAGCCCTGAGTACCGTTTGCTCTACTGTATCATGCTTTAAATATTGCAGTAATAATTCGTGCCATAGCGACTGCTGGAAGTAATGGGCGACGCGGCGCTCAAACGGCAGCTGGTTGCAGAAATTAAGCGCGGCATCTACCACGTTTAAAGAGACGGGCAGGTCGTTATGCAGCACGCCAAGGTGAGCGCTATCCTTCCAAAACGCCAGACGGGGCTCAATAGTGCTGAGAGCATGTTCGATAGGATGCCAGGCCATATCCTCGAGCTGGATGTGGGGCTCAAAGATTTCTTCTCGGAAATGTTCGGCGACCCGGGCATAGTAGCGCTGGATGAGGCTCCAGGAAACCGGCTGATCGAGCAGCCCGGTTTGCAGCAGCGGCTCCTCAACAGCGACGGTACGGACGACCGTTCCAAAATCGGGTCGGAACTGGCAAAGCTTCAAAAAGGTACTGCCTGCCCGAATCTGGTTGAGCTCGTGCAGTGCTAGACTGAGGCTGACTGTCAGGGCGCCTTGGGGCGCTTCGGCCGGAAAAGGCAGGAATACCAGGGCGCCAAGCTCTTTGAAACAGAGCAAATTGTGTCTTTGGCGGGCTACGACGCTGGTTGCCAGCTCACGCCAGCGCGGCGAGTCTGGCTGGATCATGGCAATGCTGCGGTTTTCAAAATCTGATGGCCTCAGCTGCTTGTACTGGTCGAGGAAACGCTGCCGCCAGCCGGCTCCTTCGCTAATCCAGGCCGCACTCAGTACGACTAGCGGCAGTTCATGCTTCAAAAAAGAGTCAATTGACCGGTAGCCAAGCTGCTTCATAGCTTTTTTGGGAGGCATTTTTTTGATCAAGCTCTTGAGGCTGCTGTTTTTGAGCGCATAGCAGGTTTTGGAATCGGGCAGCCGCTTGAGCAGGTGAATCATGCCGGCAATCGGATCAGCATCAGCTGAGATATGGGTAGCAGCTTCAGTACGCAGGCGTTTTGTGAGCAGCGCGTCATCAACTTTAATACGCTCCTGGAGGGCATGATACAGCTCCTCAGGAGTGGTATCCCGCGGATCCAGCCCCAATTCGCGCAGTTTGGCCTGGGCAGCCTGCTGGACATGGGTCGAAAATCGTATATCAGTACTTCTGTGGGCGTTGGCTGCTTCCAAGCGCCGCAGGCCAAGCCTGAATAGCGGTTCAGGGGCTTGCAGCGCCTGCGACAAAAAGCGGGTCATCCCCGCCCCCTGCCCCAATTGTTTTTATGTTTCCACGACATGCGCTATCCTCTTTGGTACAGATTACCATAAGCGTCAATTTTGCGAAAGTCTGCTCGACGATTAATTCATCCGCGTCGGCCGGTACCAGTCGGGAGAATTTTTGAGGTAATGTTCCAGCTCTTTCTCGGTTAGCAGACCGCCTTGGGCACCGACTTTTTGGACGACGCTCATTGAGTTAATCGGCGCCCACTGCAGCGCCCCTTCGATAGTATTGCCTTTGATGATGGCGGCCACAAACGTCGAAGCAAAAGAGTCCCCCGCTCCCGTTCGGTCGACTGGCGGTGCCGGATCGGGATACAGCGGCATCTGGAAACGATTATCACCATCTGAGGCGTAGGCACCGTTTGGGCCGTCGGTAATAACGACTATTCGTGGTCCCAGCGCATGAAGATGATTAAACAAATCGTGCATATCTTCGTGGTTGCCGCCGCCGACCAGTACAGCCTCTTCGCGGTTCAGTACCAGCAGCTCGCTGCGGGCGTAAATGCGCTGCAGCCGTTCGGCACCGGCTTCCATCTGGAAGGTACCGGGCTGGAAGGCCAGCTTGACATCCGGGTTGGCGTCCAGCCAGTCAGCTACCTGGTCATGATAGGGGATGGCATGCTGGCTAATCGAGCTGAAATACACCCATTTCGGCGTCTCAGCCGGGTGCAGGTGCGGCCAATGGTAGTCGTACTCTTCGTGCTTGATCAGGATAGTCCGCTCTTCTTTGTACCAGAGTACGTAGTGGTAATTGCTCTTTTTGCCGCGGTTGATCCGCACAAATCGGGTATCGACATCTTGCTTGTCGAGCGCTTTGATCATATCGCGGCCGTGAGCGTCAGCACCGACATTGGTCACAAACGAGCTGTCCAGGCCAAGCCGGGCGAAAGCCACGGCGGCATTGGCGGCATTGCCGACGGCTTCGATAACTTCGGCATGATCAAAGGGAATTTTGGTGCCAAAAGGTACGGCCAGCCATTTGCCCTGGTCATTTTCGTAGGTAACGGCCTGGTCGTCGAGCAATTTAATAAACGCGTCAGTTACAATATCGCCAATACTTACAACGTCTGGTTTTTCTGCCACGTCCCACCCCTATATTTATGCTAATGCTTTTAGTGTACCACAGCTTTGCCGGCAGAATTGAAATCGTCAAGCTTGCTTTCCACGACCGCCTGCACCGCAGCTACCACCTCTTTGCTAATCAGCTTGGCGACCGAGTATTCACCCGGGTTGTCCGCCAGGATCTTTTCCAGGGTCGTGCGATAGGCGTAGCGCATATCACTGTTGATATTAACCTTGGTGACGCCGATCTTCACAGCGTCGCGGAAATAGTGCCCCGGCGTATCGCTGCCGCCGTGCAGCGAGATGTTGCAATCAATCGCCCAGCGCAAATCCTGCAGCAGCTCCAAGTCAAGTACCTTGGGCACCGGGTATTTGCCGTGCAGGTTGCCGATAGCTGCCGCAAACGTATCGACACCGGTAGCTTCGACAAAGGCTTTGGCGCCCTCGGCCGTGCTGAAGGTCTTTTTGATCTCCTCGTAGTCAATTTCCTCGGTATGCACATTGGAGCTGCCGCCGAAGTAATGCGGCTCGCTCTCCACCAGGGCACCGGTCAGTTCGGCATAGGCTGCAACCTCGCGGGTGGCGGCGATAATTTCTTCGTCTGAGGCTTCGTGATTGGCCTGCGAGACATCGATATGGATAAATTCAAAACCAGCCTCGATACCGTCTTTGGCGGCCTCGACGCTCGGGCTATGGTCGAGATTGATATAGATCTCGACACCGTACTGGTATTTGAAGTTGTCGACCATGTCGCGGACGTTGTCGATACCAATATCGTCGACTTCGCCCTGGCTGACCTCGACCAGTACTGGCGCGTTTTTAGCGGCCGCGGCCTGCACTACCGCCCTGAGGGTAGCTTCGTCATCGAGGTTAAAGGCTCCGAACGCCCACTTCTCGACCCGGGCCTGCGCCATGCGCTCGCGGGCTAAGGCACAATTTCGGCGCATCTCTCGCAATGTTAAAGGCATAGCGCCAGTATAACCGCTTGTGCTTGTAATTTACAATCAGGCTGAAAGTATCAGGTCTCGAATCGCTCGGGCAGCTAGCTCAGGCTCGTCTGGCAGGCCGCTGGCCTGCACCTCCTCGTAACTATCCTCATCGGCTTCAACGGGATGCCCTCGAAAGACATCAGGAGCGTTTACCGCCGATGCCTGTCTCAGACTATACGCCCAGCGGGCCATGACATCAGGATCGGCTTCGTGGCCAGCGAGGACAATACGCTGGGGCTCTACGGCTTGAGCCAGCGTCCGCAAATCGCCGGCACTTTGAACTGACATCCGTACCACCCGGAATCCCATCCACCGGCAGTACAGGGAAAGAGCCGCTACCTCCAATGTGTCGGGATTGGCGGGCGTAGCGGTAGCGTCGCCAATCAAGATGCTCTCGGACCTAGTCGGAGCCACTGATTGGCTTTCCATCCGTCGCAGCCAATCAATCCCCCAGCGGGCGGCAATATCGGTGTGCGCCGATTGCTCGCCATGTCGTTCTTGGGCAGTCCGGGCGGCAGGCAGCACAAGATCGCTGACTACTCTCGCCAACGAACGATATGACAGAGCGTCTTCCACGGCTTCATTGGCGTCTTCAATCCGAAACCCGTCGAGCATCGCGCCAATACCAGCATCACTGCTATTGGCCGCGGAGTTTTGCAGCATGCCTATGGCGGTAGAAGGTACCACACCGCTATCGATCAGCCCGACGAGCTGGTCAATCTCAGCTACATTATAGCGGCGGTGGCCACCGGCAGTCCGCACAGGCTGAAGGCCATGCCGTCTGCCCCATGCCCGCAAGGTATTAGGAGATATTTGGAGACGATTAGCGGCCTCGGAAGTCTTGTAACCATCAGGTGCAGCCGCAGGCGGCTGATCAGAAAACTCAGGAGGCTGGGGACCGGTCATACTATATCGCTCATTAATTGGCTCCAATATAGCATTAGATACTAAATTTGCCAATTAAGCAGTAATGTTGTTATCAGTAAATTAGGCCTCGGATTTGCGAGCTAGCACGGCGTTGGCCGCCAGGCGGATGTGCTTGGCGTCGAGACCGAAGTGCTCGTAGAGCTCGGCAGGCGAGCCAGACTCGCCGAAGCGATCCTGCATACCGACACGTTTCAGCGGCGCGGGGTGGTTTTCGGCCAGTAATTCGGCGATAGCGCCGCCCAGGCCGCCGATGATCTGGCCCTCTTCGGCGGTGACGACGGCGCCAGTTTTACGAACGCTTTTCAGGATCGTCTCAGCATCCAGTGGTTTGATAGTCGGTACATGGATGACTTCAGCTTCAATCCCGTCTTTATACAGCAAATCGGCCGCGGCCAGAGCCTGGTAGGTCATGGTGCCGGTTGCGATCAGCGTCACGTCGGCACCCTTTGCAAAGACGTAGGCCTTGCCGATTTCGAACGGTGTTTTGGCGGTGGTGATGACCGGCGTTGCTTCGCGGGCCAGCCGCAGGTAATTCGGCCGTTTGTCGGCCGCCATGGCTAGCGTGGCTTTTTCGGCCTCCACGCTGTCGCAGGGTGCAATGACGCCCCTATTGGGCAGGACCCGCATCAGCGCCACGTCTTCTAGCATCTGGTGGGTGGCCCCGTCCGGCCCGACACTGACACCAGCATGGCTGCCGACAATCTTAACCGGCCGGTCATTGAGACAGATGGTGGTACGGATCTGCTCCCAGTTGCGGCCCGGGCTAAAAGCGGCATACGAAGATACAAAAGGAATTTTACCGAGGGCGCTCATCCCAGAACCAACCGTCACCAGATTCTGCTCGGCGACGCCAATTTCCACAAACCGATCTGGAAATTCGGCCTTAAACAGGCTCATCTGTGTCGAATCGGTCAAATCAGCGCAAGCTGCTACGACATTGGTGTCGCGCTTGCCGGCTTCCAATAAACCTTTGCCGAAACCTTTGCGAATTGGCTCCTGCTCCAGTTTGCCAGCTAGATCGGCTAGATGCATATCGCTCATGAATGCACCCTCCGGCTCATGTGCCAGGCCGCTGAAAACAGACTAAATGTCAGCGCTGCAGCCAAGCCAAAAAGTGTCAAAAAAAGCAGATCGCCAAGATTGATACCATGCTTGCCGCAGCTGACTATATGCAGACCGCTGCTATTGGTGCTGCAAGGGCGAAAGGCGGCTAGGTCGCTCAGCAGCAGCTTGGCGCTGTAATAAGGCAGTCCGAGGCTCAGAAAACCCGTGATCCAGCTCAAGCCGATGATGGCCGGTGAGCGGCGGGCGGCAAACTGGCCGTTGCGTTTGCGCTTACTCATGCTCGCTCCGGATTTTGCCGCCCAGAGTGCGCAGCTCGTGCAGGGCCTTTTTAGCCTGTTCGCGGTTAGGCGGAGCGCCATGCCAATGGAAGTCATACTCCATAAAGTCCACCCCTTTGCCAGGAATGGTGTGGGCAATAATCATAATCGGTTTCTCGACGATAGCCTTGGCCATCGCACAAGCATCAATCACGGCTTCAATATCGTTGCCGTTGACTTCCAGCACATGCCAGCCAAAGGCCTCCCACTTGCCCTTTAAATCTTCCAGCGGCATGACCGATTCGGTGGGCCCGTCGATCTGGATGTTGTTGCGGTCAATGATACCGATGATGTTATTCAGCTGATATTTGCCAGCCAGCATAGCTGCTTCCCAGATATTGCCCTCGTCGAGTTCGCCGTCGCCCATGACGACATACACCCAGCGGTGCTGCTGCTTGTCCATGCGCAAGGCCAGGGCCATGCCGCAGGCCTGGCTGAGGCCGCAGCCCAGCGGGCCGCTGGTGGTTTCCATACCGGGCAGGCGCATCCGCTCCGGGTGCCCCTGCAGCCGCGACCCAAGCTGGCGCAGCGTCAGCAGCTCTTTGCGGTCAAAATAGCCGGCGTGGGCCATGGTGGCATAGCGGACAGGCACGCAGTGGCCGTTGCTCAGCAGCAGCAGATCCCGCTCTTCCCAATCAGGGCGTTTGGGGTCATGATTCAAAATATCAAAATAGAGAGCTGTAAAAATATCGGCCAGGCCAAGCGGGCCGGCGCTGTGGCCGCTGCCGGCATGCTCCAGCATCCGGATGATATCTTCCCGGATATCATTGGCGATGGTTTCCAGCCGTTCAATAGGTAGTTTTTGCATAGTTTACGTCTTGCCCAGTATTGTTTTCAGTTTAGCATAAGCTTTGCCAGGGTCAGCTGATTGCTGAATAAAACCGCCGACGTTGAGGACGCTGACACCCGCGCGCTCAAGCGCCGGGGCGTTATGATCGTTGATACCGCCGTCCCAGGCAATTTCAGCTTCAGGGTGGTGGGCGCGAATTTTGTGGACTTTATCAAGCAGCGCGAGGTCGGCAACACCGCCATGCTTGCCGAGATCGCCGCTAAACACCAGCACTTGGTCGAAGCTATGCATGATCTGGTAGGCATACTCCACTGGCGTATCGGCTAGGAGAGCCAGTCCGGCTTTGATGCCGTGCTGATGCAGGCGGGCGGCAAAATCCATGTGATGCACCTCAGCTTCGTTATGGATAACTACCAGGTGCGGCTTCAGTTTGACCAGCTGTTCGATAGAGTGCATCGGCTGGCGGTACATGAGATGCAGGTCAGCCATAAATTCGTGGGGCCACCACACCGCTTCCAGGCCAGGCGACCGGGTTGGTGCGAAATCCCCGTCCATCAGATCAATGTGGATGCGCTGGGCAAAGGGCACCAGCCGCTCCATTTGCTGGCGGTACTGATGGGCATCATAGGCCGTGACGGTCGGACAGATAGTTGTCATGATGCTAGGGGCTCAGGTCATCAAGTTGCTGGATATGGCGGGCCGTCGAGACATCTTCTTCGTAGACCGTCGACAGCCAGCTGGCCATAATAGAGCCGGCTTCCTCAAGCGACAAATAACTCGCCGCCAGGCAGAGAACATTGCTGTTATTGGTGCTACGCGCTGACCGGGCGGTGCTGGCGTTCCAGCACAGGCTGGCGCGAATACCTTTGAACCGGTTGGCAGCCATGCACATCCCCTGCCCGCTGCCGGACAATAGGATGCCGCGGGCTTCGGGATCGTTGGCAGCCAGCAGCGCGCGGACTACTTTGCCGGCATACTCGGAGAAGTCGTCATTGGGGTCCAGAGTCGCACTGCCCAGGTCCGCCACATCGTGGCCGGCCTGCTGCAGTGCCTGGGCCAGCTTATCTTTGTATTCAACGCCGCTATGGTCAGCTCCAAGATAGATTTTCATGATACGGCCTCATCCAATTTTTTAATCCGACGGCTATGGCGCTCAATTCCGCTAAACGGCATAGTGAGCCAGATATTGATCGCTGTTTTCATCTCGTCAAGGTCAAGGAAACGGCCAGATAGGCTCAACACGTTGGAGTCGTTATGCTGGCGGGACAGCTTGATAATTTCATAGGGGTTGTCACTGACGGTGCCCTCGGCGTCCACGGCAACTTTAGCGACCACTGGCCCGTAAAACAGCGCGCAGCGGATACCTTTGATTCTATTGGCCGCCATGGCTTCGCCTTGTCCGCTGCCACCCATAATGATGCCGCGCTCGTAGGCACCGCTA
>CAZXIT010000023.1:0-13367 GCA_964640775.1 uncultured Candidatus Saccharibacteria bacterium
TCCGATCTTGATAGGCGCAACTACAGTAAGCGGCATCGTGCTGGCTGTTTCATTATCAAGCCCGGCATCTGCTCAATACTCAAGCGGCCAGACTGCAATGTCCGGCCAAACCACCAGTGCAAACAGCGTTTCGCACGATCAGGAAAACGAGTCCAAGAACAAAGAGTCTAAAGACAAGCAAAAGCACGAATCAGAAGACAACCACAAGGACAACGACGGCAAAGAAAAGCACGGAGACGATAAGGGCAATCATGATGAGCATGAAAATGAACACGAGGATTGCCATGGCAAAGATGACCATAGCAAATATGGTTCTAAAAAAACCAGCTGTAATAAAGCTGTCGCAGCCAAGACCGCGAATGTCGTTTCCAAAACCGGCCAGCCCCAACCAACCACTCTGCCCAACGCTGGTCCCGGTGACATGATCCTGATCGGTTCTATCGTCGCCGCCGCCGGCTACGCCGCCAACATGCTGCGCTTCAAATTCCGCACCCAGCAGTAAGCTAGAACTGAACGTCCGACCAGATCCGTGCATATTTATTTGCTTCACGAGTGCTGTACTGCACAGAAGCACCCACTGTTTCCATATGCAGGCCGCTGCTGACGAATAGAGTCCGATTTTTACCTTGAAAATTCATTTCAAAGTTATCGTACCAGCCAGATTGAATATCTTTGGGGCTGAGGTGGCCAAAATAGTCAGGCCAATGGAAGACCTTTGCAGATTCTGGATGAGTCAGGCTTGCGCCGAGGTCTTCTTGCAAGCTTCTTGCGATTCTATTGATAATTGACTCATCATCATGTTTCTGGCCCTTCTTGAGCAAGAGATAGGCGGTTATATAGTCTGAATCCGGGTATCTTTTGTAGCCGCACAGTACCTGGCCAACACGCGTTTTATCGTAGCAAGCCTGATAATTAAAGGTGCTAATTGCGCTTAGTCCTGATGCGCGGCACAAAACAGAAACATAGTAGTTATGCTTCATCTTGCGCATGAATTTCTTCTCGGCGGTTTTTAGGTCAAGAAATTTCAACGCCGGCTTTAGGGGTGTTGCTACTACCAAGTAGTCATACGTTTCAGCACCTTCCGGAGTGGTAATTTCAACGTCTAGGGGAGTACGCCGAACATCCAGCACTTGCTGGTTCAGCCTAACCATGCCGCGAGGGTAGCTAGCCGCAACTTGTGACCAGATACTTTGAGTACCATTGTCGACTTTATAAATCGGATACTCGATTGCGCCAGGCTCTAGATACTGGTGGTAGTAGAGCAGGGCCGGTGTCAGATGCTTGTTTTCAAGGTCGGCATAGCCAAAGCCCTGCATAATACCCGCTAGCCTGACATAGACATCACTCGTATACACATTGGCTAAACGTTTGCCTAGAGCTTTTGGCCGCCCCGTGTACCCAGCATGCAGGGAGCGGCTATACTTTAGGCAATCTAGGGCGTACTCGTCATAGCCCTTTACAGTTCGGAAAAATCTGTGAGGCCTATGCAGCAGAGCAGGCCAGCTCAAGCGCTTAACGGGAACTTGTTTTTGGTGTTTCAAGTAGCGTGATTTGCTGCGGGAGGCTTCAGGGAATACCGAAGTCTTAATGCCGTATCTTTCGATGATCTGCCAAAGGTCTTTATAGCTGGGAGTGTGCTTGGCAAGCAAGGTCGCACCCATTTCGTAGCCGTCTGGCTCGCCATTGGCTACAGTCCCATCTGCAAGTACAGTACAGCACTTGCCGCCGACGTAGCTGTTCCTCTCGTACATTGTTATATCAAATAGACTTTTATACTTTTCACTGCGGAAAACCTCCGCTGCTCCAAAACCAGAAGGTCCCGCTCCTATAATGGCGATTTTTATTTTTCTCATTTACTCTAATAGTAACAAAACTCCTTGTGAAAAGGAGTTTTAAGCATAAGTGAAATAGTAGGCGTGGCGGGAACGAACTGGAACCAAATCAAACTTGAACTGATAACCATCTACCAAATAGTTAAAGCGGTCAGGGAAGAGGGTCGATCACAACTAACACTCTCCGTTAAAAGAGAGGTTTTACTACGCAAGTATCAATGATGAAAGGGGCAGTGTTAAGAGACTGACCCTTAATTTCATACGTGATTGTTGCTTTTGTTTTCGTTAAGGCTAGGGCAGTATCTTTATCGAGTGGGACTAGATCAAATTCCCAAAAAATCCCATGGTTAATAACCAATGATTTTGCCGTGTCGATGACAAGCGGATAATCTCCTTTCGCTGTTTTCATAACGACACTAGTCGGCTTATTGTCGCTAGCCAGTTTGTCACCTTGTGCCACAGTGTACTTACCCGTAGTAAAAGGGAAGGACAATTCTGGCGTTAATCCTGCTGCTGGCACATCTTCACAGGTGGTTTGACCGGCGTAAGCAATGGCAAGACCCCTGTATACGACCTTTTCATCGCTGGGGCTTACTGTGCCTGGTTTGTAGTCGACGGAGTGAGAAAGGTTGTGTTTTGCCCTTGTTACTAAGAAAAACCCACCAACGATTAGCCCTAACAGAACAAGTACGAGCAGAATCTCAACAACACTGAAGCCTTTTTGGTTTTTATGCATGTTTTTAGCCTACATAAAAAATAAGCACCAGTCTATAGTGCTTATGCTTGGTAGCGGCGAGTGGATTTGAACCACTGACCTCAGGCTTATGAGTCCTGCGCTCTAACCAACTGAGCTACGCCGCCACGAGTGGGTAATATAGCACGATTTCTCCCTGTTGGCCAGTTCTAATAGGTGCGGAAGCCGAGGTAGGTGGCGGTCACCAGGCCGATCAAGATAACGGTGACCCGGATGGTATGGGTGGAAACTTTTTGGGTCAGTACTGCGCCGTAGTAGCCGCCGACCAGACCGCCGGCCGCCATGGTCAGCCCAATGTGCCAGTCTATGAGGTGGGTGCTGTAGAGGCAGATGACCGACATGAGTGAGATGCTGGCTCCGCCGAGGTTTTTGAGGGACTGCATCTGGTGGATTTCATGCAGTTTGGTGAAGCCTAAAAAGGCCAGCATAATAAATCCAAAGCCGGCGCCAAAGTAACCGCCGTAGATGGCGACTGGCAGCAGAGCGATGGCGATAATAACCAGCGGGCGGATGGCTTTGCGTTTGCCCTTGATGTGGCGGTGCAGGTGGAAGTGCAAAAACGGCTGGGCGGCAAACAGCACCACGGCAAACAGCACCAGCCCCGGTACCAGGCGTTGAAAATCAGTCCCGGTGGTGTTGCGCAGAATAAGCGCGCCTATGGTAGCGCCGACCAGGCAGGGAATCATGAGCAGGAGGTAGCGCGGATGGACTTTGCGCAGGTATTTGCGATAGCCGTAAGCTGAACTTAAGCTGCCGGGCAGTACGACGATGTTGCTGGTGATATTGGCCACAAATGGCGGCAAGCCGGCCGCCAGCAGGATGGGGAAGCCAATCAGCATGCCGCCGCCGGCGATGGCGTTCATGGCACCGACTAGGATACCAGCAAAGAATAGGAGGATTTCTTGGAGCATATTTGTTTTAGGGACTAACTAGCTCTAGGTTAGCACGTTTTTAATCTGTTAGCTACCGTTTGTGCAGTTGGTGTATAAAGCGCTGTTTAAGGCGCGAAATAGTCAGGGTTGAGACCGTATAGCCAATGACCGGTACCAGGGCATTGATCCATGGGTTGATATGGATGACAAAGTGCAGATAAAACACCACCGTCATGTAGGTCAGAATCATGATGGACAAGCGGCGCAGCCAGCTAGTCTCCCAGGCTTTGTTGTCTTCAACTCGGCGGTTGCGGGCTTCCAGCTTGGCGATGCGCTCTTCTAAACTCGATTCAGTTTGATTGGTCATTGTTACAATAGTAGGATATGGACGTCGTATTGCCAACTCCGGGGAAGTACGTGCTCGCCGTCAGTGGCGGGGTTGATTCCATGGTGCTGTTGGATATGCTGCGGCACCAGCCGGGACTGATACTCACTGTGGCGCATCTGGATCACGGTATTCGTGGGGACTCAGCAGAGGATCGCCAGCTGGTACAGCAGGCGGCTCGGCGTCATGGGCTGCCATTTGTCTATCATGAGGAGAAATTGGGGGCAGGTGCCAGTGAAGCGGCGGCCCGGACGGCGCGCTATGCTTTCCTGCGGCGGGTCCAGCGGGCCAGCGGGGCGCGGGCGATTATCACTGCCCACCACCAGGATGATGTCCTGGAAACAGCCATCTTAAATCTTATGCGGGGGAGCGGCCGCAAGGGACTGACCTCGCTGGGCAGCCGGCACGACATCGAGCGGCCGCTGCTGCATATACCCAAAAAAGATTTGATTGCCTACGCCCGCGACCAGGGCTTGGTCTGGCGCGAAGACAGCACCAATCACAACCTCGAATACCAGCGCAATTATGTCCGGCAGCGGCTGCTGCCTCGCTTTGACGAAGCAGCTCGAACTCAACTGCTCGAACTCATCAGCGATTTGCGGACGATCAATTATGAGCTTGACGCTTTGCTGGCCACTCAGCTGCATCTGCAAACCATCGGCGGGACTTTAGACCGCCAATGGTTCAACCAGCTGCCGCATGGCGTGGCCCGTGAAACGATGGCTGCTTGGCTGCGGGCACACGCTGCAGGGGGCTTTGACAGCCGTCTGCTGGAGCGACTGGTAGTGGCTGCCAAGGTGGCTGCTCCGGGCAAGGTCTTTGACGTCTTTCAAGGTGTTAAACTGCACATCGAAAGCCAGTATTTGGCACTCCAGGTACCGGAGCGCTAGCAAAAAAATAATAGCAAGGGTATAATAGTAAACCTATGGATAAAAAACCTCGTCCGAGCAGCCGCAAACCAAAGCCCGGCAACCGCCGCACTATGAAAAACGCCGGCTTCTTGGCCCTGATGGTACTGTTTGCCCTAGTCGTCCTGGCGGCGACCAACCAGCCGAGTACGCTCAAGTCAGTCCCCGCGACTACAGCCATCCGTGATGCCAACGCCGGCAAATACAGTAAAATTGTCGTCAACGGCGATGAGATGGACATTACGGCCAAGGGCGAAACCAAGCCAACGCTGAAATCCATCGTGGACGGCAATTCCAGCCTCAAGGACCAGGGACTCAACACTAGCAAGGTCGATGTCAGCTACAAATCCCGCAACAATCCCAATTCCGGCTGGATCCAGCTGGCTTCGTCAATTATCCCCATCGTAATTATCGCCGGTATTCTATACTTTATGCTCAAGAGCGCCCAGGGGCAGGGCAACCAGGCCCTCAGTTTTGGCAAAAGCCGGGCCCGCCTCTACGGCAATGAAAAAGACAAAGTGACCTTTAAGGAAATCGCCGGTTCGGACGAAGCCAAGCAGGATCTCGAAGAAGTTGTCGAATTCCTAAAATTCCCCAAAAAGTTTGCCGCCATGGGCGCCCGGATTCCCAAGGGCGTGCTGCTGGTCGGCCCTCCCGGTACCGGCAAGACACTGCTGTCTCGAGCGGTTGCCGGCGAGGCCAACGTGCCATTCTTTAGTATTTCTGGTTCGGAATTCGTCGAAATGTTCGTTGGTGTCGGTGCTTCCCGGGTGCGCGACCTGTTCGCCAAAGCCAAAAAGAACGCTCCCTGCATTATCTTCGTTGATGAGATCGACGCCGTTGGCCGCCGCCGCGGCAGCGGCATGGGTGGCGGACATGACGAACGCGAGCAGACACTCAATCAGATCCTAGTCGAGATGGACGGCTTTGAACAGGGCGAAAATGTCATCGTACTGGCCGCGACTAACCGGGCTGACGTACTAGACCCGGCTTTGCTTCGTCCCGGCCGCTTTGACCGCCGTGTCAATATCGGTCTGCCGGACCGCAAAGACCGCGAAGCCATCCTGAGAGTCCACTTTGCCAAAAAACCGCTGGCCAAAAGCGTTGATCTCGATGCTCTGTCAGCCAAAGCCGCCGGCAGTTCAGGCGCCGACCTGGCCAATATGGCAAACGAGTCGGCCATCATCGCCGCCCGCAATTCCCACAGTGAAATTACCCAAAAAGACGTCACCGAAGCTTTTGAGCGGGTAGCTATCGGACCGGAACGCAAGAGCAAAGTCATGACCGAAAACGACAAAATGACTACCGCCTACCACGAGGCGGGGCACGCCCTGGTCGGCCACGTCATGCCTGACGCTGATCCGGTGCACAAAGTCACTATCATCCCCCGCGGCGCTACTGGCGGCGTGACCTGGTCTATCCCGACGGAAGACCGTATGTTTACTTCGCTCATCGAGTTTAAGGACGTACTGGCCCGGGCGCTTGGCGGCCGCATTGCCGAGGAAGTTATCCTGGGCAAAGACCGCATTACTACTGGGGCCGGCAATGACTTGCAGCACGCCGCAGAGCTGGCCCGCGACATGGTAATTAACCAAGGTATGGGCGACAAGCTGCGCGACCAAGTATTCCATGTCGACGAGGGCATGATGATCGACCGCATGGTCCACGAACGCGATTACTCCGAGGACACGGCTAAATTGATTGACCAAGAAGTCGAAAACTTAATCACTGAGGCCGCTAACCGCGCTCGGGTGGTCATCAAAGCCAACCTCGACAAATTAGAGCTGCTCAAAGACCGCTTGCTGGAAAAAGAGACTGTCGATGCCGACGAAGTCCTAGAAGTCCTGAGCGGCGCTCATCTGCCGCGTGCCGCGGCGCTCTATTAAAGACCCGAGACTGTTTTACGGGTGTTATCGAGACCGTGCCTGCTTTATACTTAGTAGCGCATGAATCTTCCCCAGTCCGCTAAGAAAAAAGGCCGCCTGAGCATTGGCAATACGGCGGCTTTGCTGATCGCCACGGCTTTTGCCGGCCAGCTGCTGGGGTTTTTGCGCACCAAGCTGGTCAACGGCAACTTTCCTTTGCATGGTCCGCAGAGCACTGACGCCTACTTTGCGGCCTTTGCTATTCCCGATTTCTTTTTTTTCACCCTGGCAGCCGGCGCCCTAGGTGTGGCTTTTATGCCGGTGCTGTCAGATCATCTGCACAAAGGCGACCGCAAGGGTGTGTGGGAGCTGTCGAATTCATTAATGAATCTGCTGGCTATCCTCATGGCGGTAGTCGGCGTCATTATGCTAGTCTTCGCTAAGCCGCTCATTCACTACATCGTGGCTCCCGGTGACGGCCTGAGCCCAGAAAATCTCGATGCCGCGGCCAACATCATGCGCTTGCTGGCACTCAACCCGCTGCTGTTTACTCTGTCTGGTGTGCTGACCAGCGTGCAGCAGACTATGGGTCGATTCTTTTTCTTTGCCGCGGCGCCGCTGTTTTACAACCTTAGTATTATTGTCAGTGCGGTTGTGTTTAGTGCGACCCCTCCGCATACCAGCGGCCCCTGGCATTTGGGGTTAACCGGCTTGGGGCTGGGAGCACTCGTCGGTGCTATTCTGCAATTGCTGGTAGTAATCTGCGGGCTATGGAAGCTTGGTTTTCACTGGCGGCCGCGCATCAATTGGCAGAGTGCCGATTTCCGAACCATCCTGCGCAACTTGCCGCCACGCTCTCTCGACCAGGGTATGGACCAGATCGGCAACATCGTTGAAACCCGCATTGCCAGCAATCTCCATAGCGGCAGTATCAGCAACTGGAACAATGCTTTCGTGCTGAGCACGGCACCAATTCTGCTGATTGGTACGGCCATATCGACGGCTGCCTTTCCGCGGCTCAACATGCGTCTCAGCCAGGGACGTCCCGACTTGTTTCGCAAAGATTTCCTAATGGTACTCAGAGCGATGATCTGGATATCCGCGCCGGTAGTAGTGATTTGCTTTTTCGGCCGGGGGTATCTGGCGCGCCTGATCTACACCCAAGGCAACCTGCAGATTGCCAATATTTTTGGCTTTTTGGCGCTGGCGATCTTTTTTCGTATCCAGTACGCCATCATCTCACGCTGGTTTTACGCTCAAAAGGATACCAAGACACCGCTGTTCGTGTCGCTGTTTACCATCGGCCTGAATATTTTCCTGGCAGTCACCCTGGCTCGGCCGAGCGCCTATGGTATCGAGGGCTTGGCCCTGGCCCAATCTATCGTCGCCGCGGTCGAAGTCTTTATTCTTGCCTGCATCATGCTGCTGCGCGACCACCAGCTGTTTGATGCCGTCTTTTGGAGCGGTGTGTGGCGGATTGTATCAGTCACCGGCTTTACCGTGGTCGCCAGCTTTATCATGATCTCGCTCTACCCGCTTGGTCTCAATGACCGCGGCTTCTTCACGCTCGGCAGCAAGCTGCTGTTCATCGCCGCAGTCACTTTCAGCGTCCATGTAGCCGTGTCGGCTTTGTTTGGCTTAGAGGAGGTAAGGCCTTTCTTTAATCGTGTGCGCAAGATCGTTCTCAAACCTATCAAGACCGACTTTTAGGTCAGTAAATTAGTCATCTGGCATGCCGGCTTCTGCGGAACTCGGCGCCTTTGGCGCCTCAGACATGTTCTCGTACGCCGGAATGCCAGATGACTGATTTACCTCCACCTCTGTTATAATGGAGATCTATGAAACAGAGTCTGATTAGGAATTTTTGTATTATTGCGCATATCGACCATGGTAAGTCGACGCTGGCTGACCGCCTGCTGGAAATGACCGGCACTGTGGCCAAGCGTGACATGAAAGCCCAGCTGCTTGACCGCATGGATTTGGAGCGCGAAAAGGGAATTACTATCAAACTTGCGCCGGTGCGCATGGCCTACAAAGACCATGAGCTCAACTTGATCGATACGCCGGGGCACGTGGACTTTAGCTATGAAGTTTCCCGGAGTTTAGAAGCCTGCGAGGGCGCGCTGCTGATCGTCGATGCTTCGCAGGGCATCCAGGCCCAGACGCTAGCCAATGTCTACCTGGCAATGGCCGCCGAGCTGACGATTATCCCGGTGCTCAATAAAATTGACCTGCCGGCGGCTGATGTCGAACGAGTCAGCGCTGAAGTTATCAGTTTGCTGGGCTGTGCCAAAGAAGACATTTTGCTCATTTCTGCCAAAACCGGCGCGGGAGTAGACTTGGTATTGGATAAAATTGTCGAACTGGTGCCGCCGCCTGAGAGTTCGGCCTTGCCGGAAACCCGGGCTCTGATTTTTGACAGCTACTATGACGATTACCGCGGGGTGATTCTGTACGTCCGCGTTTTTGACGGTGCCATTGCTAAGGGCGACCAGGTTAAAATGATGGCTACCGGCACGCCGGGCATTGCCCTGGAAGTCGGCGCTCTCAGGCCGGAAATGACAGCTGGCCACAGCCTGCAGTCCGGCGAGATTGGCTACGTAGTAACCAACCTCAAAACAACTCGTGATGCCAAAGTCGGTGATACCGTCACGCTGGTATCCAGCCCAGCCAGCCAGCAGCTGCCGGGCTACAAAGACGTCAAGCCATTTGTCTATGCCGGGTTTTTCCCGGAGAGCAACGAATTTTACCAAGAGCTCAAAGACGCCATCGAAAAACTCAGCCTCAGTGATTCAGCGCTGCAGTTTGTGCCGGAAAACTCACCGGTACTGGGCTTTGGCGTGCGCATTGGCTTCCTCGGCTTGCTGCACATGGATATCGTCCGCGAGCGGCTAGAACGCGAATACAACCTCGAGCTGGTTGTTACCAATCCCTCGACTGATTATCAAGTGCGGCTGCTGAATGGCGAGGAATTAGATATCCAGAGCGCTGCCGACCTGCCCGACCCGGCCAAGATAGAGGAGATCCGCGAGCCTTGGATCAAGGGTGAAATCGTCGTGCCGCGCGACTACGTCGGTGCTGTCATCCAGCTCATCTCGGCGCGGCGCGGACTGCAGGATAACCTCAGCTATGTCGAGAACCGGGCAGTGGTCAGTTTTCAGGCGCCGCTGGCCAACTTGCTAACCGATTTTTATGACCAGCTCAAAAGCCTGACCAGCGGCTACGGTAGCTTTAATTACGAGTTGGATGACTATCGCGCCGAAGACCTGGTCAAGGTTGATTTCTACGTGGCTGGCGAGCGGGTTGACGCCCTTAGTGTCATGGTCCATCGCACCGAAGCCGACCGCCTAGGCCGCGAGACAGTTGCCAAGCTCAAAGAAGTCATACCCCGTCAAAACTTCCAGGTGGCCCTGCAGGCGGCCATCGGCGGCCGCTTCATCGCCCGCGAAGACATCAGCGCCTTCCGCAAAGACGTAACAACTGGGCTCTACGGCGGCGACGTCTCTCGTAAAAAGAAGGTTTTAGCCAAGCAGAAAAAGGGCAAGGAGCGGATGAAACGTTTTGGCAAAGTCGACATCCCCTCCGAGGCCTTCACCGTCATGCTCAAGCGCGACTAATCGCTACGGTGTTGCCGGCAGTGGCAGTATATTGTCAACGACTTGTACACACTACCATTCAGCATTTCCGTTTATGGTGTGGTCAGCTTGTATTACCTCTGTAAATTTGGTATAAATGAGCAATGGATACCCCTTTGGCTCAAAAACTGGCCGCCTATAAACCAGCCGCCGCCATCAAAAAACTTATCGAAGAAACTCCCATCCTAGTGCTCGTCGGCCCCACCGGTGCCGGCAAAGACTCGCTCAAAGACAAACTGCTGCAAACCGGCCGCTTTCACCACATCATCTCGCACACCACTCGTCCGCCGCGTATCAACCATGGCCAGATCGAGCAGGACGGCCTGGAGTATCACTTTATCGACAAAGCCCAGGCTGAGCAGATGCTGGACAATCAGGCGTTTATCGAAGCCAAAATCTACAGCGATAATTTGTATGGTACCAGCGTTGCTGAGATCCAGGCGGCTCACGACCAGGGTAAAATTGCCATGACTGATATCGAGGTACAAGGCGTAGCCGAGTATAAAGCACTTGATCCAAATGTCATGGCGGTGTTTTTGCTGCCCCCCAATTTCCAAACCTGGCAGGAGCGCTTGCAGCGCCGCTATGGGGATGTTGTCGATGCCGCTGACGCCCGCCTGCGGATGCAGACTGCCCTAGACGAGCTGGAGCAGCTTCTCAGTACTGATTATTACATCGCCGTTATCAACGACGACCTCGAAACTGCCTACAGCCAAATCCAAACTATTACCGAATCGGCCAGCCATACTACTCCCGACGAGCCAGCCGCGCGTGCTGTCGCCACCCAGCTGGCCGAAGATATCAAAGCGTACCTCAGCCAGTAGCAAATGTATCGCTAGGATTGCAATTTAGGCGAAGTTAGGCGATCATTAGGCCGATGGAAAATAAGAACAGAGTTTTTCTCAATCCTCAGGGCTGGATCGAAATGGTCCTAGTCGGACCACAGACCGGCGAGACCTTCCGGCAGTCGTACGAGCAGGTCCTGCCGCTGCTGGTACAGCTCAAAAATGAAGGCAAGCTGGCTATGGGCTTAGTCGACGGTACGGAGCAGACCGGCTATTCGCTGGGTTCTGACAGGGCAGCGCTGGAGTACCTCGAAAATACCCAGTACGACCGTATCGCCATGTATCACATCCCGCATGCTGAAGTGACCAAAGGCATTATCCTGGCTATCGGCAAGAGCGACACCACGAAGCTGTTTGATAGCCGTGCCGAAGCCGTGGCTTGGCTGATGCGCGACCCCAACGCCGTCTAGCACTCTTGACTATTGAGTGCCAGAATTATACAATACCTAGCAGTATGACAGAGCGCCAGCAGAACATTTTAAGCGCCATTGTGGAGCAGTACGCCGAAGTTGCCAGTCCGGTCGGCAGCAGTTTGCTGGCCAAAGCCTTTAATGTTAGTTCGGCGACCATCCGGGCTGAAATGGCCGAATTGGAACGCCTGGGCTTCATTATGCAGCCGCACACTAGCTCTGGCCGGGTGCCAACGGACAAGGGCTATCGGTTTTATGTCAACAACATGAGCGAGCAGGGTCCCGGGCTTGCCAGTCTCAGTGAACGCCGCGGTGAACGCGCTTTATCCGCCCGCGTCCAAAGTGCCGGCGCTCCGGAGCGCGTGATCCGCAATGCCGTCGATACTCTGGTGGAGCTAACCCACAATCTCGGCCTGGCCACTATCGGCAGCCAGCTGTATATCAGCGGCCTCAGCAACTTGTTTGGACAGCCGGAATTTGTCGGCGGTCTGCAGGTCCAGCAAGTCGCCCAGCTGCTTGATAATCTCGAACCCTGGCTGCGTGAAGCCGCTCCCAATGAACCGCTGAGCGTCTACATCGGCTCCGAAAACCCCATTGGCCGTTCAGCCGGGTGTACACTCATTATTAGTCGTTTCCGCAGCCCATTCTCTGACCGTAGCTACATTGGCACGCTTGGTCCAACCCGTCAAAGCTACCGCGATGTCATGACGCTGGTCTCCCGCGCCGGGCAGGAACTAGAGGAGGTGCTCTATGTCTAATCGCGCCCATCTTCGCCTGGTCACCGAAGCAACTCCGGTACCAAGCGTCGAGATTCCTCGCAGTCTCCAGCCAAAATCTGATAACCAAAACACGCCGCTGAACTCCGTGCGCGAAGTGGCCGCACTTGCCGGACCGGGCTTGGTGGCGGGCGTTGGTGCTGCTATCGTTTTGCACAAAGCGTACCGTGCGGCTCGGGAGATGGTCGGCCATGACCGATAAAGCTAAAAAACCTGCCGCTCCAAAAGCCAGTGACTTTGCGGCTTTGCAGACACAGATCGCTCAGCTCACTGAAGCCCTGCAGCGCGAACGGGCCGATGCGACCAATATTCGTCGCCGGCACGACGAAGAAATCGCCAGTTTGCGCACCCGGGTTAAAGCGCATGTCGTGCGCGACCTGCTGCCAGTCATCGATAACTTTGAGCGGGCACTCAAGCATGTGCCCCAGGAGCTTGCTGATAACGAGTACATCAAAGGCGTCCAAGGCGTTGTCAAACAGTTTGAATCAACGCTGGCCGGCATCGGCGTAGAGCGTATCAAAACTGTCGGCGAACACTTCAACCCTCATCTGCACGAAGCCGTCAGCATGGAAGAGGGCGAAGGTAAACACGAAATCGTCAGCGAAGAGCTCCAAGCCGGCTACCGCCTCGGCGACGACGTCATCCGCCACGCCATGGTCCGCGTCAAAGCGCAGTAAGAAATATAATTTGGCACTCTTGACTATCGAGTGCCAATTCGATACACTGGCAGTAGTGAATGATGACTGCTAATTTAATGGAAGGGTGAATATTTCTACTATGGCAAAAATTATTGGAATCGATCTCGGTACAACTAACTCGGCAATGGCTGTTATGCAGTCCGGCAAGCCGGAAATTATCGCTAACTCTGAGGGCGCGCGTACCACACCGTCTGTCGTGGCTATCAATAAAAATGGTGAACGCCTCGTCGGGCAGGTGGCTCGGCGCCAGCAAGTGACGAACAGCAAAAATACTATTTACGAAGTTAAGCGCCTGATCGGACGCAACTTTAACGATAAAGAAGTCCAGCGCGACCTCAAGCTCATGGGCTACGAAATCATTAAAAGCGGCAATGGCGTCAAGGTCAA
>CAZXIT010000024.1:0-13055 GCA_964640775.1 uncultured Candidatus Saccharibacteria bacterium
GACCTCAGAGGTAAAAAAATCGGTATTATTACGGAGTATATGGGCGAAGGCCTCAGTCCGGGTGTCAAAAAGGTTATAGAAGCTGCTGCCGGCAAACTCCGTGCTGCCGGCGCTGAAATCACTGACGTTAGCCTGCCCTCCGTCGGTATGGCTCTGGCGGTCTACTACATTATTTGCCCGGCGGAGCTGAGCAGCAATCTCAGCCGCCATGACGGCCAGCGCTATCCCTCAAGCTACGAGGCTGCCAAAGACTTGGATGCCAGCTACAAAGGTTCGCGGGGACGTGGTTTTGGCAAAGAGGCCAAGCGGCGCATCATGATTGGCACGCACGTACTGAGCAGCGGCTACTATGACGCATACTACAAACAGGCCCAGACGGTACGCACTAAACTAATTAATGAATTCGCGGCTGTCTACGAGGAGGTTGATTTTCTCATTGGGCCAGTTGCGCCAACGACAGCCTTTAAAATTGGCGCCAACTCGGGCGACCCGCTGCAAATGTATCTCTGTGATGTCATGACCGTTGCCGCTAATATGGTGGGCAGCCCGTCAATTAGCCTGCCCGCCGGGCTGAGCGACGATTTGCCAGTTGGACTGCAAATCATGGCTCCCCAGCGAGCCGACCTAGAACTGCTGGCTGTCGCCAAGCAGGCTGAGGAGCTGCTGTCATGAGATTCCTGCCTTGGCGCCGCCGCAAACTCAGCAGCGAGCACTGCAGCGAGCGCTGGCAAGCCCTGCAAAAACATTGTGCCAGCCGCAAGACCTGGCCGCAGGCCATTATTGAAGCTGATGATTTACTGGCAGATGCTCTAAAGGGTTCTAAATTCAAAGGCAAAAACACTGGTGAGCGTTTAGTGGCAGCCCAGCGTGTATTGAGCAATAACGAAGGCGTCTGGCTGGGCCATAAACTGCGCAACCGTATCATGCAAGAGGAAGTTGATGTCCGCAAACTCAAGAAAAAAGACGTTATTGATTCACTCAGCGGTTTTCGGCAGGCACTGAGAGATCTGGGGATATTGTCATGATCAGCCCGGAAACGCTGGCAAAATACACAGCCACTATCGGTATCGAGTGCCATGTTCAGCTCAAAACCCAGACTAAATTGTTTGCCAGTGTCGGCAACGACGCCCGAGAGGCACCGCCTAATACGCTTGTCAGTCACATTTGCTTCGGTTTGCCCGGAGCTTTGCCAGTGCTCAATCGTGAGGCCATTCATCTCGCCACGCGGGCCGCTTTTGCGCTCGGCACTGAGCCGGCGCATTTCAGCAAATTTGATCGCAAGCACTATTTTTATCCTGATTTGCCCAAAGGCTACCAGATCAGCCAATTCGACCAGCCCGTTATCGGCAAAGGGGCTATCACGATCGATGTCGACGGCAAGCCGATAGAAGTCGGCATCACCCGAGCCCATCTGGAAGAAGACGCTGGCAAGAGCACCCATCCGGCCGGTACCGACTACAGCTTAGTTGACTTAAACCGCGCCGGCACGCCGCTGCTGGAAATCGTCTCCGAGCCAGACATGCACACATCTGCCGAAGCCAAAGCCTACGCTCGCGAACTGTACTTGCGGATGCGCTACGCCGATGTCAGCGAGGCCAACCTCTACTACGGCAATATGCGTTTTGATGTCAACGTCAGCGTCAGCACTACCGACGAACTTGGCACCCGCACCGAATCCAAAAACCTCAACAGCTTCCGCAGCGTCGAAAAGGCCGTCGACTATGAAATTGCCCGGCAGATCGAGCTGCTCGAAAAAGGCACCAAAATCGTCCAAGAAACCCGCGGCTGGGACGACGCCAAGCAGCGAACTTTTTCGCAGCGCTCCAAGGAAAATGCCGACGATTACCGCTACATGCCGGACCCTGACATCCCGCCGGTCATCATCGAGCAGGACTACATCGACAAAATCAAGGCCGAAATGCCCCCCATGCCTGACGAATGGCGTGAGCGCCTAAGTTCTTTGGGAATGGACAAATCCCAGATCGAAACCCTGCTGGAGGGCGAGATCGAAAACGAAGCCATCACCTACCTTGGCAATATCGAGCTTCATCTAGATGATCCCGACAAGGCTAAATTCCTGGCCAACTGGTACGTCAACAGCATGATCCCGCTGGTGCGCGAGGGCGAATTCAAACTGGGCAACGACAAACATCTGACCCTGGAAATCGCTATCTATGACATCATTAAAGCCGGCAAACTAAGCTCCACCAACGCCAAGCAATTATTTATAGAATTAGCTGCTCAAGAAACTTTGCCGGAAGACATCCAAAAGTACGCCGCCGAAAAAGGCTATATCCAGGTCTCTGACGAGGGCGAAATCGCCAAAATCGTCGAGCAAGTCATAGCCGACAATCCCAAAGCCGCCGAAGACGTCAAAAATGGCGAGATGAAAGCCATCGGTTTCCTCACCGGCCAAGTCATGAAAGCTTCAAAGGGCAAAGCCAACCCCAGTTTAGCCCAAAAACTGATTAACGAGCAGTTGCGCTAACGACATCTTGGAGCGCGGCATTGAGTGGATTCTCACGCAGAGCGGTGCTAATTTCAGCCCGAGCTATTTCTAAGCGATCAATGTGTGTTTCAGCGGCTGTCAAACGTTGCCCTATGTTCCAGGGTCGTCTATAGGTGAAGCGGAACACCTCATCCTCGTTTAAACGTTCAATATCACTATCAAGTACCTCGGCGTTTGCTACCCACAGTCCCTTTTTGTCATTTGCCCAATGTGCATGGGCTATTGATGCCGATACACCTGGCTTAAGCCCCATGGCCGTCGCTTCCGAAATCATACCAGCGCTAAGCATAGCTCGTACTTGACCGTCGCGCCGCTGAGTCGTGCTCACCAGTGCCGCCATATAAGAAGGATCTTCCGTGTCGCCGCCAAGCTTTTGCGTAACGATCCACGGGCTGGTCCAGGTGGTAGACGCAACCTCCCTATATTCATCATAGGGACTCATGGCATGTCTGTGGGTTGCCCTCTGACCAGTCTCTATTTGCTGTACTGGCGGCCCACCCCTCAGAGCTAGATTGGACGCCCAGGCCGTCAGGCCTCGATTCATTATAATCGCGGATGCAACGCGCTCTGCATTAGTAGGCTTTTGACTATGTCGTGGCGCACCTCTCATTACGTGCTATTGAATAGCAACTTTACTCGTTATGCAAGCATTAGCATGATTGGTCAAACGTCCAGGTGACTTGCAGCCCATGGTACAATCGTAAGCATGAGCCAGCCGAAAGTACGCAAAGCAGTTATCGCCGCCGCTGGCTTCGGGACACGTTTTTTGCCGCAGACCAAGGCCATGCCCAAAGAAATGCTGCCGCTGGTGGACAAGCCGATTATCCAGTACATCGTTGAAGAATTAGTTGAGGCCGGCATCACTGATATCATGATTGTCACCGGTTATCACAAGCGCACCATTGAGGATCATTTTGACCACATGAGCGCTGACCTGAAAGCTAACCTGGAGCAGGGCCAAAAGGCCGAGCTGCTGGAGCAAACGGCCAGAATTTCTGGCCTGGCCAACTTTGCCTATATCCGGCAAAAAGGCCCTTACGGCACGGCTACCCCTTTGATTAGCGCTGCCCACCTGATCGGTGACGAGCCGTTTATCTATACCTTTGCCGATGACTTCATGGTGGCAAAGCCGACGCGTTTTGCGCAGCTGCTGGCTGTCCACCAAGAGCGGGGCGGCTCGGTGCTGACTGTCGTGCGCCGGGACAGCGATGCGGATTACAAACGCTATGGCTATGTCGGCGGCGAAGATCTGGGCAGCGGTTTAATCGACGTCAAGACCATTATCGAAAAACCAGGCAGCCGCGAGACCGCGCCTTCCAGTATGGCTTCTGTGAGTGGCTACGTCTTTGACGCGGCGCTGCTCAAATACCTGCAGGAAGATCTCAAAACCTACGATGACAGCAAGGAATTTATGATCCAGGAAGCCATGCAGCGGATGATTGAGGATGGGCACCATATGTACGCTCCAGAGATCCAAGGCACGTATTATGATACCGGCAACCCTTTGGAGTACCTCAAGACTGTTTTTGATTTCGGCCTAGAGCGCGGCGATATTGGTCCGGAACTTCGCGAACACCTCCGCCAAAAGTTGCAATAACAAGCAGGGTATTCATGAGTCATGATCGCCTATGTCAATATATTGACATAGGCATATCGACCCCCTACAAGCCCCAGCTAGTCTCTCGTGATTAATTGTTATATACTGTGCTTATGAGTACTACTGACACCGTCCTCGTTATTATTTTGACCAGCTTGCTGAGTCTTTTTTTCATTCTGTGTATCGCCGTCATGATCATGGCGCTGAAACTCATCGCCAGTATTCGCCAAGTGGTGGCTAAGGCCGAAGACGTAGTTGATTCTGTGGAGTCGGCCGCTGAAGTTTTTCGGGATACCCAAGGCAAGATGGCCATCATAAAAATGATTGGAAATCTTATTAAATTAGCGCAAAGGAGCCGTAAATAATGCTGAACCGCAAAGACCAGAGGCGTGACAATATCAAAAAGATTGCTATCGGCAGTACCATTGCTGCCGCTGCCGGCTATCTTGCCGGCATCTTAACTGCTCCCAAAAGCGGCAAAAAGACCAGGGCTGATATCAAACATGCCGCCAATGAGGGTCTTGCGCAGGCCGAAAAAGATCTCAAAAAACTCCATACTGAGCTGGGCAAAGTTATCGACGAAGCTAAAATTGCCGGCGACAAACTCAGCGCCAAGGCCAAAAATGAGCTGTCTGAGCTATCCGAAAAAGCTCAGGACACCAAAGAAAAGGTCCGTGAAATTATCAGTGCCATTCACGAGGGCGACGCCGAAGACATCGACCTCAAAAAAGCCGTCAAGGAGGCCAGCATTGCGCTTGACCATCTTCGCGATTTCCTCAAAAAGTAACGCCTGCTAAGTGCTATAATAGTCCTATAAACCAGAGGGGTTATAGAGGGATATTTTGGCAGTCAAAAAAGGCCGTTTGCAGGCCAGCGATTACGTGCACTTGCACAACCACACACAGTACAGCTTGCTCGACGGCCTGACCAAGGTCCCGGCGCTAATCCAGCATGTCAAAGACAGCGGCATGTCCGCGGTGGCCATGACTGACCACGGTACGCTGAGCGGCACCATTGAATTCTACAAAGAAGCCAAAGCCGCCGGCATCAAGCCGATTATTGGTCTGGAAGCCTACGTTGCCGCCCGCAGCCTCTATGACAAGGAGCCGGGCAAGGACAAGCAGTACTACCACATCATCTTGCTCGCCATGAACCACGAGGGCTATCAAAACCTGATGGCACTGTCGACTATCGCCAACCTGGAAGGTTTCTATTACAAGCCCAGGATTGACCGTGAACTGCTGGAAAAACATAACGAGGGCTTAATCTGCCTGAGCGGCTGCGCCAGCGGTGAAATCGGCGACGCGCTGCGCCAAGGCCAGTACGAACAAGCCAAAACGATCGCCGCTTGGTACAAAAAGGCCTTTGGAGACCGCTACTATTTAGAAATCCAGGACCATGGACATCCCGGCCATCCGGGCCACTGGACGGTGCAAAAAAGTATTAACGATCAGCTCATCAAGCTTGGCAAAGAGCTGGATATACCGGCCGTGGTGACCTGTGATGCGCATTATCTGAACCACCAGGACCAAGAGGCCCACGAAATCTTGCTCTGTGTCCAGACCGGCTCATTTTTGGCTGACAGCAAACGCATGAGCCTCAAAGAATTCGACCTGCATGTTAACAAGCCCGAGGAAGTTATTGCGCGCTGGGGAGAAGAATACCCGGAATTCATCACCAATAGCCGGGCGATTGCTGATCGCTGCGACGTGGTGATTGAGCTGGGCAAAATCCTGATCCCAAAATTTCCTGTCCCCAAGGGCGAAAATGAAAAATCACATCTCGATAAGCTGGTATACCGCGGCCTGGCCTGGCGCTATGGCAGTACGGGGTACAGCGAAGCCAAAGTTGGCGGGCTCAGTGTGGCCGCCGCTAAAAAAGCTTTGCCGCCCAATGTGCTGGAGCGGGCCGCCTACGAGCTGGGTGTTATTGAAAAAATGGGGTTCAACGGCTATTTTCTGATTATTGCCGATTTCATCAACTGGGCCAAAGACCAAGGTATCGTGTTTGGTCCAGGGCGGGGCAGTGCCGCCGGCTCAATTATCGCCTACGCCCTCAAAATCACCGAGATCGACCCGCTGGTCTACGACTTGCTGTTTGAACGTTTCCTGAATCCGGACCGTATCAGCATGCCGGATATCGATATCGATATCCAGGATAACCGGCGCGACGAGGTCATCCAGTACTGCGTCGAAAAATACGGCAAGGAGCGGGTGGCCAACATCGTGACCTTTGGCCGGATGGCGGCCCGCAACGCCGTGCGCGACGTCTCGCGCGTTCTCCAAGTGCCCTACGCTGAAGCTGACCGGCTGGCCAAGATGATCCCGCCGCCGGTGCAGGGCCGGCATATCCTGCTGGCGACCTCTATCAAAGAGAACCGCGAACTCAAACTGGAGTACGAGACGAATGACACCGCCAAAAAGGTCTTTGACCTGGCCGTACAGCTGGAGGGGACCATTCGCTCCCACGGCGTGCACGCCGCTGGCGTCGTGATCGCCCCCGAGGATATCGTCTGCTACACACCGCTGGAAATGGCTCAAAAAGGCGTGGTCGCCACCCAGTACTCCATGGGCCCGATAGAAGAGCTTGGGCTGCTCAAAATTGACTTTTTAGGGCTGTCCAACTTGACTACTATCAATAACGCCCTCCGGATTATCAAACGGGTCTATGGCGCGGACATAGACATCAACACCATTCCGCTTGATGATACAAAAACCTACGAACTGCTGACCCGCGGTGATACCACCGGAGTCTTCCAATTGGAATCGGGCGGCATGAAGCGTTATCTCAAAGACCTGCGGCCGACAGTATTTGAAGATATTATCTCCATGGTGGCTCTTTATCGTCCCGGTCCCATGCAGTGGATTGACGATTTTATCGCCCGCAAGCACGGCGAGCGCAAGATTACCTACCTCCACCCGGCTATGAAGCCGGCACTGGAGAGTACCTACGGCGTCATCGTGACCCAGGAACAGGTGATGCAGATTTCCAAGGAAATGTGCGGTTTTACCGGCGGCCAGGCTGATACTCTGCGAAAAGCCATTGGCAAAAAGAATCCCCAGATGCTGGCTAAAATGAAGGCTGAGTTCATCGATGGTGCCATCAAGACGGTCGGTGCTGAGAGGCCGCTGATGGAAAAGTTTTGGAAGCAGCTGGAAGACTTCGCGGCCTACTGCTTTAACAAAGCTCACTCGGCCTGTTACGCGATGATTGCCTACCAGACAGCCTACCTCAAGGCCAACTACCCGGCCGCCTACATGGCAGCAGTCATGAGCAGCGACTATGACGACACCGACCGGCTGGCAATTGAAATCACCGAATGCAAGCATATGGGCATGACGGTGCTGCCGCCTGACGTCAACGAGTCGTTCGTGGAGTTCGCAGTGGTGCCGGGTACCCAGGATATTCGCTTCGGCATGGCAGCCATCAAAAACGTCGGTACTGGCGTGGTCGAAGAGATTTTGCGGGCCCGGGCGGAGGGCCAGTTTGAAAGTCTGGAGGATTTTCTTACCCGTGTCAGCAACCGCGTGGTCAACCGCAAGCCAATGGAAAGCCTTGTCAAAGCCGGGGCCTTTGACCGTTACGGCGACCGGTCAACCCTGCTGCACAACCTGGACTTGATCCTGGCTTTTGCCGCACGGCTCCAAAAACAGCGCAGCAGCGGCCAAACTGATATTTTTGGCAATCTGGAGGATCCAACGCTCACTAGTCAGCCGCGGCTGGAGCTGCAGGTCCCTTCGGCTCAGATTGATAGCCGCGAGCAGCTGCTCTGGGAACGCGAATTGCTCGGCTTGTATCTGAGTCAGCACCCGCTCGAACTATTTGAGACTATCCTCAGCGAACAGACAGTGCCGCTCAATACCATCACCGTTGACCACCATGGCAAGTCGGTCACTGTCGGCGGGGCTATCACCGAAATGCGTGAGATTACCACCAAAAATGGCCAAAAAATGGCCTTTGTCAAAATCGAAGATCGTTATGGCGAAGTTGAAGTCATTCTGTTTCCAAATAGCTACCAGCAAACTGCCGGCCTCTGGGAACGTGACCGAGTAGTGCTGATCCGCGGCAAGGTCAATGCCCGCGACAAAATGGGTGCTGACTCCGGGGAAGTTAAAATAATGGTCGACGATGCCCGAGAAATTACCAGCCAGCAAGCCAACGCCTACGAGGGCACTGGCAAAAAAGCCAAAACTCCGAAAGCTGCCAAGGCTGCCAAGCCGTCTGGACCAGTCAAGCCGGACGCGGACATGCCGCCAAAGGAGGCGGTACCCGAACGCCTCTACATCAGGCTAGTCAACACTAGTGACGAGCAAACGCTCTTCTCGCTCAAGCAAACCATCGACAGCCATCAGGGCAATACCGAAGTCGTGCTGGTCCTCGGCGAGGCTGCCAGCAAGCAAGCCATCAAACTCCCCGGCGGTATCGACCGTGCCAGCGAAGGCTTCAGCATACTCCAGCAGCTGGTAGGCCCCGAAAACCTCGTCCTCCAATAACACAAACCAGGTAGTCTTTAAATAAATCACATTATATGATATAATACTAAAATTATGAATACGCAAGACCCTCGTATTGTCATTGAAGGTGCTGGCTTGAGGGCCAAGACACCGGAAGATGTTGCCTTGACAATCCAAATATTGAGCGGCATGTTTGCCAGCCATGGTATGGGTGTGCGGCTGGAAACCAATCCTGAGAGCCCGCCTTTTATGGAAGATTCCTGGGAGAATTTAACACCGCTGGATGATCTGCGGGCCTATGAGTCGCACCTCTTTGAGCAGGGGGACAAAAAAGGCGTGCGTGAAGCCAGGGGCTTATGGACTGGCCTGAGGCAGGCCTTTTTTGACAAAGTGCAGCATCCCGGAGACGATGACTGCCCGGTTGAATTCATCGACAACCCCCGCATGGCTGCCCATCTTGGGGACGCAGATGAGCGGTTTCAGTTTATGGCGACTGACAGCCTGACGGCCGCCGCCGAGTGGCTGATCAAAAACCCAGCTAGAGCCCCCGGCGTTAGCCGGGGCCACATTCGCCTGCTCGTCGGCTATGTCAACGCGGCTTTGCAGCCGGAGCAGCCTTTGTCAGCCGAGTTTTCCCGCCCGGCACCAGCTGCCACAGTTGAGCAAGAAGCCGGCAGTGCGGTGCGTGAGCCAGCGCGCTATCTCGATAAGGCTGTGATTGACGGGAAAGGCGAAACTGAAACTGAGCCGCTGCAGCTGGTCACCGTCGAATCAGTTAAGCGTTTCGCAATGGAGCGGCTAGGGCTTCGCGATAAGCAGTGCCAGCCGTTTTATGCCCTCATCGATACGATCGCCGAGGAACTTGGTGGCAGCCTTGAGCCGCCAGACGACACGATGGAGACAACCAGGCAGGTCAATGAAGGCTTGTATTTCCTAGGTACCAGGCCCGGACAGTTTCCCGGCATGAGCCCTCGAAAAGCTGTGTGGGGAGTATCGCCCCAGCAGTTTGCGGAAGTGTTTGATCGGTGGGTCGACGGTAAAATATCAGGCCGCCGTCCGCCGGGCGAGATAACCGTGCCCCGAGTGCTGGCCTATATTGCCGAAATTGATGCCGGTCAGACTCCTAGCGAATAATACCGCTGGAGCGGGTCAGTATAAAGCCGGTAGTAAAGATGAAAACGATGGCGATATCAAGCAGCGGGTGGTGGCTAATGAAGGCCTCGCCGCGGACAATTGCCCGGTGCAGGCGCAGGCTGTGACGGGTGATGAACAGCGCGAGGGCAGCGCCAGCCAAAGCTGACATTGCCGCTAAGCTCCAGGCGGCTTGACCGCCAGTCAGCAGCTGGATCCGTGAGACCGGCTGGGCAGCGATTTCGGTGCTGGCACCACGAACGCTGCGGGCAGGCACAGTGCCGGTTGGCTCGGGGACCGTGAAGCTGACCGTGGCTACCGCCGGCACTGGCTGGCCGTATTCGGCGACAACAATGGTTTCCGGCCCGTGGCCCTGGTAGTTCGGCGAGCTAGCTGCGCCGAAACCGACATTTTGATACCCGGCATTGAGGATATTGGCCCGGTGCTCGGGGCTGTTCATCCAGCCGGTGATGGTATCGCTGGCATTGCCAAAACCGTAAGCCAGGTTTTCGCCGGCCGCTTGATACTGGTAGCCGCTGGCTGCAATAAAGCTCCACGGTGTTTTTCCGTCAGGCGAGTTGTGCGACCAGTAATTTTTTTGCACCATATCTTGGGCTTTAGCCTGGGCGGCAGCGGCCAGCTGAGGGTCTAGCGTCAGGGGCTGCTGTTTTTCGCTGCTTCGCCGGTCGTTGGTTTCACTGAGCAGCGTACTGCCACTGAAATCACTCTGGGCACCGAGCACGCTGCTGGCCGACCAGGCGCTGTTTATCATCAGGCCGGCGCCCACAATCAGCAGCATTGGCAGGTATGGCCAGTAGGATTTTAAGTAATGCTTGCTCTGCCGGTGGTGCTGGGCACGGCGTTTTTTATGGTGGACAGTTGGTTTTGGTCTTGTCGCTAGAGCCATGTGTTTGAGGGAAGTATATTTTGGTTTTAATTGAACTTATTTTATTGTATCACAAATACTTGCCGGCGTAGCGGCAGTGGTAAAGCGCCATAGCGGCCGCTTGGACGACGTTAAATGACTCTTTCTGTCCAAGCATGGGGATTTCCAAGATCTGATCTGCCAGCTGCAGTATCTCAGTTTCTAGACCTTCGACCTCGCGGCCAACGATAATGACTAGTTTCTGCGGCACGGTAAAGGCGGGCAAGGCGATTGAGCCGGCTGACTGCTCCAGGGCGGCGATGAGAAAGCCGTCTTTTTTAAGACCGGCGATTAAGCTGGTAACATCGGTGCTGTGCTCCCATGGCAGCCACTGTTCAGCACCAAGCGCTGTCTTGCTGATCTGGCTATCAATTTTACGCGCCAAATGCGGCAGCCGATCATCAGTTGCCCGCAGTGGGTAAGGGGAGTAACCGCTTAGCCATACCTTGCCCACTCCCAGGCCTTCCGCTGTCCGCAGCAGGGAGCCAACATTGTGTGCGCTCCGCAGATTATGGGCTATCAGGACGAGTTCTACCATATGCCACTCCACTATACCGTAAGTCCCTGCTTATGCTTTATACTAGGGGGATATGAGCCAGGACGCCCGAATTGACGAAGAACAATCTACCCAGCGGCGGGCCCGGATACTGGGCCTTGACTACCTAGATGTCTCGCAAATTACTGATAAAAAACTATTTCGAGAATTGCTGAGTGTCGCCGAGCTGTACAAGATGCGGGTAATCCCGATTAAGATGGACCGCAGCAATCTCATGTTTGGCGTTACTACCACGACCTCCCAGCAGACTATCCATAGTCTGCAGCAGCGGTTTATCGAGCAGCGCGTTACGTATGCCATTATTTCCGATACCGGCTTTCGCGACTACATGAAGCTGTATGACCCCCCCAAACAGGTAGTCTACGAGGATATCTCCGTTAAGCAGACGGGCAATAACGAGCGGGTCGAACAGATTTCTGACATTTTGGAGCAAGTGCGGGCTGATGACATGCTGGCCTATCTCGTTGCCCAGGCCCATCGGCTTAATGCCTCGGATATCCACCTCGAAAGCCAAGTGAACCAAGTGCGTATCCGCCTGCGTATCGACGGTATCTTGCATCCTATCGCTCATCTAAATATGGAGAAGTATCACATCCTGATTTCAGCTATCGCGGCCGCGGGCAATGTCTCCACGGCAGCTGACGAAGCCCAGCAGGGGCATATTGCTCAAAAAGTTGCCATGGCTGATGGCAATGTTGTCGATGTGAATGTCCGCTTGGAAACCGTGCCAACTATCAATGGCATGGATGTGGTGATGCGGCTTTTCAATATGGACGCCACTATGTACACCCTGGATAAGCTTGGTCTCTCGGAGCACGAACGGGCCATCGTCGATGACATTATTGCCAAGCCGAGCGGTTTGGTGATGGTCGTCGGCCCAACTGGCTCCGGCAAAACGACCACACTGTATTCGATGCTCAATACTCTCAACAGCGACGAGCGCAAAATCATCACTATCGAAGACCCTGTTGAGTATCAGTTCCCGGGCATCACCCAGATTTCGGTTCATTCCAAGGAAGGCGGCAACGATGGCAGCTTTGCAGGCAAGCTGCGAGCCGTGCTGCGGCTCGATCCTGATATCGTGATGGTCGGCGAGATACGCGACCTGGATACGGCAAAAACAGCCTTGCAGGCTGCACTGACCGGCCACCTGGTACTGGCGACCTTCCATGCCGGCTCAGCCGGTGCCGCCCTCACCCGGATGGCTGAGATTATTGGCCAAAATCCGCTGTTTGTATCGGCAATTCGCCTGGTTATGGCTCAGCGCCTGATTCGCCGCTTGGATGATTCGCTGAAGCAGGCCTATGCGCCCAGCGAAGGTGAGCTGGTCAAGATTAATCAGGTTCTGGCCACCTTGCCGACAGGTATCGAACGCCCCAGCCTCGAAGGCTTGCAATTGTACAAACCGGGCCATTCTGATGAAAATCCGTACGGATATACCGGCCAGATGGCTATTCGCGAGCAATTCACCATGAGCAGTGCTCTGCGCGAGCTGCTCGAAGACCCTAAATCCTACATCTCTGCCCAGTCCATCGAAGAAGCGGCCGCTAAATCCGGCATGCTGACCATGCTGCAGGACGGGATGCTTAAAGTCGTCCGCGGCGAAACGACGCTCGAAGAGCTGTACCGCGTTGTCGGCTAGCTGGTGGCGGCAGCCGCTCGACTGAGCAGCCGTTTAATTGCCGTGTCGGCAGGAGTGAGCTGCCTTGGCCGCCTGTCTGCTGGTTGAAACTGGCTGCCCGTCAAAGTAGTATCATTGTCTTCCACATCATCGGCTACTATGCGCGTAAATGCTTCCGGCTGCAGATAGTACGGGCTGGTATGGTACTGCCCCTGGTAAATAAAAATAGGGGGGGTGCGCTGTGCGTTGCGCACCAAGTCAG
>CAZXIT010000025.1:0-12576 GCA_964640775.1 uncultured Candidatus Saccharibacteria bacterium
ATCTCAACAGGGAAGACGTGTATATTACAAATATCGTTAAGTATCGTCCGCCCGGCAATCGAGATCCCGCGCCCGACGAGAAAAAAGCCTTTTTGCCCTATTTACAGAGCCAGTTAGCAGCGATTCAGCCCAAGGTCGTCGTGACCCTCGGCAAGCACAGCATGAATTGCTTCTTACCGGATCTGAAAATCAGCCAGGTTCACGGACAGCCCAAGCGCGTCCGTCTGAGCTTACAGAAAGACTCCGAGGATATATTACAGGTGGTAATCCTGCCGCTGTTTCATCCGGCAGCAGCCCTTTATAACGGTGCGATGCGCCAAACCCTGATCGACGATTTCGCGTTGATCCCCGCAATTATTCAGAAAATTAAACTATCTTAAAGATTTCAAAAGAAAGGAATCTATGCAAAACAACCAACCTAAACCAACCCGGCCACCGAGCAATGACTCGGGCGGTCAAAATGGATCGCAAAATGATTCAAAACCAGGCGGCTCCCGCGGCCGCGGCGGCTCCGGCCGCTCTTCCAGCGGCGGCCAAGGCCGCTCTGGCGGGCAGAAGTCCCCGGCGATGACCAGCAGCCTCACCACCTCGCGCGGCCAGGCCGTGCGGGCCCAGCGCCGCAGCCAGCAGGATGCCCAGCGCATTGCCAACCAATACGTGGCGGCTGAAACAGCACCAGGACAGCAGCGCGCCAATGTCATTGACGATAATCCCCGCCTGAGAGTCATCGGCCTGGGCGGCATGGATGGCGGCGGCTCAAAAAACATGATCCTCGTCGAATATATCAACGATGCCGTTATCCTGGACTGCGGCAATGACCTCGGTGTTGATCTGCCCGGTATCAATTATGGTATTGTCGACACTGCCTACCTGGAGCAAATTAAACACAAGCTGAGGGCTTACATCATTACTCACGGCCACCTCGACCACATTGGCGGCCTGCCGCACATCGTGCCAAAGTTTCCAGCGCCAATCTACGGGAGCAAATTTACTATCGGCCGCGTCGAAGAAATTTTTGAGAACTTTGGCCTGCCGATGCCTGACGGTTTTGAACTTAAAACCGTTACCATGAACGAAAACACTCACGAACGCCTTAAAATCGGCGAATTTTTCGTTGAGCTGGTGCGGGTCACGCACTCCATCCCCGGCAGTACTGTCATCGTGCTTGATACGCCCGTCGGCCGTATCATTAACACCGGTGATTTCCGTCTTGACCCCAACCCGCTCGACCACGAACGGACTGACACGGAGCGCCTGATTGAACTCGGCAATGACGGCGTTTTAGCGCTGCTCAGCGAATCAACAACAACCGAGCGCATGGGCCGGACGCCCAGCGAGTCGACCATTGAGCAGAGTTTCAAAGACATCATGGACAATGCTCCCGGACGTATCTTTGTCGGGCTCTTCTCGACTAATATGAACCGCGTCCAGATGATCATCAACGCCGCCGTCCACCACAACAAAAAGGTAGCTATGGATGGCCGCAGCATGGTCAGCACCCTAGAAATGGCTGTGCGCCACGGGTTTGTGCGGATTCCCAAAGGCACCTTCGTGCCGATTGCCAGCGCCAGCACTATGAAAGATACTGATCTGGTCGTGGTCTGTACCGGTTCCCAAGGCGAACCCAGTAGCGCGCTGCAGCGGATGAGCAACGGCGAGCATCGCCACGTCAAACTCAAGGAACAAGACACGGTAATCTTGTCCAGCACACCGATCCCGTACTCCGGGAATGACGCCAAAATCCGCACCATGGTCGATGAATTGTTCAAAAAGGGCGTCCACGTCTTTCGCCATGAAACGCGCGAATTGGACGGGGTCGGCCCGCTGCACGTGTCCGGACATGCTTCCCGCGACGAGTACGCCGACATGATCAACATGCTGAAGCCAAAATTCTTTGTGCCAATTTACGGCGACTATACTGCTAAGCGCTACCATGTCGATATTGCCATTGAGCAGGGCATTCCCCGGGCCAGCATTCTCAACGTCGGCAACGGCCAAGTCATCGCTTTCACCCCCGATAAAATGGAACTGGCCGGCGAAGTGCCATACGGCACTATCCTGGTCGACCAGACCGGTGCCCTGGTTAGCAACGTCGTCGTCAAAGACCGCGTCCTGCTGTCCGAGGAGGGCTTAGTCGCGATCGTCCTGACAGTCGATAAAAAAACTGGCAATCTGATGACTAGCCCGGATATCATTAGCCGCGGCTTCATCTATATGCGCGACAACGAAGAAATCATGAATGGCCTGCGCATCGAACTGAAGCGGGCTGTTCAGCAGCGCTTCAAGCGCGTCGACCTTGACCGGTTTAAGCTGGAGCTCAAGGAGCACGTCACCCACTACCTCTTCGAGCATACCCAGCGCAGTCCAATCGTTATACCGGTGATCAATATCATCAGCGGTGGCGGGGGCGGCGCCAATGGTGGCGCCAAACAGGGGCAAAATGACCAGAGCAAACAAAATGCTGCGCAAAACGGCCAGCCGCCCCAGCCGGGCCAAGACGTCCAGGCTCAGCCTGTAGAGAAAACCTCCGAAGAAATTGCCGCCGAGCAGCAAAAACGCTTCCAGGAAATGCGCGCCCGACTGCTGACCCAAGACCCCCGTACCGACTAGCCCCGGCAAGCACAAGCCTCTTGACATTTGTAGTAAATTTTGCTATAATTTCAAGTGTAAATCACCATCTCAAAATGGTAAAATAATATGGTTGCTCCAATCTATGGCTAAAAAGAAAAAATCCACAAAAAAGAAAGCCCCGGCCGAGTCGTCATATGAGCGGTCGCCCTTTTGGGCGCTTGCCGGCGCAATCCTGCTGATGCTGGCGGCAGTCTTTCTGCTGCTTGGCGGTTTCGGTACCGGCGGGCCGCTGCCGGTTAGCTTGTTTCATGGTGCCTATTGGGCACTAGGCTACGCCGCGTACCTGACCCCCGTCGCTCTTATATACTGGGGCATTTATAAATTTATGGCCGAAGACCGGCGGATACCGCTCAGCAAACTGGCCGGTATGCTATCGGTACTGCTATTTGCCAGCGCGTGGTTTTATACCGCGCTCGTTAGCCGGACGGGTGACGGCGCCTGGGTTGGCGGGCATGGCGGCACCGTCGGCCGTGGGGTAGGCAATATGGCGCTGACGGCGCTGGATAAAACTCCGGCTGCCTTGCTGTTCTTTGTCTTTACTCTGTTAGCAGTCTTTTTTGCCTTCGGTATTTCGCTAAAAGTCCTGCTGAAACTCGGCAATGTATTCAAACGGCCGGAGCGTGAAAAAGGCGAGGAGTCCGAGCTGGCTTCATTAAAGGCAAAGGCTGTCGAACAGCCTGCCGGCTTCAAACTCAATGAGGGCGTGCCGGTCGAACATCATACGGCTGCCGAGCCGCCGGCCAAGCTTTCAACGCTCAAAAACACCGCCCAAAAGCTCACGGCCAACGAAGTCCATGAGGCATTGACCACGGCTAGCGATCCGGACTGGCAATTCCCGAGTGTCGACTTGCTCAACCAGAAACAGGACAAGGCTGATGCCGGCGACGTCAACGCCAATGCCCAGATTATCCATGACACCTTCGAGAATTTCAACATTGAGGTTGAAATGGAAGGCGCCAACATTGGCCCGCGGGTCACCCAGTACACCATGAAGCCGCCCGCAGGCGCCAAATTGACCAAGATAACTGCGCTGGCAGACAATCTGGCGCTAGACCTGGCGGCGCATTCTATCCGGATGGAAGCTCCGATTCCCGGCAAGCGGGCTGTCGGTATCGAAGTGCCCAATATCAAATCAGCCACCGTGCGTCTCAGTTCGATGCTGCTGTCGCGGGAATGGCAGGATACCAGCAGTGCCCTCAGCTTTGCCATCGGCCGCGATATATCCGGTACGCCAATTATCGCTGACCTGGCTAAAATGCCGCACATCCTAGTGGCTGGCCAGACCGGTTCCGGCAAGTCAGTGATGATCAACACCATCCTGACCAGCCTGCTATACCGCAATTCACCAGCCGATCTCAAACTGATCCTAGTTGACCCCAAGCAGGTCGAACTGAAGCCCTACGACGACATTCCTCACTTGCTGACCCCAGTCATTACCGAACCGGAGAAGTGTATCAGCGCTCTGAAGTGGGCGGTAGCCGAGATGGAGCGCCGCTACCGGGCGCTGGCCGAAGTCAACAAGCGCAACATTGCCGAGTATAACAATCTCAAAAAGGAAGAGGGCATGCCTTATATTGTCATCGTGATTGACGAATTGGCGGACCTAATGATGATGGCCGCTCGCGATGTCGAGGCCCTGGTGGTACGTATCGCCCAAAAAGCCCGGGCCGTCGGCATCCACCTGGTATTAGCTACCCAGCGGCCCTCCGTGGACGTCATTACCGGCCTGATCAAGGCTAATGTGCCGGGGCGCATCGCCTTTACGACCCAGTCGCAAGTCGATTCCCGGACAATCATCGACCAGGTTGGCGCCGAAAAGCTGCTGGGCCAGGGCGATATGCTGCTGCTAACTTCCGATATGCCGAAGCCGAAACGTGTCCAGGGCGCCCTGATCGGCGACGAGGAGACCGTCAAAGTCATGGACTTCATCCGTATGCAGCGCCCGCCGCAGTATGACGATGAGGTTGTTTCTCAGCCCGTCCAGCTTAACGGCAAGGGCGGGGTAGTGGCTGATTACGGCGGCCAAGACGCTGACGACGATATGTGGCGCGATGCCGTCCGGGTCGTCATCGAGAATCATAAAGCCAGCACCAGCCTGCTGCAGCGCCGCCTGCGCGTCGGCTACGGCCGGGCGGCCCGCCTGATCGAAACTATGGAAGAGCAGGGCATCGTTGGTGCTGCTGATGGCTCTCGTCCGCGCGAAGTCCTGGTGAGCTCACTTGATGATGTCTTTGGCAGCGGTCTCGCCGCTGCGGGCACTCCCGACGAAGTCCTCGACGAAAACTACGACGACGAATAAGTCTGAAAAGTAACCATTAACAGATCGCAATCTTCTTGCAATCTGCCCATTCTTGTATTAATATAAGCAGGAATTATTTTTTAAAAAAGGAGACAAAGAGTCATGAGCGCCGAAGAAAAAATTGATTTTGGGCCGCCAATTCCATTAGATGCAATGACTGACGCGGATTTTAGCCTGGCTGCCAGCGCGCCTACTACCGTTGACCAAATTCCCGATGAGCACTTCGCTTTGGCGCCAAGTGAGCTGGAAGTCGAACCAGTAGCTGCAATTGAGTCTCTCGATCCTCCAGCCGTGCCGGTTGATGCTTATCCTGTAGCACCTGCTCCTACTCGCGATACGCTGAGGACAGCTTATCATCGCGCTAGGCAGAATCGGTCGGCCCGTGAAGTCAGGGAACCTGCCGCCGTGCGAGCCGCCCGGCGCTTTGCTGAAAATCAGTCGCGCCATGGCCGGCAGCTCGATCTGGCCTAGTCTGGCTGCCCGCGGTTAGATTAGGTATTCGTCCCTGATAGTAGTACTATTTGGGTTATGAAAATTGCTATTTTGGGCTGGGGTGCGTTTGGCCAGGCGATTGGTTCGCTTTTGACGTATAACGGCGTTTCATTTAGCACCGTTGACGCTAACCGGCTGCTTGATCATCCGGTTGATTTGATCTTTGTGGCTGTGCCGACCCAATCTATCCGGGCGGCCATCCAGAGCAGCCAGCAGTTTATCGGGCGGGACACGATTATCGTGAATGCTGCCAAGGGCATAGAAGAAGACACCTGTCTTTTGCCGTATCAAATTATCCAAAGCCTGGGCCGCTATCCCAATTATTACAGCTTGATCGGTCCGTCGTTTGCCTCTGAGATTGTTGACCGGCAGCCGACGCTTCTGTCTCTGGGCTATGCCACCCGGCAACACCTGCCGGTGCTCAGGGAATTGCTGCAAACGCCGTATTTTCGTGTCCAATCGACTCGCGGCCGCCGGGCGCTGGAGCTAGCCAGCGCCCTTAAAAATGTCTATGCCATTGCTTGCGGCTATGCCGATGGCATGGGCTTTGGTATGAATACTCGAGCGGAACTTATAACCGTGGCCCTCCAAGAAGTCGTAACGATTGGCGAGGCCATGAAGCTCGGCGGTGCCGTCACTGCTCCCGGCATCGTCGGGGATTTGGTGCTGACATGTTCGTCGCGGGAAAGCCGCAATTTCCAATTTGGCCGGCGTTTGTCAAAAATGGACCAAACGGCGGCACTCAAAAAATCTACCGGTGTTGTCGAAGGACTTTCGACCAGCCATTCGGTGCAGGCATTGTGCCGCAAATACCACGCGGAGCTGCCACTAGCCCTGCTGACCAGCCAATTGATTGAGTCAGGCAAAAACGGCCGGCCGGCCTTCCATAATTTTGTCCAATCGCTCTAGCTGTTGACTAACAGGGGTAGTTCAGCTATACTCTATGATCAGTAGCAGCTTCAGCTCATGGCCTCTCAAGCGCGCATGGGCTTTAACCGAAGGAAGGAATGAGTTTTGAATCAGTACGAAATCGCGGTGCTCTATCACCCTGACCTGGAAGTCGACCTCAGCAAGGCCGAAGAACGGGTCACCAAGATCATCACCGATAACGGCGGCGCAGTCGCCAGCATTGACAACTGGGGCAAGCGCAAGCTGGCGTACACTATCAAAGGCAACGAATACGCTGTCTATGTGTTTTACACGGTTGATATGCCGGGCGCCGGCGTCCTGAAAGCCGAGAGCACACTCAATATTACCGACGAAGTGATCCGTTTTTTGATCACCAAGCCAGACCTCAAAAAGATTGCTAAGGCTGAAGCGGCTCGGGCCGTCAAAGCCGAGCAAGCCGCCAAGCGCGGTGATCGAGGCGATGACGAACGCAAAGAGGACAGCAGCAGTGACGAGTCTTAAAAAATTGTTAAATAAAGTCGTTTTGTCGGCTGTTCGCTTGACGAACATTTCTGAGTAGGCGTAGCGTAGGGAAACTAAGCAAGGAGCATAGCAATGGCACGAAGTCTTAACCAAGTAACATTAATGGGCAACCTGACCCGCGACCCCGAGCTGCGGCAGACACCCACCGGTCAAAATGTCACCAGTTTTAGCCTGGCGCTCAACCGCAGCTACAAAGACGCCAGCGGCGAGTGGCAAGAAGCCACCGATTACATCGATATTGTCTGCTGGGGGCCTTTGGCTGAGCGTGTGGCGCAGTACATGAGCAAGGGTCGCCGCTGCCTGGTGCAAGGCCGTTTGCAATCCCGATCCTGGGAGCAAGATGGTCAGAAGCGCAACAAAGTCGAGGTCCTGGCCAATGACGTTACCTTTCTGGACGGCCGTGGCGGCGGAGATGGCGATAGTGGCGGCACCGATAGCGGTTCAGCCGCAGCCGACGCGCCGGCAGCCGCAGGCAGCGAGAAGCCAAAACCCAATAAAAAACCTAAAAAAGACGACGTCGTTATCGAAGACATCGGCGACGCCCCTATCAACTTAGACGACATACCATTTTAAATTAGGAGCACTTCATGGCAAAGATTTTTAAACACCGAACCGACGTAGCATTTTTTGATCACAAGGATTTTAAAACCCTGCAGCGCTACGTAAACGTCTACGGACAGATTGAAAGCCGCAAAAAGACCGGCCTGACCGAGAGTGAGCAGCGCCGATTGAGCACCGCTATTAAACGTGCCCGCCACCTGGCGCTGATGCCGTTTGTCGCGAATAACTAGGAGCAGCTGATGGCACTGAGCATCACCAATCTAAAAAAAGGCACGCTTTTTGAATGGGAAGGGCAGCCATTCCGCGTCGTAGAGTACAACCAAAAGGTCATGGGCCGCGGCGGCTCAATCGTCAACGTGCGGATCAAAAGCTTGCTGGATGGCAAGGTGCTCGAGAAGACCTTTAAGGGCAACGAGCAGCTGGAAAGTGCCGACGTGACCACTCAGACTGTCCAGTACCTATACACCGATGCCACGACGTTTTTCTTTATGAATGAAGAGACATTTGACCAGTTTGAAGTGTCCGCTGACCTGGTAGGCGACAGTGCTGGCTATCTCAAAGAAGGCGACCTCGTCCAATTGCAATTTTTTAATAGCCAGCCCATCAATGTCGAGCTGGCCAAAAACGTGCCCCTCAAAGTAACTTACACCGAAAATGCCGTCAAAGGCGACACCAGCTCATCAATCAGCAAGGACGCTACACTGGAGACCGGCCTGACCATCAAAGTCCCAGCTTTTATCAAACAGGGCGACCTAATCTCTGTCGACACCGCTACCGGCGCATACCGCGAACGCGTCAAAGACTAACCGTACTCATGAAGACCAGATTAGATCAAAAACTGGCTTCTGACCGCCAGGTGCAAAGCCGCAGCCAAGCCGAGAGCTATATCAAACTCGGCAAAGTACGTGTTGACGGCCAGATAGTTAAAAAACCAGGCCATATGGTGGGCGAAAGCGCGGTGATTGAAATAACCGCTGAGGAGCAGTACGTCAGCAGGGCAGCGCTCAAACTAGCTTCGGTGGCAGCCGCACTCAAACTGGATTTTCAAGGCAAGACGGTGCTTGATGTCGGCAGCAGCACCGGCGGTTTTACCGATTACGCGCTCAAGCACGGGGCTGCCAAAGTTATCGCCGTCGAAGTCGGGACAAACCAGCTGCACCCAAGCCTGCACGGCCATCCTCTGATCGAACTGCATGAACAGACTGACATCCGCAGCTTACAGGAGCTCAGTGCCGTGCCGGATATAGTGGTGGCCGATGTATCGTTTATCAGTTTGCGGGATATTTTACCGCATGTCGCCAGCCTCTGCGGCTCCAAGACGCAAATCGCTGCTATGGCAAAGCCCCAGTTTGAAGCCGGCCACAGCTCGCTTAAACACAAGGGTGTCATCAAAAACGACAAGATGCGCCGCGATATTCTTAAAGATTTTGAGGCGTGGGTACATGGGCAGTTTATGGTAATCGATAAGGCCGACTCGGCCGTGAGCGGTGCCCGGGGCAACCAAGAGCGTTTTTACCTCTTACGAAAAGCGTAAGCGGACTGTATAATTACAGGTATGTATTTTGCTTCCCGGGTCCAAGCTGGTCGCATGCTGGCTGCCCAGCTGACCGATAAATATCTTGATGAAAAGTGTGCCGTTGTGGCTCTCGGTGATGGCGGAGTCATGGTCGGTGCGCAGATCGCTTCAGAACTGCACTGCGTACTGACAATGCTGCAGAGTGCTGACATTATGCTGCCGCGCGAGCCTGAAGCTATCGCCGGGATTACATCCGGCGGCCGGATGGCCTATAACCACAGCTATTCAGACGGCGAGATTGCCGAGCTGACGAGCGAATATTTTGGCTTTATCGAGCAGGAAAAATTGGCTCGGATGCACGATATGAACCAGCTGGTTGGTGCCGGAGGTACCATCAATAAAGAGCTGCTCAAACACCACAATGTCATTCTCGTATCCGACGGCATGAAAACAGGCTTTACGGTCGATCTGGCCGCCGAATTTCTCAAGCCAATCGAGATCGAGAAACTTATTATCGCCACGCCTTTTGCCGGTGTCCAGGCTGTGGATCGCATGCATGTCCTGGCTGATGACCTGTTTTGCCTAAACGTCATCGCCGATTATTTCGACACTGACCATTACTATGACCAGCAAGACGTGCCGGACCATAAGACCGTTCTTGAAATTATCGAGCAGGTAGTTACGGAGTGGAAATAAGCGGTGCCGCGAGCGGCTGCGCTAGGCCAGGTGCTTGCGCAGGGCTTCGACATCTTTGAGCAGGGTATGGGACTGCTTGTTTTCCAGCAGGCCTTTGCGCTCCAGGGCGGCCAGCTCCCGGCTGGTCGTCTCGCGGGTAGCGTTGACCGAACTGGCAATATCCTGGTGTCTGAGCGATACTTCGATCAGCAGGCCCTCTTTGGTTTCTTTGCCAAAACGCTGGCCCATGGTTAGCAGAAACGAGATAATTCGCTCGCGTACGGTGCGGTACTCCAAGTTGAGGATGCGCTCGCCGTGCAGACGGTACATTTCCATAGTCATATCCAGCAGCGGTGCCAGGGCGTCGGTATTGCTGCTAATAAATGCCAAAAACTTATCGCGGCTGACACACCACGTGATAGTCGGCGCCAGGGCTTTATAGATAATATGATGCTCGCGGCCGGTAACCGCCCAAATCAGCGGAAAAATTTCATCTTCCTTGCGAATAATCAGCAGGTTTTCTTCGTCGTACTTGGTGATGTCGTAGGCCTTGACCAGGCCCTCATAGATGTAAAACACACCGGGCGGGGCATCGCCGGGATGGACGATGAAATCACCTTTGCGATATGTTTGTTTGACGCCTTGCACCCGAAAAAACTCCACCAGTTGAGCTGTTTGTTTCAGCGTGGCTAACATAAAGTTTATTGTGATAGAACTCAGGGTCAATGTCAAACTCTGGGGTACGGGCAAGAGACGCCAACGGGAGGGCCGGTGATTAATATCTCTTTTTATTGGTGAAGATTCTCACCACCTTGCCAAGCCCAATGCTATACGATGATGCTACTAAGGAGGCAGCAATGGTTAGCGAACAATCAGTACGCAAGCAGCTTAGCGATATCGGCTTTAAGCAGTTTGGCTGGGGACGGGGAGAAGTGCGCGAACTGCCAAATATTTTGCTGCCGGACGAACAAATCTTTGAATGCGTCAACGGGCTCTACGAGGGCGGTTTTGCTCTGCTGGTGGCTACTGATGTGCGGGTTTTGCTAGTAGATAAAAAGCCGCTGAATTTCTTGACCGTTGAAGACCTGCGCTTCGATATGATTAACGAAATTGATTATAGCCACCGTCTCTTCGGCGCCTATATCAATGTGACCAGCGGCGAAAAGAAAATGAATTTTCGCAGCTATGACCAGGCTCGCCTCCGCAAGCTCATTACCCACGTCCAGCACTGCATGGCCGACGGCAAAAAGAAGCAGCACAACCACCAGGAGGGCCAAAACCAGCACCTGGAGCAAATCAACCACCAGCTGCAGGCTTACCTGATAGCCCAGCACCAGCACCAGCAAGAACTGCACGAGCACCTCAAAGTCCAAGGCGGCGCGGCGCCTCAGCCTCAGCCCATCAAGCCGAGCCCTGAGCTGGCCGATTATCTCTATGCCCAGGGCTTGCTAGCCCAATATCGGCAGCAGACCGGCCAGGTTGCATCACCAGCCCGCCTTTTGGAGCACACGCCGGAAGCAACGATCGTCGCGCCGCCTGTGCCGCCCCCGGCACCGGCCAGCCCGCCGATTGATGATATCTACGCTGAAGGCATCAAGGAGGTTTTCGGCAGCCGTCAGGAACCAGCAGCCGCCTCCGCTGCAGCTCCTCCTGTCACGCCCGCGGTGCAGCCGCCGCCAGCTGCCCAAACGGCCGGCAGATTTGTGTGGCCGCCGCTCAACTTGCACAAGCCGCTTGAGATCAACGCCTTGCGTATTGCTTACTCTAAGCTGCCAACGGTGCTGCGCAGCCGCAAATTTGCCCGCAAACCCAAACCAGTTTTCCAGTCGCGCAGCGAAGTCGAACCGTCCAGCGCTATTTAGATACGTTGAAGCGGAACTCTGCTACGTCATCAGGCTGCATGATGTAGGTCTTGCCTTCAGTCCGTACTTTGCCGGCACTTCTAGCTGCCGCTAAACTCCCGGCGCTCACGAGATCACTGCAAGCCACTACTTCCGCGGCAATAAAGCCTCGTTCAAAGTCACCATGGATGGCTCCAGCCGCCTGCGGCGCAGTAGCGCCCTGCTTGATAGTCCAGGCCCGCACCTCTTTTTCACCGGCTGTCAGGTAGCTTTGCAGACCCAGTGTCTGGTAGGCGGCGTGGATTAATTGCAGCAGTCCGGATTCGTGCTGGCCGTAGCTTTCCAGCAGTTCTGCGGCGTCGCCGGCACCCAAGTCTTTGAGCTCGCTTTCCAGCTTGGCGCAGACGAATAAAGCCTGCGCCGGGGCTACTAATTGTCGCAGTTCGTCCTGGTGTGCGGTGTTCTCCAGCCCTGTTTCATCCAGGTTGAACACATAGATAACCGGCTTCATAGTCAGCAGCTGCAGATCTGCTAAAAGTGCACTGTCAAGCTCCGGATGACCCCACAGCGGCTGGCCATCATTTAATAATTTATTCACTTGCTGGTAGGCTTCCAGCTGGGGCTTGAGCTTGGCGTCAGCCCGAGCCTCTTTTTCAAATTTTGGCAGCCGCCGGCCGATCGTTTGCAGGTCTGCCAGCACCAGCTCGGTATTGATAACGTCGATGTCTTTACGCGGATTATGGGCATCGTCGACATGTGTCACGTTGGGGTCGTCAAAGGCCCTCACTACCTGGACGACGGCATTCGTCGTACGGATATGGCTCAAAAACTGGTTGCCCAAACCTTCGCCCTCGCTCGCACCGGCTACCAGCCCGGCGATGTCTACGAACGTCACTGTCGCCGGGACTATTTTATCCGTTTGGTACAGCTTGGCCAGACGGGCCAGCCGCTCATCCGGCACCGGTACCATGCCGGTGTTGGGCTCAATAGTCGCAAACGGATAATTAGCCGCCAGGATATTGCTGCCGGTCAGGGCATTAAACAGGGTAGACTTGCCGACATTGGGCAGCCCGACAATCGCGATCGAAAGACTCATACGTCTAGCTTAACAGAGGTAGCATGATTTGGAT
>CAZXIT010000026.1:0-12538 GCA_964640775.1 uncultured Candidatus Saccharibacteria bacterium
TTAGGATTCCAGGGCTTCCTGCACCAGTACTTCGCGTTCGCTTTCCAGGTCGCTGGTAGCTTCATCCAATACCAGGATCGGCTTATCGTCCAAAAAGGCCCGGGCAATGGCGATGCGCTGTCGCTGGCCGGCTGACAATTTGACGCCGCGCTCACCGACCAGGGCTTCGTACTGTTCGCCGATCTGTACGATAAATTCATGAGCGTGAGCCTGCTTGGCGGCGGCGATGACAGCGTCACGACTCACTTCGTGATCGGCGGCGTAGGCGATGTTTTCGGCGATGGTGCGGTGAAACAGACTGGTGTCCTGAGGCACGTAGGCTACCTGTTGGGCTAGGTCATAGCTGGCTACATCATGGCCATCGAGTACAAACTGACCGCCAGCTACCGGATAGTAACCCAGCAGCAATTTAGTCAATGTACTTTTACCGCTGCCACTTTTACCGACAATACCAATCTTCTCACCCTTTTTAATGGACAGATTAATGTCGCTTAAAACCGGCTGGCCGGGATCGTCTGGATAAGCGAAACGTAAATCTTTCAGCCGGAGTGTTTTATCAAAGACCACCGCTTGTGATGCGCGGTACTCAGTCACCGCCTGCTGTTTAATGATGTTGACTGGCCCAAACAGGTAGCTGTGGGCTTCTTCCATCCGAGCTAACCTCAAATTAAACTGCGAAAAGTGCCAGATCATTTCCCAAATGGTGGTCGAAAATAGCAGCACGGCCGACAAAAAGGTCGTCAGGTCGGCCAGCGAAATTTGGTGGTGCAAAAACAGATAGACGTTTAGTCCAATCGTGGCGGGCCACATCAGGTAGCGGATAAAAAATCCCATCGAGCCCCAGAACACCACGTCCCAGATAAATGAAGTACGAGCGACCTTGATGTTGATCTCCTGCTCGGCAGCGATGGTCCGGATCTCAGTGGCTTCTTTTTGAAATGACTTGACGTTGACGAAATTGGCGATAGCGTCGATGATTTTACCGTTTTTGGTGGAGCGAACATCGGCCTGCTTTTTTTCGTAGCGAAAGCTATTGGTGACGGTGTGGCGACCGACGATCAGCATCAGTAGCAGGCCAAACGCAAATATCAGGCCGGTCTGCCAGTTAACGGCCGTCATGATAGCTACGACAGCTATCAGGCTGACGCTCTGGCCAGCGTAATCCCAAAAGATTTTTTCGGTGAAATCACGTAATTCTTGAGACAGGCTGGTGATATAGGACGAAATCTTGCCGGTAAACTTATCGACAAAGTAGGGGTAGGGTTTCTGGATGATATGCTGAAAGACGATGGTTTCGTAATCGTAGCTGACGCGGTTGAGGGACTTCAAAAATAGCAGCTCGCTGGCATGCCACATGACATCATGAAAGACGCTGCAGGCTATCAAGATCCAGACGTACATGACGGCCTGGTGACCTTCGATCGGGTGGGCCGCCAGGCTGCCGATCAGCTGTCCGATAAACACCGGGATGACCGCCAAAAATATGTCGGCAATCACGAAACTGCCAAATACCAGTACGGCTGGCCATTTGTAGCGGCCTAAATGACTCAAGTAGGAACGCAACGAGTAGTAATTTTTAAGTTTATTCGTCTTCATTGATGAAGCCTCCTGATTGGTGGGCCCAGAGCTTGGCGTAGGTGCCGTCTTTTTGCAGCAGTTCTTTGTGCGAGCCTTGCTCAACGACTTTGCCTTCATCGAGGACGATGATGCGGTCCATCTTTTGGATAGTGCTTAGGCGATGGGCGATGACGATGGCGGTACGGTTTTCCATAAGCTTCCAAAGGGCATCTTGAATCAATACCTCGCTCTCAGAATCAAGGGCTGAGGTAGCTTCGTCCAGTACCAGGATGGGCGCGTTTTTAAGCATTGCCCGGGCGATAGCCACGCGCTGCCGCTGACCGCCGGACAGCTTGACACCTCGCTCACCGACCATGGTTTCGTAAGCCTTTGGCAGCTTTTCGATGAACTCGTGGGCATTAGCCATCTTGGCTACGCCCTCGATGACACGCTGATCAGCCGTCTGGTCGCCGTAGCCGATATTCTCAGCCAAGGTACGGTGAAACAGTATCGGTTCCTGAGAGACATAGGCGATGCGCGACCGCAGGTCGGCTTGCTTGATGGCCGTTATATCTTGGCCATCGATGGTGATCTCGCCGCTGTCAATGTCCATGAATCGCAGCAGCAATTTGGTAACGGTGGTCTTGCCGCCGCCGCTTGGTCCGACCAGGCCAACTTTTTCACCCGGCTTAACTTTTAAACTTAGGTTTTCAAACAGAGGCAGTACTTTATTTTCTGGATAGCCAAACGCTACGTCGTTGAATTTAATTTCGCCGCGGTGGATGTGAACTTTTTCAGGCTGGTCCGGTTCCTGAATTTCGGGTTTGATAGCCAGGATTTCGGTCATTTCGACGGCATCGCCAAAAGCACGGTTGGTATTGCGGATCAAACGGCTAAATTGCCACAGCTGGTTGGTAATGTTTTGGGTATAGCTGAGCACCAGGTATAGCAGGCTGGCGCTGGTGCCGAAGTTAGTGATAGCAATCAAACCGACAAGCAATGCCAGGATCTGGAAGCCATTGGTTTGGAATTGACTGAGAGCCTCGGACTTTAGTACTTCTATCGACAGCACCTTGTTGGCGCGAAACAAGTTGCCGGTGACACCCGCGAAACGCTTTGATTCGTAGTGCTCGCCGGCAAAAGCCCGGATAGTGCCCATGTTGGTAATACCATCGGCCAGCGCGGCAGTCTGTTTGCTTTCCAGGGCCGCCGCCGCAGCGTTAAACGGCAGCTGTTTGATGATCCGGCGATACATCAGCACCAAATACGCGGCGATCAGTATCGTTAAAATCACGGCGCATTGCCAGGCGACAAAAGCCAGCACGCCGACAGCCACCACTATAACGGTTATGCTGGGGATAACATTCCATATCAGGTCATCCATCAAGCGCTCATAGGAGTTGACGAATTTGTTGGTTTGCGAGACCAGGGCACCGCCAAAACGGTCAGCGTGAAACCGCTGGCTTTGCGACTGGATATGGTCGTAGACATCATTTTGCATGTCGCGGCGGACTTTGATTTCAAACTGCCAGACAGAATAAGCTTGTAAGCGCCAAAAAATAATGCCAGCCAGCATGGCCAGGCTAAATAGTCCAAAATCCATCGTAAACATCGAAAAATGAAGCGCGCTGTGATGGGCATAGGCAAACTGCAGCTTGCTAAAAACATGCGCCACAATGAGGGGCGGGATCATACTCTGCGTAACGACGGCAAAAAAGGCGCCGAGCGAACCTACCGTGAATGCGGGGAGATAGCGACGGGTATAGCGCCAGTACAGCTGAACTGTCTGGCGGGTGGTGGAAGTGGTTTTTATGATATTCATAGCGCGCTACCTCCTAGTAGCGGCTTAACGTAGTAATGTGTAAAGGTTTGAAGTGTTTATTAGGGTGTGAATCTTGATTAAAGAATTCGAAAGTCGAGAGTTTAGCCGGCCGTGAAGGTGGCATAGCCTGACTGTGGTGTGGAAATAGTGTACATTTTTGCCGCCTCCGGATTATTCATATGTTAGTCAAAACCTATGAAGTTGCTAATATAGTGCTTCTCATCTTATACTAAAGTGTTAATGAATGCAAATTAAATGGAAAATAGGCATTACACAAACGAAACCGACGAAAGTGACGTTTCGGCCAGAAAATCCCGCAAGTATAACGCGGGCAACCTTGGTTTTGTAGCCGCTGCATCAGAAAAAAGCCGCCAGCCTGCCCTCGAAGCTAATCAGCTCCACGCTCCGCATAAACGTCAAGAACATATCGGCCACATGCTAGTTACGGCTGAAGTGCGGCCAGCCGCAGCCGTCAGCGAACAAAAGGCTGCGACCATGAGCCGTGTCGAGCTGTTGAGTCTCAGTGAAACGATTATGGTCAACGGTAGCAGCTTGCGCCAAATTTTTGAAAGCCACCTAATTGGCGAGCACGGTTTGAGGCGTTTAATAGCCGAATATGCTCGCGGCGGCGACCTTAAAAAAGCCCTGCGCCAAGAAGTCATCGAGCGTGAAATTGATTTTGAGCGCGATCCGGCGATGCGCGACCTGCCGCTGCAAGCCGCAGCACCTCTCAGCGGCAGCGGCAAGGCAGCACTCAATACTTTGCTAAAGCAGGCAGCCGCCAGCATCCCAGCCGCCCAGGAAGAAGCGGCCTTCTTTAAAGCCCGGGCGCGTTACGATGCCGTACAGCAGTCGCAGCGCCAAAAACAGCGCCGGGCGATTGATATAGCTATGACAGCAGCCATCACCGTGCTTGTTGTAGTGGTAATTTTTCTGTTTATCAGGGGCAATTAACCGGTATACTAGAACCATGCAGAAAACGATTCTCTACTATACGTTTGCTCCTGTCGGCGATCCGGAAGCTGTCAGGTTGTGGCAGTACGCCCTGGCTGAAAAGCTGCAGCTGCGCGGGCGGATCATTATTGCCGATCATGGCATTAACGGCACGCTTGGCGGCGATATCAAATCACTCAAAGCCTACGTCAAAGAGACCAAAACCTACCAGGCTTTTAAAAATATCAGTTTTAAATGGAGTGACGGCAGCCGTGAAGACTTCCCGCGGCTCAGCGTCAAGGTCCGGCCGGAAATTGTCACCTTTGGCGTAGCCGATGCCATCAGTGTTGACCAGCATGGCATCATTGGCGGCGGGCAGCACCTCAAGCCAAAACAAGTCCATGAGCTCGTGGCCGAGCACGGCAATGAAGTCGTATTTTTTGATGGGCGCAATGCCTACGAGGCGGCAGTCGGCAGGTTTAAGAATGCCGTTGTACCAGATGTCGCGCATACCCGTGATTTCGCCGCCGAATTGCAGGATCCTAAATACGACGTCATTAAAAATAAACCGGTCGTCACCTACTGTACCGGTGGTATCCGCTGTGAAGTCCTCAGCCTGCTGATGAAGCAAAATGGTTTCCAAGATGTCTATCAGATCGATGGCGGCATAGTGAAGTACGGCGAGGAATATGGCGATGACGGCTACTGGGAAGGCTCACTGTATCTGTTTGACAAGCGTATGGGCACTAAGTTTTCGGAGCGCGGCCGTGACATCGGCAGCTGCAGCCATTGCGGCACCAGCACCAGCAATTACGAGAACTGTGCCAACAAAGCCTGCAATGACCTCGTCCTGATTTGTGAGAATTGTGCGGCCAGCCTTCAGTATTGCACCGCCCACACTAAGAGCACGGTACGCTAGGGTACGTGAACGAGCCGCTAAAAGCTAAGCTAACGGAGCTGCCCAAAGAGCCAGGTGTTTATTTTCACAAGGACGCTGCGGGCGCTATTATCTATGTCGGCAAGGCGGCGGTACTGCGCAATCGAGTGCGCCAGTATTTTCAGGTGTCGCGCGGCCGCGACCCCAAAACGGAAGCTTTGGTAAGCGAAATTGCTGACATCGATTGGATGGTTGTGGACAGCGAGCTGGAAGCGCTGTTTTTAGAGGCTGAGATGATCCGGCGCTACATGCCTCGCTACAACATCCTGCTGCGCGACGACAAAGCCCTCAGCTATATCCGTATTGATTACGACAGCGACTACCCGACGGTCAGCACTACCAGGCGCCCGCTTGATGACGGCGCCCGCTACTTCGGCCCATATTTTAGTACCTACGCCGTGCGCCAATCGCTGAAACTCTTGCGCCGGCCGTTTCCGTTTGCCACCAAGCGCACCCCGGGGCAAAAACGCGCCACGCTGCACTATCACCTCGGCTTGGACCCAGGACTGGAGGAGGGCAAAACCAGCCTGGAAGACTACCGCGCTAATTTGCGAAAGCTCATCGCCATCATCCAGGGCCGCCGCAAAACAATCGTCAAAGAGTTAGAAGCTGATATGAAGCGAGCCGCCAAGGCTCAGGACTTTGAGCAGGCGGCTCGCGTCCGCAATCAATTATTTGCCTTGCAGGGCCTCAACAAACAAGTAATTTTCAGTGATAAAGAATTCCTCGATATCAGTAAAGACCACGCGCTTAATGAATTAGTTAACTTGTTAAGTATCGAACAATACCCGCTGCGGATCGAGGGTTATGACATCAGCCATATGCAGGGCACCGATGTGGTGGCTAGTATGGTGGTCTTTACCAACGGTGTCAGCAACAAAGCCGAATATCGGAAATTCAAAACCAAAATTAACCAGAATAATGATTTCTACAATATGCATGAAACGCTCAAAAGGCGCTTGAGCGAAAAAAACCGCAAAGCCTGGGGGCTGCCGGATTTAGTACTAATTGATGGCGGGAAAGGCCAGCTGGACGCGGCTATCCAGGCCCGTGACGAACAGGACTGCGCCCAAATTCCCTTTATCGGTCTCGCCAAACGCGAGGAGCAGATCGTTATTCATAAAACCAAATCCGGTCTGACGCTCAATTCTCAAATTCTTCATGACCTGGGCGGTTTCGTGGCGGAAAGCGAGGATTTCTTGCTCGTTAATGTGCCGCACAGTACCAATCTGGTGAAACTGCTGCAGCGTATCCGCGACGAATCGCATCGCTTTGCCGTCAGCTATCACTCCGTGCTTAAAGTAAAACGCCAGACTGCCTCGCTGCTTGATGACATTCCTGGAGTTGGCCCGGCGACCCGCAAAAAACTGCTGAAAACCTTTGGCTCGGTCCGCGGCTTAACACAGGCTTCCGAGGCTGAAATAGCTCAGCTGGTCGGCGTCAAAAAAGCCCGGCTCATCAAACAGGCAGCCGGCTAGTGCGCGAGTATGTTCGGGCAGGGCTTATCAGAAATCTAATTTGCTATACTGAGTAATTACTTATGGAATCTACATTTACCAGCGAGTTTTTTGCGGGAAATCGGCAGCGGCTGCGAGCATTATTTACCGGTACGGCACCAATTGTCGTGGCTGGCAATGGCCTGCTGCAGCGTGGCTCCGACAGCGCCTATAGCTTTGCGCAGGACGCCAACTTTTGGTACCTGACTGGGATCGATGAACCGGACCTTTTACTAGTGCTTGACCGCGATAAAGAGTATCTCATTGTCCCCGGGCGATCTGCCAGCCGTGAGGCCTTTGATGGCGCCGTTGAACACGAACCGCTTATTAGGCGTTCTGGCATACAAACGATTTATGACGACAAGGCCGGCTGGGACATGCTGAGCGGCCGCTTAAAAAAGGTTAAGCATGCGGCCACACTCGCCGTACCGCCAGCCTATGCTGATCATTTTGGCCTGTACACTAATCCGGCGCGCGGCGCACTTGTTGCCCGGCTGAAAGATTGCAAGCCCGAACTGGAATTGCTTGATCTGAATTCGCACCTGACTCGCCTGAGAATGGTTAAACAGCCTGTTGAACTGGCAGCTATCCAGTCGGCTATCGATATCACAATCCGCAGCATCAAAGACGCGACCCGGCCAGCCCGGCTGCGCGGCTATAGTTTTGAATATGAACTGGAAGCCCAGCTCACTATGGGATTCCGGAAGCGCGGGGCAGCCGGCCATGCCTTTGAACCGATTGTAGCCAGCGGCGAGCGGGCTTGCACTCTGCATAATGTGGCTAACAACGGCGTCCTGGCAGCCGATGAGCTGCTGCTCATGGATATTGGCGCGGAAGTCGAGCACTACGCAGCTGACATTAGCCGGACAATCAGTCTGTCAGTACCGACCCGGCGCCAGCAGGCTGTCCATGCCGCGGTGCTGGATGTCCAGCAATTTGGCTTTGGTCTGCTGCGTCCCGGCGTGCTGCTCAAGGACTACGAGCAGCAAATCGAACACTATATGGGCGAGAAGCTGCGCGAGCTGGGGCTGATTAAGACCATCACACATGAGGATGTCAGGGCATATTACCCGCACGCCACTTCGCACTTTTTGGGTCTCAATGTCCATGACGTCGGTGAGTACAGCCGGCCGCTAGAAGTCGGTATGGTGTTGACGGTCGAGCCTGGTATCTACATACCGCGCGAAGCTATCGGTGTGCGCATAGAAGATGATGTCATGATCACGCCTCGCGGCATCACCATCCTGAGCGATGGATTATCTCGCGAGCTGCGCTAACAGCAGCCTATCCTGTACAATAGTGGCAATGAATATCAATCAGCCCGTCTTTCGTTTTTTGACGCGCTGGCTCGTCTGCAGTTTGGGTCTGTGGATTGCCGCCAATTTTCTGAGCAACAGCATTAGCTATGACAGCAAGCTCAAGGTTATTATCATTGCCGGGCTGGTATTGGCGATAATCAACATCGTGCTCAAGCCGATTTTGATTATTTTTACGCTGCCGGCAATTCTACTGACCGTAGGGCTGTTTACGATTGTAATTAATGGTTTGACAGTCTTTATCGCCAGCAAGCTCTACACGCCGCTGCATATTACAAATTTTTGGGCAGCGGTATTTGCGGGTATGGTCATCGGGCTGGTAAACTACTTAGTAACAGCAATTTTGGAGGCTGACAAATCATGAGTATTTACAATTATTTGACACTGGGCTCAACCGTCCTAATGATTATCTTGATCCTGATTCAAACCCGAGGGGCTAGCCTCGGTGCTGGGCTGGGCGGAGCCGGTGAAGTCAATACCACCCGCCGCGGTACCGATAAAACGATCTTCCAAATCACTATTGTCTGTGCGCTGATTTTCAGCCTGTCGCTTATCCTGGGCGTCATCGTCCATTAAGGTCTAGGGCTAACAGCGGTGCAGCCACGCCTCATTCGATTGCGCCTTCGCCGCCATTTTCGCAAAGGCCAGCGGCAGGTTGAAGACCTGAGCACGCAAGCCGAACAGGGCATCGAGGAGCACTTATTTAAACGGTTTGAGCGGCTGCTGCCAGTCCGCCGTTTTGTGTTTAGCTGGGTTGGTCTGCTGCTATTGCTGATAACGGGTCTAGTCGTTCAGAATTTGCTGCTCGGCAATTATTATCAAAGCGTCGGCACAGTACCGGGTGGTATTTACAGCGAAGGTATTCGGGGCCGGTTCACCAATGCCAGCCCGCTGTATGCTACGAGTGACGCTGATGCCAGTGTGTCCCGGCTCGTATTCGCTGGTTTGTTTCGCCAGGATGCCGAGGGCAAGCTGGCAGGCGATTTAGCTAGCAGCTACACTGTCGACGCGCGCGGCACGGCCTACACGGTTCATTTAAAACCAAACCTAAGCTGGCAGGATGGCCAGCGCCTGACAAGTGCTGACGTGGTGTTCACGTATCAGGCGATTCAAAATCCCGACGCCAAGTCACCGCTCCAAAGTGGCTGGCAGGGGATTGTGGTGTCAGCACCCGACGCTTCGACAGTGGTGTTTAAGCTGCCCGATATCTTAGCGTCGTTTCCATATAATCTTACTAATGGCATCGTCCCCAAGCATATCCTCGGGACAGTACCGGCTGCTGATTTGCGGGCGTCTGATTTTAATACGGTCAGGCCGGTCGGTGCCGGTCCGTTTGCTTGGCAGGCTATCCAGGTGAGCGGTGACGGCAATCCGGGCAACGCCGGTCAGCAGATCGCCCTCGTGCCATTCAGCGGCTACAACAGCGGCAAGCCGAAGCTCCAAAAATTTGTGGTCCAGGTATTTGCCTCAGGCCCGGCAATGGTCAAGGCCTTCCAATCCAAGCAGCTAACAGGGATCGAAGGCTTAACCGAACGGCCCCAAAGCCTGCATAGCGACAGCGGCATCGTGGAGCACAGTTTGCCGCTTAGGGCGGCCGCCATGGTATTTTTCAAAACCAGCGAGGGTGTACTGGCTAACCAGCCAGTTCGGCAGGCGCTCGTCCAGGCAGCCGATGTGTCGCAGATCGTCCGGCAGCTGGGCTATCCGGCCCGCTTGGTTCGTGAACCGCTGCTTGTCGGCCAGCTGGGTTATGACCCGTCGCTGACACAGCCAGCTTTTGATCTCAAAGCGGCCAAAACCTTGCTTGACAGCAATGGATGGATGACAGGCAAAGATGGTTTTCGTGCCAAAGGCGGACAATCGCTCGCTTTTAGCTTGCTGGCCGCTAACACGGCTGAAGATCGGCAGGTGACCCGCCAGTTAAACCGGCAATGGCGGGCCCTAGGCGTCAAGCTCAATGTCCAGCTGCAAAATGCGGCAGATTTCCAAAGCTCATTGAGCTCGCATAGCTACGAGGCCATACTGAACGGTATTTCCATCGGCGAAGATCCCGATGTTTTTGTGTATTGGGATAGTTCCCAAGCCGATATTCGATCCTCGAATCGTCTCAACCTATCCGAATACAAGAATCCTGCTGCTGACGCGGCTCTAGAAGCTGGCCGGACTCGTCTTGACCCGACATTGCGGACTGTCAAGTACCGGCCGTTTTTGCAGGCCTGGCAGCATGACAGTCCGGCGCTCGGCCTGTACCAGCCGCGGGTGCTGTATCTCACCAACGGCGGCGTCAGCGGCCTGGGGGAGGGTGCTATCAATACTCCCACCGATCGTTATATCAATGTCCATAATTGGCAGATCCGCCAAGCTCGAGTGACCAACTAGTCAAATCCCTCGCTCCTGGCAGCCCAAACCTTGTTCCGCACAAACAGTGCGGAACAAGAACGACGGAAACGTTATTGTCTGCCAGGAGCGAGGGATTTGGCAGCGAGGTGACTTGAATTATGAGGGGGAAACAGATACGATATGATGGTCTTGTCGGTGCATGCGGATGTGGCGGAATTGGTAGACGCGCTAGCTTCAGGAGCTAGTGAGCTTCGGCTCGTGGAGGTTCAAGTCCTCTCATCCGCACCAGCAGAATCATTCGACTATATAGCATAAGCAGCGGGACGGCAGGTGTGCTATCATATCTGGTAGTAATCTTATCGAGAGGGTGACGTAACGTATACCGATGAGTAAAGTCGCGCATTATTTGCAAGAGCATCTGGTGGGAGAGGTCATGACGAGCACCGACGCTCGCCGTTATTTTGCGACTGACGGCAGTATTTTGCAGCTGGCACCGGCCCTGATTGCCTATCCTAGGACTGAAAATGATGTACGCAAAACTGCGCGGTTTAGCTGGCAGCTGGCTGAGCGCGGCCGGGTTATCCCGATTACGCCGAGAGGCGCCGGTACTGACTTAACGGGCGCGGCTCTAGGCAGCGGTATTTTGCTGGTCTTCCCGGCACATATGAACCGAATCCTGGAGCTCGACACTAAGACCCACACCGTGACAATCGAGCCAGGTATCAACTATGCAAAACTGCAGCAGACTCTCCACACTCATGGCCGATTCCTGCCGCCATATCCGCCATCGCTTGAGTATTCCACGGTCGGCGGGGCAATCGCCAATAACGCATCGGGCGAGAAGTCCGTCAAGTATGGTGATACCCGCAGTTTTGTGAAAAGTCTGCGCCTGGTACTGGCCAACGGCGAGGTGATTGTAACCGGCCGGCTGAGCAAGCGCGAATTTAGCAAGAAACTTGGCCTCGCAACGTTCGAAGGGGAAATTTACCGGTCAGTCGACACCCTGATCGAGGAGCACCAAGAACTTGTCAAGCAGCTAGAACGGGGAATTGCCATGAATAACGCTGGCTACCACCTCCAGGGTATAAAACGCCGCGATGGTTCGTTTGACCTAACGCCGCTGATTGTCGGCAGCCAGGGTACGCTCGGCATTATCACTGAAGCGGTGCTAGAAACTGAAGCCCACAATCCGCAGACAACCGTCATGCTGGCGCAATTTGACAGTCTGGAACAGACCCAGAACGCTATTTTGGAGCTGCGGGCCCTGGCTGAGCGTCCGAGTGCTATCGAACTTATCGACGAACACGCCTTGCAGCAAGTCCATGACCTTAACCCCAACCAGCTTAAAGACATTGTCCAGCCGCCATTTGCGGCCATCACTTTGCTCGTCGAATTTGACAGCAATGAGCGCCAGCTTAAAAAAGCTGCTAAGCGGGCAGATAAAATATTTGAGAAATACGCCACCAGCGTGCAAACGGCAACCGATCCTGAGCAGCAGCAGCTTTTTTGGAAACTGCGCCAATCCAGCAGCACGCTGATTGGCCACAATGAAGGTCTGGTACGGCCGGTGCCGCTGATTGATGATGCCAGTGTTCCGCCCGACCGTTTGCGCGAGTACATAGAAGGCCTGTACATTTTGCTGGAAGCCAATAATCTCAAGATTGGTCTGTGGGGCCACGCCGGAGACGCTAGCCTGCATGTCCGTCCGCGGCTCAACCTCGGCCAAGTCGGTGATCGCCAAAAAGCCTTCCGGCTGCTCGACGAGCATGCCAAGCTGGTCATCCGGCTGGGCGGCACCATCAGTTCCGAGGGCGGTGACGGCCGGCTGCACACCCCCTATCTTGAGGCCATGTACGGCAGCGAGATATATGCCTTTTTCCAAAAGATCAAACAAGTTTTTGATCCTTATGGTACGCTCAATCCCGGCGTCAAATTCGGTTCTTCGATTGATGACCTCAAAGCCATGATCCGTCCCGACTATAGTATTGACCATGTCTACGACCACTTGCCGCGCAGCTAAATATGCGGGCTTGAGTTTTTGGGGTAAAACAGATACGCTTGTGGTGGTCTTTGCGTGCGGATGTGGCGGAATGGTAGACGCGCTACCTTGAGGTGGTAGTGGGAGTAATCCTGTGGA
>CAZXIT010000027.1:0-12219 GCA_964640775.1 uncultured Candidatus Saccharibacteria bacterium
TGAGGAGGTTGCCAATCGAGGCGGCCGTGATACCCTTCCCTAGTCCGGAAAGCACGCCTCCTGTCACAAACACATATTTAGTCGCTTTGTCAGCCACTGCTCACACACCTCTCTTTATCGCTCTAATGCTACCCTATCTGCCCCTGTTTGGCAAGAAGTCTTATTTAGCCAGATAGGCTTGGGCGGCCTGGAGCTGAGTGTCTTTTTCAGCCTTGGCATCGGCCTCGGAGATTTTGACAATTTTGTCGGGGGTAATACCCTTGTGATTAATGTTTTGGCCGTTGGGACGGTACCAGCTGGCGACGGTAACTTTGAGCTGGCTGCCATCGGGGAAATTAATCAGCTGCTGGACGACGCCTTTGCCGTAGCTTTTTTCGCCGATCAGGTAGGCGGCTTTGTTGTCGTGCAGGGCGCCGGCGGTGATTTCGGAGGCCGAAGCGCTGCCGCCGTCGATCAGGACGACTGTCGGCGTGCCATGAAGCTCGTCGCCGCCAATCGCCGAACTGCTGTCGATGACCGTGCTGCCGTGTTTTTGGTCGAGAATTTTTTGGCCGGGCTCCAGCCAGAGATTAGAAACTTTGATAGCCGCGTCGAGCAAGCCGCCGGGGTCATTGCGCAGGTCGACAATGATGCCTTTGACCTGCTTGGCTTTGAAATCGTCGGCGGCTTTTTGGACCAAGTCGGCTGTATCAGGTGAGAAACTGGTGATCTGCAGGTAGCCGATATTGCCATCCAGGATTTTGTTTTTAACGCTTGGCAGCGTAATGTCTGCCCGGGTGATGGTGAAATCCAGAGCCTGAGCTTTGTTGCGGACAATTTGCAATTTGACCTTGGTACCCTTGGGGCCGCGGATCTTGCTGACAGCTTCATCGACTGACATGCCGGCGGTGCTGGTGCCATTGATGGTGGCGATCAGGTCTTTGGCTTTGACACCGGCTTTGTCGGCTGGCAGGCCGTCAATGGGTGCGATAATTTCCAGGTTGCCGTCCTTGTCCTGCCCCAGCTGGGCGCCAATTCCGCTAAATGAATTAGTCAGTTCGCTGTTAAAATCTTTGGCTTCCTTGGCGGTAAAATAGACGGTATAAGGGTCTTTGGTGGCGGTGGCCAGACCGTGTTTGAGGCCGTCCTGCAGCTGCTCGGCGGTCAGCTGGCCGTCATAGTTATCCTTGAGCGACTTGTAGACCTGGTCAACACCGCTGTAATCGAGTTTGGCTGGCAAGTTTTTGGCGACCGGTTTGCCACGGTGCAGATCAATGTGGCCATTGCCCAAGTTAACCCCGAGCAGGAAGATGCCGACCAGTACCACGATATTCGCCGCACCGCGCAGCCACTGCTTCCAACTTCCAAGTTTTGGTTTTCTGGCCCTCATTACCCTCCAGTATAGCAGTACCGGTTTGGATCAGCCAAAGATGAGCCGCAGAATATGTCTGATTAAATTTCTAGAAGTGGATGAAAGATAAACCACTGGGATCTATGCCGCTGCGGGTTGAATAGCGGCCGTCGAGGTTGACGTTGTACTGGCTGATGTTGATGGTACCGTTGCCATTAACGCTCTCGACGTACATAGCGTGGCCGAAACTGCCGCGGTTGCTGATAGCCACATCGCCCGCTTGGGGATTAGAGTCGACTGGTATACCGTCGGCGATAGCAGCGTCGTCCCACTGGTTGGCATTGCCGCGCGACTGCCAGCCCCAGCCCGGCATATGACGGCCGGAAGCCGCGACACGGAAGGCCGTATAGCTGACACATTCCCGGTTAAACATCCCCCAGTCATCAAAGGTAGTGTCCTGGCCGCGTTCGCACCATTTTGCCGGATAGCCGCCGCCGCAGGTCGGTCCGCTGCCAGCCGCCCCGCCGGAGAAACGGCTGTTGGCAATTATCTGCTGCCGCCGCAGTTCGGCGATCTGGCTGGAATTGGCACTAATCTGCTGGCTATAGGCGTCCTGCTGGCCCTGGTTGTAGGCGAGCAGCTGCTGCTGGTGAGCCTGGGCAGCACCGAGCTGCTCGTTTTGCTGCTTTTGGGCCGAGATCAGATCATCCAGTGCCAGTTTTTGCTTCTGCAGCTGGGCTTGAAGGGCGGCAATTTCTTTGATGGTACTGTCAATCTTATTTTGGGCAATAATCCGATACTCTTCTTTGTCTACGTAGTCGCTAAGGCTGCTGCTGGTGGCCAGCTCTTCGATTGTCGACAGCTGTCCATCGACATACATCGCTGTAATGTTTTGGCTTAAGAAGGCCTTCTGCTCAACGATTTTATTCTGGGCATCAATGATCTGCTGCTGCAAGGCAGCCTGGTTGGCGAGGTTGGCATTCAGAGCCGCTTGGAGCGCCGAAATTTGGACCTGCAGCTGGTTGATAGCTTCCTGGTAAGTCCCAGCTTGGGCGGCCAGTCCGGTAACGACACTCTGGGCTTGGCTATTCTGCTGGTTGAGGCTGTTGATTTGGTCGTCAAATTGGTCGGCATGGGCCACCGCCGCTCCACTGACTAGGGCAACGAGGGCAAAGGCCGCAAAGACGGCACGTAATTTATAGAATCGAGTTGGGATTTGGATTTTTTCGAGCATATTTTTGGTTTTAGCGCTTACGCTTGGCTGTATTGTACCATATAAAATCAATTACTACCCCCCTCCTAACCGACAAAGATATATTGCTTGCTACTTCGTTTTGAATTTGAGATACCGGCGGGTCGCGATGACAGAAGATACCGTACCTAACAGTATACCAATAGCGATTTGAAAGCCCAATAGCGGGAAGAAATGAGAATCAAAATAGGTATTGGCATAATTGATATCGAGCAGACCCAGACTGCTGGCTTGCAGCGCCCCGCTGCTGGCTAAGAAAGCCGAGTTGACGATCAATATGGAAAAGACGGCTGATAGCAAGCCGTAAATTGCGCTCTCTACGATAAACGGCCCGCGGATATAGCCTGTACTGGCCCCAAGCAGGCGCATTATCTGAATTTCGTCGCGGCGGTTAAAGATGGCCATTTGGATGGTATTAAAGATTGTCAGTGCGCAGGTAATCGCGAAGACTGCGACGCTGATAATACCAATCTTGCGCAAAATGTTAGTGGCGTGTGTGATGTTATCAAAGGCTTCTTTGCGCTTGGCTCTATATGACGGTGAATCAGATCGCTGCAATTTTTGGCGATCGGGCGTGGTTAAGAAGTCTTTGATAGATTGGATATTGTTAAGGTCCCGAGGGTAGACTTGGATGGTTACCGGAATGGGATTGTTCGCCTGGGTAATCGCTGTCGATAAATTAGGATTGTCTTTGTTTTGGTCGATAAAAGCCTGGGTGGCAGCTTTTTTGTCGAGAAAAACGACTTTAGCAACGTTGGGCTGGCGTTTAATTTCGGTTTCTAGCTGCCTGGCCTGCTCGGGCGTCGTCGTGTCTAGCAGAAAAACTGAAACGCTAATTTTGTCGGTGATGTCATGGATGGTGTTGGCAAAGCTGGCGTTGGCGATAATCGAAAACAGCACGATAGTCAGTGTTACCGCCATAACCGCCATGGCTGCTACCGCCAAGGTGATGTTGCGCATAAAATTGATAATACCGGTGTGGATGATACGCCAAAAGGTAGTAAGCCGCCGCTGCATATTCATACTCTTAGGCTTTATAGCCGGCGTTGGCCCGGTCGCTGGTAATTTTGCCGCCTTGGATAGTCACGACCCGGCGCTTTAGTTTATTGACGATCTCTTGGTTGTGGGTGGTCAATAGGACGGTGGTGCCATAGCGATTAATCTTTTCCAGCACTTTGATGACATCCCAGGCGTGCTTGGGATCAAGGTTGCCGGTCGGTTCGTCGGCAATCAGGATGCGCGGCTGGCGGACGATAGCCCGGGCGATCGCCACCCGCTGGCGTTCGCCGCCGGACAGCTCGCGCGGCATGCGCTTCTCTTTGCCTTTGAGGTTGACGATGTCGAGGACTTTGGGCACGGTGTGGCGGATTTCGCGGTTGCTGACGCCGACGATTTCCAGCGCGAAGGCTACGTTTTCAAACACGGTCTTGTTGGGCAATAGTTTAAAATCCTGAAATACTACGCCGATTTTTCGCCTAAGCAGCGGGATGTCTTTGTCCTTTAATTTGTCGTAATCAATGCCGCCGATGATGATCTTGCCGCTGGTCGGCCGCTCCTCGCGGGTCAGCAGCCGCAGCAGCGTCGTTTTGCCTGCCCCGCTCTGCCCGACAACGATCACGAACTCCTTGGGCTCGACATGCAGCGTAATCCGCTCCAGCGCGGTGCCCTCTGTCCTCGTATATTTTTTGGTCACCCTATCCAGTAAAATCATTGCCTGTATTATACCACTGTCTTATGTTTTATTCGCTGAGAGTATGGTCGAGGTAGGCGTTGATCAGCGGGTCGAGATCACCGTCCAAGACAGCGTCGGGATCGGAAGTCTCATAGCGAGTGCGCAAGTCTTTGACCTGCTTGTAGGGGTGCAGGACATAGCTGCGGATCTGGTTGCCCCATTCGGCCGACTGATTGGGGCCTTTGAGCTCACCGAGCTTTTCGGCGTGCTGCTCCATCTGGAGCTGGGCTAAGCGCGACCGCAAAATGGTCATGGCCGTTTCCCTGTTTTGCAGCTGGCTACGCTCATTTTGAATAGCCACCGTCAACCCCGTTGGCAGGTGGGTCACCCGCACCGCAGAGTCGGTGGTATTGACTGATTGCCCGCCTTTGCCGCCGCTGCGGTAGACATCGATTTTGAGGTCTTTTTCATCGATCTCGAGGTCTTCGGGCTTGTCGATCTTGGGCATAATCTCGACTTTAGCAAAACTAGTCTGGCGCAGGTTATCGCTGTTGAACGGGCTGAGGCGTACCAAGCGGTGCACCCCGTGCTCGCCTTTTAATTTGCCGTAAACAAATGGGCCTTCGACTTCCAGTGTAATGCTCTTGAGTCCCGCCTCTTCTCCTGCGGATTCGTCTACAGCCGTGACCTTCCATCTGTTATTTTCGAAATACCTGGTGTACATTCTGAGCAACATTTGTGTCCAGTCCTGGGCGTCCGTGCCCCCTGCCCCGGCATGGATGCTGAGGATGGCATCGTGACTGTCGTACGGTCCGCTGAATTTCAGATCTTCTTTGAGGCTGTTAAAAGTCGTCTCCAGCTTGGATAATTGTTCCGCGAGTTCCCCGGCGAGACCAGCGTCTTTCAGCTCCAGCATGTCGCTGACGTCAGCAATCCCCTGCTCCAGCTTGAGCCACGGCTCAGTACGTGCCTCCAAGCCGGCAATCTGCTTCATGACGTCCTGAGCCTTAGCGGAATCATCCCAAAAATCCGGCTGCGCCGCGGTCTCTTTTAAGGTATTGAGTTTTGCACCCAGCTCGTGAATATCGAGTTGTACGAGCGCGCCCTCAACTTGAGTCAGCAGGTCTCGCGTTAACTTGCTCTGTTCTTCCATGCCTAGAAGTATAGCAGGCTATACTCTTACGATTAACTGCGGGCTTGCCAGAGGGGGGCGAGCTGGTTTTGGAGTTCCATGGCGAAGTCAGGACCGCAGTTGCCCAGCGTGCCGAAGCCCCAGATATTATCTCGAAACATCGCCCGGCTGACCTCGACGATGTGCTCGCGCTGAACGGCCTTGATGCGCTCCGGGATACGATAGTAGCTGTCGATAACCTCGTCAAAGAAGTATCTGCCGGCGTAGCCGGCCGCCGTGCCGCCAACCGTCTGGGCGCTGCGCTGGAAGCGCCCCAGGGCGTACTGCTTGGTAGCCTCAATTTCGTCGCGCGCCAGATCACCCGCCAAGACTTTGTGCAGCTCGTCGACGGTGATTTTTAGCAGCGGGCTGGCGTTTTTATCAGATACCTGAGCGCCGAACCACCAGTTGCTGGCATCACGGGTGTGGCTTAGGCCGGAGTTCATGCCATAGACCAGTCCCCGCTCCCGCGCAGTGCCCAAAATTTTGGAGTATAACGTCTCGGTGAGCATGGTGTTGACCAGGCTGAGGGCGTCTGTCTCCGGCTCGTCCAGCCGGCGCTTCATAAAGGTGTCGATGTAAAAGTAGAGGTTCTCGACAGTGTCATTGGCGACATAGACCGGCTCAGCCAGGCGATGCGGCCGCTCGGGTGGCAGGTCAAAGCGCTTGCCGGCGAATGGCAGCTCCACCGTCTCCAGCAGCGTAGTGATAGATTGGCGGCGGCTGGGAGTAAAATTGCCGGCCATCACAAAGCGCATATTGGGTGCGAAATGGGTGCGCTTATAGTGCTCACGCACATCGTCAACTTTGACATTGGCCATGAGCTCCAGGCGCTCATGGTCGGTTTTAGCGATCAGGCCTAGGGCTTGGCGCATCTCCAGGCTCAGGCGGCGGAAATGGTTATTGCTGCGGGCGGCCATTTCCTCTTGGACGTTGCCAAATTCGGCCTCGAACTCATCGTCCAGAAATAATGGCTTGGTGATCGATATCAGCAGCAGCCCAAGTACGCGGTCCCATTCAAAATCAGCACACTCGGCTTCGTAGGTGATGTCGTAGACGCCCGTCGTGGCATTGCTGTAGGCACCGTTTTTTTCCAGCTCGGCCTGAAAATCCCGGGCCCGCGGGATGAGCTGGTTTGCCCCCAAGAGCACGTGCTCCATCAGGTGCGGGACTTCCCATTTATCAGCCTCAACCAGGTACTCGCCGGCTCGGAAATTGACATCAAAGGTCATAACCGAGGCACTCGGTATATGGATCAATAACCCTTTGGCGCCGTTTTTGAGCTCCAGTTCGGTGACAGTGTGCCGCAAACTATTTTTTCCTTCGCTTTTTAGCGACGGTTTTGCGCTTGCGCTCAACTTTGCGGGCTTTTTTGCGGCTCACGGCTTCTTTTTTGCGGCTTTCCAGGGCGGTCTGTTTATCAACGAAATCATTGGCCTCGAACTCGACTTCGCTGGTGGTAATCTGCGAGGCGTTGTCGACGGAGGCCCGGGCAGCGCGGGTGAGATCAGTTTCTGTTGCCCGATCCAGCTCTTCCTGGGTAATTGGCTGGGCATGGAACAAAGCCCGCACGACATCGTGGCGCAGCGTGTTTTGCATGTCGTCAAACAGCAGCTGGCCGCGGCGGCGGTATTCCACCAGCGGATCCTGCTGGCCGACGCTCATCCAGTGGATACCCTCGCGCAGATGGTCCATGTTTTCCAGGTGCTGCATCCAGAGGTTGTCGAGAATCTGCAGGTAAAGATCGCGCTCGATTTTATGCATGATTTCGGTAGTAAAGGCCGCCTCGCGAGCCGCGTACAGCTCAACGGCCTCGGTCTTTAATACCTTTTCAAATTTGGTGGCGTCCGAATCAAACAGCCGGTCCAGCACCGCTTCTTCAAACGGGAAAACTTCGCGGACAATGTCTTCGAACTGGTCGCTGGTGACAAGCGGTGATGTCGCTAAATTGTGAGCCGTGTCATCGACGAGGATTTTGATGCGCTTGCTGATGTTTTCAGACCGCAGTACTTCGCGGCGCATAGCATAAATAGCTTTTCGGTGGCGGTTCATGACATCATCGTATTGGACGACGCTCTTGCGCTGGTCAAAATGAAAACCTTCGACTTTTTTTTGCGCCCCCTCCAGGCTTTTGCTAATCAAGCGGTTCTCGATAGGCGTATCATCATCGACATTGAGCCGGCCCATGACACTGGCGATTTTGTCGCCGCCAAAGATCCGCATCAAATCATCCTCGGTACTAACAAAAAATTGAGTTACACCCGGGTCGCCCTGGCGGCCGGCCCGGCCTCTGAGCTGGTTGTCGATGCGGCGTGATTCGTGGCGCTCTGAGCCCAGCACAAACAGGCCGCCGAGCTCTTTGATGCCTTCGCCAAGCACGATGTCGGTACCACGACCGGCGATGTTGGTAGCCAGGGTAACGGCGCCTTTTTCTCCGGCTTGGGCGACAATTTTAGCTTCGCGTTCGTTATTCTTGGCGTTGAGTACCTGGTGCGGGATACCAGCTTTGGTCAGCAGGTGGCCGAGGGCCTCGTTTTTTTCGATTGAGACGGTACCGATCAGCACCGGCTGGCCTTTGGTGTGCAAGGTTTTGACCTCGCGGGCAATGGCTTTAAACTTGCCCTTTTCGGTGCGGTAAATACGGTCGGTGCGGTCAGCCCGGGCGATAACCCGGTTGGACGGAATTTCCACGACATCCAATTTGTAGATCTGATGGAACTCTTCGGCCTCGGTGAGTGCCGTACCGGTCATACCGCCCAGTTTTTCGTACAGCCGGAAATAGTTTTGGAAGGAAATCGTCGCCAGAGTCATCGACTCCTGCTGGACTTCGACACCTTCTTTAGCCTCGATAGCCTGGTGCAGACCTTCGTTGTAGCGCCGTCCAGCCAGCAGGCGGCCGGTAAACTCATCGACAATCACGACTTCCCCGTCCTGGGTTACTACATAGTCTTTATCACGGGTAAACAGAGCATGCGCCCGGAGGGCTTGCTGCAGGTGATAAATTGTCCTGATATTTTCCGAACCGTAGAGGTTGTCGATACCAAGGATTCTTTCGACTTTCTCGACGCCGGCATCGTTGAGAATGACCGTCTTGCGCTTCTCATCGGTTTCGAAGTGTTTTTCCTTTTGCAGCTGGCGGACGACTTTAGAGAATTGGGCATAGGCCGTGCCGCTGGTGACACTCGGCGCGCTGATAATCAGCGGTGTCCGGGCTTCATCGACCAGGATGGAGTCCACTTCGTCAACAATAGCGAAGTGCAAATCGCGCTGGCGCAGCTGGTCTTCCTCGCGAACCATATTGTCGCGCAGGTAGTCAAAACCGTACTCGTTGTTGGTACCATAGGTGATATCGGCAGCATAGGCCTCCCGCCGGCTGGCTGGCTTGAGATGCCGAAACCGCTCATCCTCGTGATCAGTGTTGGTAAAATCCCGATCGTAGACAAAGCTGTGGTCACCAAGTATAACACCGGTTGACATACCCAAAAAATCATAGACCTGGGCCATCCAGCCGGCATCGCGCTGCGCCAGGTAATCGTTGACCGTCACGACGTGGACGCCCTTTTCGGTCAGGGCATTGAGATACACCGGCGCGGTAGCCACCAGGGTTTTGCCTTCACCGGTTTTCATCTCGGCCACATTGCCCTCATGCAGCACCATGCCGCCAATCAGCTGGACATCGAAATGCCGCTGGCCAAGCGCCCGAGTTGCCGCTTCGCGTACCACGGCGAATGCATCAGGCAGTATGGCGTCCAAAGACTCTTTTTGAAGCCGCTTTTTTAGTACGTCCGTCTGGGCTTTGAGCTCTTTGTCAGTCATTTTTTTATATTTGTCACTGAGAGCATTGACTAGTTTGACGCGCTTGCGGAGCCGCTTGACCGTCCTGGCCTGCGGATCACCCAAAATTTTCTTAAATACAATATTCATAGGCCTGGTACGGTATCTCCCTCGATTAACGTCAGCAAAAGTATGTCAGGTATTATAACGATTTTCAGAGAGAAAAGCGACCATCATTTTACGGGCAATAATGCTGGAGAGGCTAGGATTCCGGGTTAACGATCGCATCCGGACTGCTGGCGGCCGGCCGGCGCCGTCGAAAGCGAGCCATGAGGTGGCGATGAGTCTTGCCATTGCCATGCAGGTCTTTATATTTCTGCAATTGCTGCTTGAGTTTAAGCTCCACGATATCGACACTGGCGTACATATTGAGGGCGCTCTCTTTGACGATAATAGTTTGGTGCGGCAGATAGAGGGTGACCTCGCAGCGCGCCCGGTCACTGCCCTTGGTTTTAAGCTCTTTGAGATGGACTTCGGCATGGGCACTTTCACGGCTGTGGCGGGAAATATAGCGGTCCAAGCCGCCAATTTTTTTAGTCACATAGGCCCGCAGCTTGTCATCGACTGTGGCATGTACCCCCTGGATTTCGAATTTTTTTAGCATATGCCCTCCTCTGTTTGGTGTTTTCAATGTGCAGTTTGTACTTGTCTCGCACCTACTATTATACGCCTCTGCCGCAACATGGACATGACGACAGGGGGTTTAAAATTCTGCTTTGCCGCCCAGATAAGGGCGCAGGACATCGGGCACGGTGATCTGGCCGTCGACGGTTTGATAATTTTCGATGATGGCTTTGAGGATACGGCCGAGAGCAAAGGCGGTGGCGTCGTTGGTGTGGACCAACTCGGTTTGCCCGCTCTCCCGGCGAACGCGGATTTTGAGATCGCGAGCCTGGTAATCAGTCATGTAATCAGCAGTGTGCGTCTCGCGGTATTTGGCCTGGCCCGGAAACCAGCATTCGATGTCGACACCGCGGGCGTTAGGCTTGCCGATATCAAAGGTCGATTTTTGGAGCACCTGGTACGGCAGGCCGAGCTGCTGGACGAGGTATTCTTGAATCGCCACCATCAGCCGGTGCTCGTCGCGGCCGGTTTCGGCCGTGCTAAAGACCTCCATCTCCAGCTTGTCGAACTGGTGCATCCGGAAAATCCCCTCCATGTCCTTGCCGTAGGTGCCAGCCTCGCGCCGGAAAGAGGTCGAGTAGCCGATATAGCGAATCGGCAGCTGTTCCTCGGACAGGATTTCATTCCAGTACATGGTGCACAGCGTGTGCTCGGCGCTGGCGTTGAGCCAGAGGTCGTCTTGAGCCAGTTTGTAGGTCACTTCCTCCTCGTTGAGCCGGGCGCTGGCGGCGTACGGTTCGGTGCGCAGCACGGCAGGCGGTAGGATCGGTGTGAAGGGCTTTGCACTAATTTTTAAGTCATTTTCATCAATTAATTTCTGCAAGATTTTTTCATCGCCCAGGGTCTCCATCACAAACTGAATGATAGCGAACTGCAGCCGTACCAAATCGCCCTTGAGATAGGCAAAACGGCTGCCGGCGATCTTGGCGGCCCGCTCCTTGTCGATCAGGTCTTTGCTTTCTCCCAGTTCGTAATCATGCTTCGGTGTGAAATCAAACTTTGGCACTTCGCCAACGGTCTTGACCACCTGGTTATCCTCTTCTTTATCGCCCACAGGAACGTCATCGTCGGGCATGTTGGGCACGGCCTTTAATAAGTCGTCGAGTTGCTTCTCGACAACACTAAGCTTCGCCTCCAAATTACCGAGCTTTTCTTTGAGCTCCCTGCCAGCGGCCATCTCCTCATCAGAAGGTTTCTGCCCTTTAGTCGCCCCACTCTGCTCATTACGTTGCCGCCGAAGATCCTCAACCTGCCCCAATAATTTCCGTCGCTCAGTATCAAACCCCAGTAGCTGCTGAATATCAACTGCGTAGCCCTTTTGCTTGGACTTCTCGGCCACCAGCTCGGCATTCTCCCGGATAAACTGAATATCTAACATGCGCTCATTATACCCAAAAACCTGGAATCTGTATTAGCGCCTGATCGCCTAGAGACTATTCTTGCGTCCAGCCCTTAACTTCTTTACCATCTTCAGTAGCATCTTTAAGGGCTTGCTCCTGATAAACGCCTTCGTTCTTACGGTAGTGCTTACTAGCAGCCCTTTGAGCTTTATTCAAACCATGCTGCTTTACCGCATGACTAACAACGTTTATTGTACTGACTGTCAGTTGGTCAAGCCCTAAATTACCTGCAACATCTATTGGAAGTGGGTGATTGCCTCTCATGCGTTCTGCCTCTCGATATCTACGATAGTCATCACGGTGAAACTCCTGATCCCGTAAAGTGTGATGAGCTTTTTGGATATCGCCTATTAATTCGATTGCTGTTTCTTGCTGCTCAGGAGCTAGGCCGCTGGCTTCAACGGGATGGGGTTGTACTGTTGCGTGATTCATTATTTTTTCTACTTTTTTGTTTTTGTTTATTAACCTTAGTAATATCCTAGCATAAGGCTGTCGAAGTGTCAAGGTAGTGTGTCTACTTTTTCTCAATATGTTTGAGGGTGAGCTCAGTGCGGGCGCGGGCGTAGGAGCAGAAGTCGCAGGGGCCGCCCATGGCGGCGGTGCCGATGGGTGGCATTTCGGGGGCTTCTAGGCAGGCTTTCATGTCGATCAGGGTGGGTTCGATCCAGGTGTCACTGCCGGTGTATGGGATGACTTTGGTTTGGAATTCCAGCTTATCCGCGAAACCGGCGACGTCAATCCGAGCATTGGTGTAGACAAAGTAGCCGGTATCGCTAACGGCGAAGCCATTTTGGCGCAACAGCCATTGGTAGACTTCCAGCTGGCGCTTGTAGCTGATCTGCCAGTCGGAGTCGATGCCGACGCCGCTGGCCTTGGATGTGGCCTTATAGTCAACGACGATCAATTCCCCGTCGTCATTGACCCAGATATCATCGA
>CAZXIT010000028.1:0-12191 GCA_964640775.1 uncultured Candidatus Saccharibacteria bacterium
CTCGCGGCTAAAGAAGTCGCCGGGCACGCCGGTATGCTTGGTCATAACGTTCATATTCTGAGTAAAGTTGGCAATCAGTTTTTTAGCCTTGGCATAATCCGAGCGATCAGCCGGGCTGAGTTCGTTTTCACCGATGATGGCGATAATGCCTTTAAGCGAGTCATACTTCTGCAGCAAAGCTTGGACCTGGACACTGAGCAGATAGTGGCGTTCACCGACAACTTCAGGGGTTAGCAGTGATGAGGTTGTCAGATTAAGATCGACGGCCGGGCGAATACCCTGCTCGGCGACTTTACGGGACAGCACGATGATGGAATCCATTTCGTGCTGGATAAACTGTACCGCCGGGTCGCTGATATCATCAGCCGGCACATAGATGGTCTGCACTGAAGTGATGGAGCCATTTTCATTGGAGCTCAACCGGTCCTGCAACAGCTTGACGTCCGAGAAAATTGTCGGCTCATAGCCGCCTTCGTTGGGCACCTGATCCAGGATGGTCGACAGCTCATTGCGGGCCTGGATATAACGGAACATATTATCTGCGAAAAACAGAATATCCTTATGCTGCTCATCCCTGAAATATTCGGCTGAGGCGGTGGCCGAAATGCCGACGAGGGCACGCTGCACCGGATTTTCATTCATCTGCGCAAAGAACATACAGGTGTTTTTGAGCAGGTCGTTTTCTTTGAGCGTCACAAACAATTCGTGGCCTTCCCGAATACGCTCGCCGATACCGGCGAAAAACGACAGACCGCTGCCGCTGCGGGCAATATTGTTAATCATCTCCATGGTCAGCACCGTCTTGCCGACACCGGCACCGCCGATAATCCCAATTTTGCGGCCTTTGACAAACGGCGTAAAGAAGTCCATGACTTTGATACCGGTCTCTAGAATTTCCGGCTTGGTTACCGAGAAATCAGTGGTGCGCGGCGGCAGCTTGAGAATATCTTTGTAGACGGTCCCCTCGGCATTAATCGGCTCCAGACCGTCCAGCGGATCGCCTAGGGCACTCAAGATACGGCCGATGGTCTTCTCGCCAATCGGGATTTCGATGCCCTTGTGAGTACGCTCTACGGGCATACCTTTGGTAATTCTCAGGTCGCTGCGGACATTGAGGCAAAAAGCCACGCCGCCTGGTTCGAGGTGGTCAACCAGCAGCTGGGTACCGAACCCGTTCTCCACCACCACCAGCTCATTGAGGGCTGGCGAGTCCTCATCAAACTGGGCACGGACGACGAGATCTTTAACCATGATAATGACACCTGGCATAATTTAGACTCCCGCTCCGGTTTTAGCTTTTTTAATCCCGTTAATGATCTCTTTGAGGCGTTCATCTTTGACGCCGCGGCGGGCCCGGTTGTATTCCATGTGCAGTTCACCCTTGGTCTCATCAGCCCGCTGGTGCGAGGCGCTCATCGCCCGGAAGCGTGAAGCGTACTGGGCCAGCTTGGATTCCAAAATAACCTGGCTGATAGCAATCTGCATCATCGTTCGTTCCAAGTGAGCGGCTACGGCGTAGGTACTGGGCTCAAAAATATAGGTTTCTTCGCTGATGACATCCTCGGCTTTTTCACTGCTATTGCCCCGTTCTTTGACAGCGCTGGACAGCTCAATGCGTTTCACGTCCTGAGTCATCAGTGATATGTACTCCTGGTAGTAAATTTTAGTCGAGCGATACTGCTGGACTTCCCGAATGATCGGCATGACATTGATATTGGCATCTTTGTTGGGCAGTTTAAAGTATTTTTTGTATGGCACTCCGCGCTGGGCCAGCTGCATGGCGCCATGGTGGCCGATGACCAGGATATCGTTTTTATCCTTGTCAAACGTACTAAGCATTAACTGGATTAATTTTTGGTCAATGTCGCCGCTAAAGCCGCCTTCGGCAGTGATAATAATGTAGAGATCCTTTTCGATAATATTCTCATTGGACTTATCCCGGCCAAAACTAAATAGGCTGTCGACCCGCAGCTGAGAATATATATGCCATAACTCGTCAAAAAACTTAGTGGACTGCAGCACCTGGTTTTTGATCTGGGCGATACGCATGCTGGCGATACCCTCAAAGACACTGGTCAGCTCCACCAGGGTGGCCATCGACATTTCTTCGCGGGCTATGTCGTTGGGGTGTTTCATTTCTTAGCCTCTTCCGGCTCTTTGGCTTTCTTGTCAGCTTTTTTATCGTCTTTATCTTCCTTCTTGCTATCTGACTTGTCATCGTCATCTTTGTCTTTGGGGGCTTCATGGACGTCCGAAGGGCCGGCATCTGCCGCAGGAGCCGCTCCGTCTTCGGCAGGCTTGTCTTTGTCAGACTTAGGCGGGCCGCCTTTGAGTACTACCAGGCATTTGGCTTTGAGCTCGTCGCGAACCCCGTCATAGGCTTCATCGCTGGTCACCTGTTTGGCAAACTCATTGGAATTCAGTTTCAAGGCGTCCAGGTTTAATTCCTCGCCGTCCGGGAGATTAAGTACCAGATCAAACATCAGCTGCTGGGCCATCAGTGAAAACGTGTCAGAGGGGCTCTGTGTCAGAATTTCAAAAATACGCTTGCCGGTAGCGAGCGCTCGCTTAGCTTCTACAGCCAGTTCCGAACCAAAGTGTGAGAACTCTTCCGCCTGGCGATAATCAGCCAGTGTTTTCAATGTCTTGGCCGCCAGCGCCTTTTGACGCTTGTTGTGACCAACTCCGCCGGCCCGGGTTACGCTAAGGCCCATGCTGACTGCCGGACGGACACCGGAACGGAAGGTTTCCATATCGAGGATCCACTGGCCATCCGTAATTGACATGATGTTGGTTGGCAGATAAGCGGTAATATCGCCATTGGCGGCATGAACCACGGGGATGCAAGTCAAACATTTGCCGGTACTATCCAGCCGGCCAGCCCGCTCAAGCAAACTCGAATGGGCGTAAAACATATCACCAGGATAGGAGTCACGGCCGGGGCTCACGCCAGTCATGAGGGCCACTTCACGGTAGGCGTGGGCATGGCTCGTCAAATCATCGTAGATAATAATGGTATCCTGCTCGCACTTTTGCCACAGGTATTCGGCCATCGAGCAGGCCACATAGGGCGCGATATAGCTCATAATCAGCGATTCAAACATCGTCGAGACCACAACGATAGCTTTCTCGATACCACCATTTTCCTGGAGGCGGGTCAGCAGCGTGTCGATATCGCTGCGGCGTTTAGCGATCAGGCAGTAGACCACGATTTGATCGGTATTCTTTTGGTTAATCGTCAGCTGGGTCACTAGCGTACTTTTGCCGGATTTGCTGTCACCGAGCAGTGCCATACGCTGGCCTCGTACCATTGGAAACAAAGCGTCAATTGCCGAGACGCCGCTTTCCAGCTGGTCTTCGACAAGCCGGCGCTGATAGAGCGAAGGCGCGGTGTTAAACACCGGCCAGACACCGTCGGCGGCGATCGGGCCTTTGCCGTCAAGCGGCTCTCCCGTCACCGAGACAACCCGTCCGATAAAATCCTTGCCGACTTTGCTGACTAGTTCTTGGTGCTGGAGCACCGCCATCATACCGATATTGACACTCTCCGTTCCAAGGTGCAGGATGACCACGTGGTCGGCTTGTACCTGGTGCACAAAGCCCTTGGTGCCGTCATCAAACATTACCAGGGCATGCACCGCGCAGGGCTGCAGGCCGCGAACTTTGACAAGGAATTTTTCGACAGCGATCACTACGCCGACCGGCTTGCCGCCTTCTACTAAGCGGTCAAAATGCTTGTTGCCGGTACTCATGCGGCTATCCCGACTGGTTCAACTGGCGCGGCCGCCACCGCTGCGGCTGGTGGTTTCAATTGCTCCTGCAGCAACTGGCGTTTCTTTTGGAAATCTTGACGCAGTGACAGGTCAAAATATTTATTGGTGGTGCGGATAATGCAGCCGGCACCGATGTTGGGCTGCAAACCAATAGTCATAAGCAGCACGGGGTGGATTTCGCGCCGCAGCCAGACAATCAGTTTTTCGATAAAGGCCGGTGCCGGATCGGCGCTGAAACTGATGTGCATGATTGGCGATTCTTTTTTGACAGCCTCCAGGAACTGTTTCAGCGCATCGCGCTCCTCAGCCTGCAAAAGCGTCAGCTTATTGAGCTGGATGGTCTGTTCCATCAGATGGCTGATACGCGGCATACCGACTTCGGTGCCGCCGGCGCGCATCCCCAGCTGCAGCAAAGCGTTATCGATACTTTCCAATTCGCGAATCAGCCGGCCGACATCAACCGGACTGGCTACCTGGTTTGGCAGGCCGGTCATAGTTCGGACAGCTGCGTGAGCTTTAGGCGCCACTGTTGATATCCTCGAGAATAGCTTTTTTGTTAGTTTCCAGATCACCCAAGATGTACTCCAGCTGATCATTCAGGTCAATCTGGTTGCCGATGGCGGCCAGCACGTAGTGGTTGACGATATCGGCCATATTAGTCTCAAAATGCTGCAAGGTTTGGGCTTTTTCGGCAATAATTTCCTGCTCCACTTGCTGGCTGATTAATTGGCGCTGCTCATCGATAGCCACATTGGTTTTCTGGATTGACTCGATGGCCAGCTGTTTGGCATCCATGATCGACTGCTCGTACTTGGCGAACTCTTCCTTGAGCTTGGAAGTGATCTCCGTTTTCATGTACTCATTCAGCTGGGAGGTTGTCAGCCGCAGGTCCTGCTGCAGGAACATAGCATTTTCACCGATAATCTTTTCAAAATGCAGCCGGCCGCGGTTGCGCAATTCTTCCCGGAAATCTTCGTTAAAGACATGTTCGACATCACGCTCGGCTGCCTCTTCGATAGAATCAATACCATTCGGGCCTTTTTTGCCGCCGCGTCCGCCTACCCGTACAGCCAGCCAAATAAAAGCCGTGCCGAGACTGCCTATACCCGCCAAAATCAGTATCAGCCACCAGATTGTCATTTGTTTATTTGCCCACCATACGAATCATCATCTTGTTAACGCTAGAGCTTCAGGAGTAAGTATACCGCAAAAATTCCTGCAACAAAAACAATTAGCCCAGCGATCACCGTTTGGATCAAACTCTTAATAATCGACTTCTTTGACAAGGGGTTGCGGCCGACAGCAATCATGCCGCTGCGGATGCCGCTGTACAGCATGTTGCCGGTCAGCACCGAGATGACAAACAGGATGGCCATCGACAGGTAAATTCGGGCGACGCTAACCGGCTTATTGGCAATGGCACTGGCAGCGTTGGCCAGGAAACCGGGTACATAATCAGCGGATTTAATAAACAGGGGGTTGTGAGAAATACTCATATCAATCGGGATTCGGCCGACGGACACCGCTATATCATGGCCAATCGAGTCTTTCAGCTTAATCGAACCGATGACATTGGCCGTACCGCTAAAGCTGCCGGCCGCTCGGCCGATCACCTGCTCATCATGTTCGCTTGCCTTCATGCCAACTCCGGATAAGGCAGAAATGGTTATATAGTCGCCGGTCTTGATGGAGCCATTTTGATTAGTAACCAGGACTGCGTAGTGGCCGGAGGTCGCAACCAGCACCTGCTGCTTGGTGGCTTTTTCGGGGGTTAAAACTATGGGGGTGTTCTTATTGGGGATAACAATCCCCAGCATGCTTTTAAAATCGGCTGATTTTAGCGGCTCCACCACCGTCGGGTCCTTAGCCGCAAGCCGAACGATCATGCCCGGCTGGACGCTTGGGTCGGCACTATAGTTCTGCGGTACCGCGGCTGACAAGTTCGTCGGGGTTTCCTTTTGAGCGGTTTTGCCGGGGGCCGTTTTGCCGGCTGCCAGAGCTATTCCGCCAGAAGCTAAGATACTGAATACCATCGCTGCTAGCAGCCCCCGAAATAGTACTATTGTCCGTGTCTGTTTGGGCATAACAGTTCCAGTATACCGCTTTCGCTTTTAGGGTGCTGGAGATTGCGAGTTTTAGACCAGGCTTTCTAGGACCCGGACAACGTGTGCGACAGTATCACTGGTGGTCGATCGGCCAAGGGTAAAACGGAGACTGGAGCGGGCTTCAGCCTCGCTGCGGCCCATAGCTGTCAGGACGTATGACGCTTCTCCGCTATCGGCACTGCAGGCCGAGCCGGCAGCGGCCAGGATACCGGCTTCGTCAAGCTGGATAAGCAAGCGCTCATTGTCCTGACCGGGAATCGTCAGATGAATATTGTTCGGCAGACGCTGCTGCAGCGAGCCGTTGACTGTCGCTTGCGGCAGTTTTTCGGCAATCAATGATAAAAACTCCTGCTGGAGTATATGTATCCTGGCTGATTCATCGCGGCGTTCAGATTGCACCAAATCAAGCGCCGTGGCCACCCCGATACTGGCAGCGACATTTTCGGTGCCGGAGCGCAGGCCGCGTTCCTGGCCGCCGCCATCAACTAGCGGCAACAGTTGTGTACCAGCCTTGACATACAGCACGCCCGACTGTTTGGGGCCGTATAGCTTGCCGCCATTGATGGTTAGCAGGTCCACACCGAGCCGTGCGGCATGGAGATCCAGATAATTGGCTGCCTGGCAGGCGTCGGTGTGGAAGTACAGCGGCAGCTTATTGCCCTGCAGCCGCCGTGCCTCGCGCAGTTCGGCTACCATGGCTGCTGCCTGGCGGATTGGCTGGATGGTGCCGACTTCGTTATTGGCGTACATGATGCTGACTAATACTGTTTTTTCATCAATCGCAGCCCGCAAATCATCGAGATCCAGGCGGCCGTCAGCCTGAACTGCCGCTTCGCGGCAGGCATAACGCCGTGCCGGAGCCAGTACCGACTCGTGCTCGACTGCACTTACTACGGCATTGCCCTCGGGGAACTGGCGCATTACGCCATGAATTGCCAGGTTATTGGCCTCTGTGCCGCCCGCTGTAAATATAATCTCGCTCGGGCGGCTGCCAAGCCAATACGCCACGCCGGCTCGAGCCGTTTCCAGAGCCCTGCGGACAGTCAGTGCCGGTGCATAGGCTGCCGATGGGTTATAAAATACGTCAGTGAGATAGGGCTGCATGGCTGCCAGCACTCGGCTGTCCATTGGCGTAGCAGCGGCGTGGTCCAAATATATGACTGGACGGTGTTTCATGCAGCCTGCAGCAAGCGCTGGTACTCGGCGCCAACTTGCTGCTGGTACAAGCCAACCGCCTGATAGAGGTTGCGAGCTTCGGTTTTGGTGAGCTGCTGGCCAGTTTGCCCGTCTTGGGATTTAATGACACCGTCCGGCCGCACACTGTAGTGGGTCGTCACTGCCCGGCGCTGGTGCTGGTCTTTCCACTCCTCGTACCAAATCCAGGTATATTCATCGAGGCAAAAAAACTGGCGCTTGTGGCCCCTGGGCACTGGCCCGAACAGCCGCCCGCCGATTTCAGCCTCACGGCGGATCAGTGACTGCTCTAAGCGGGCTTCACGCTCTTCTTTGCTGCCTAGGGGCAATAGCGGAATGTTCATGACTCACCCCCGGTGTAATCTTGCGGATGAGCCTGGTGGGCGGCAGCTACTTCGTCGCGCGCCGCATTGAGGCGGTCCTGGGCATCCCAGGCTTCCTGAGCCTCGCTGCCGGTCGCGACGGCCGCGATCCTTTGACTGAGTATGTAAGTATCAATAACTGGCGGCTGGGCCGAATATTCGACGACAGCATCCGGGCGGGTAGCCGCTGCGTTCCAGGATTCTTCGCTTAGGGCTGGCGTGGCAGTCGGGACTTCTTGGACAGAATAGGCTAGTTTGGCCCTGATGGTATTTGAGGCATTATACATCGTGGTCCAGCGCCGGGTAAGTACCCGGCTAGTGAAATTTTCTGGTGATTGAGGGGTTTTATCATGCATAATGGGGCCTTTATATGCCAAACAGCTTGCGGGCGTTATCGGTGGTGGCCGCAGCCAGTTCCTCCCGCCCCTCACCGCGCAGTTCTGATAAAAAATCAGCAACAGCGCCAAGTCGTTTAGGCTCATTTATAGTACCACGATATGGGGTTGGTGTCAAGAACGGCGCATCGGTTTCCAGCAGTAAATTTTCTATGGGGATACCTTTGTAGACTGCCAGCTGTGCCGGGTTCTTGGCAAAGGTAGCAATGCCATTGACACCGATGTACAGCCCTCGCTCCAGGCCTTTTGCCACATTGTCTGCTGAATCAGTAAAGCTGTGCAGCACACCGCGCAGGCCCTGGTATTCGTCAAATATCGGCCAAAAGTCATCAAATGCCTCGCGCACATGGAAAATCAGCGGCAAATTGTGCGCCAGCGCCAGCTCCAGCTGAAACCTAAGCACCTCGACCTGGGCAGCTTTGGGCGAGTGATCATAATAAAAATCAAAGCCGCATTCGCCGATAGCCACGACCTTGTCTGCTTTCGCCAAGGCGGCAAACGCTTCGAGCTGCGCTTCATTGCCAGCGAAATGCTGCGCTTCATGCGGATGGATGCCGATGCTGGCCCAGCAGCCTTCTCGCTGCCGGACAAACTCAATCGCCAGCCGGCTGTCTTCCAAGTCGCAGCCAACACACAGCAGCCGAGTTACGCCGTGTTCAGCTGCATCGGCTACTACTCGGTCACCTGTCAATTCCGGCATTTTAGCCCATAGCTCCCGCGTAGTGCGCTCGCCTTTGGCAAGCCCAATCGACTGAATATGACAATGGGTATCTGCAAGCTCCATGCTACTAATTATAGCTTGGATCAGTGGAAAGCCGCGGGTTATTCCGGCTGGCGCTCCACTCCGAGTCGAATCGCTATGTCTTGCAGTGGAGCGGCCGCCTCAGCAGCCAAAGTGACTCGTTCGTCAACAGGCATTGCGGTGGCCGGAACACCATCATAGTGCACTTCCCCAAAGAGTCTGGTGACACTCAGCGACGCCTCTGTGGTTGGAGAGGGAAATACATGAGCGCTGTGCATGAGCAGTGTCGGCGCCCTAAGCCGGCGAGCCGTAACGGCTGCATGCATAATTTCGTTTGAGTCATCAGTGTCTGGAGCTTTGGACACGTAGGCAACTACTGGCGACTTAACAGTGCCCTTAAAAGCGGCTCGAACAATGCCCTGCTCGGCACGTACCCTAGCGCGGATATTCCTAGCGATCGACCACAGCATATTAGCATTGAGGTCATCCAGAGTTTGGGCTTCTACCAGCCTGGCGGCATAGTCTTCAGTTCCATGAGCTGTAATCATTACTTTCTCCTTTGCCGGGGATTATACGCCCGGAGGATGAGGCGAAGCAAGCATAAGCACCTCTGTTATTTTTCGACGGCGGTTTCGTGCTTGGGAAATAGCGTGGCTTTGATCGGCTTGACGCTCTTGCCGCTGAAGACAGCTTGGATCCGGGCGGCAGTGTCAGGCATAAAGGGTTCCAGCAGCCGGGCTATCGACAGCAGCGAGCTGGCCTGGTAGGCTAGCACTTCGCGCAGATGTTCACCGTCGCCGTCTTTGGCTATCATCCAGGGTTTTTCCTGGTCGATGTACTGGTTGAGGCCGCGGACTTGCTCCCACACTTCATCCAGCGCCCGGTCAAAATGGCAGTCGTCGAGCGCCTGCTCGTATTGTGCGGTGTCATGTTCGGCTGGTTTGATCTCACCCACTACGCCGTCTAGGTACTGGCCGATCATGCTGGCAGTCCGCTGCACGGCATTGCCCAGTTCGTTGGCCAGTTCGTTGTTGTAGGCCGCTTCCATGCGGTCCCAGCTAAAGTCGCCGTCTTCGTAGCTCGGCACATGGCGCAGGAAATAGTAGCGAAAAGCGTCAACCCCGTACTTATCGACGACTTCCCGGGGATGGAGGACATTGCCCAGGCTTTTGCTCATTTTTTGGCCTTCGACGGTGATAAAGCTATGCACGTAGAGCCGCTCGGGCAAGTCAACGCCCAGCCCCATCAGCATGGCTGGCCAGATAGCCGCGTGAAAACGCAGGATATCCTTGCCGATGATCTGTACCTGGGCCGGCCAGAAGTTTTTAAAATCCTCATGCTCCGGGTAGCCCAGCACGGTGATGTAATTCATCAGCGCTTCAAACCAGACATACATGACCTGATGGGCGTCGCCCGGCACTGGGATACCCCACGAAATTTTGTCTTTGGGGCGGCTGACACTGATGTCTTCCAAGCCGCCTTTGATCAGGCTGAGAATTTCATTGCGTTTGGCAACCGGTATAATCTGAAAGCTCTGGTCTTCGATCGCAGCCCTGATCTTATCGCCGTACTTGCTAAGCCGGAAGAAGTAATTTTCCTCTTCGATTTTTTCGTACGGCCGGTCGTGGTTGGGGCAGATGCCGTTGTTAGCCTTAACTTCAGTCTCGGTGAAAAAGGCCTCGTCGCCGGTACAGTACCAACCGGTGTACTTACTTTTATAAATATCTTTTTCGAGGGCTTTCCAAATCAATTTGGCTCGCTGTTCGTGGCTTTCGTCGGTCGTCCGAATAAAGCGGTCGTTGCTGATATTGAGCAGCTCGCCGAGGTCCTGGAAGCGCTGGCTGATTTGATCAGTAAATTCTTTGGGCTTCAAGCCCATTTCGGCGGCTTTTTCGGCAATTTTGCCGCCATGCTCATCGGTGCCGGTACAAAAAATCACGTCCTGCCCCTGCTGGCGGGCCCGCCTGGCTAGCACATCGCCGTACAGCAGCTCCAGCGCGAAACCAATATGCGGCTCGCCGTTGACATAAGGAATAGACGTTGTCAGAAAATACTTGCTCATATCCTACCAGTTTACCTGGTCACTGGGACAAATGAAACTCGGCGGCCAAGCGCTTATCGGCCGCTTTAATAATTTTCATAGCTTTTTGGGCTGCCAAGCGACCCTTGCCGGAGACGCTTAGTATCATCTCACGCTTATCAGTCGCGCTGGGCCAGCGAACAATCAGCTGCTTGCCGTGCAGAGCGGCGGCTGTTTGAGAAACCACCATTTTATCCAAACCAGCAGCCTGAGCCAGTCTTATCTGATTCCAAATTCGCCACTGCGAGTCATAGACTAAAACCGCCAGCAATGCATACTCTGTGTACGTTAATCCCAGCTTAGACAGGGCAGCTCTTAATTCCTGCTGATGTGTATTGTTTGCCTTCCAAAATACAAAGGTTGGACTAGCCTGTGGCACGTAAGGGTTCTTCATATGATGTAGTATTAGTAAGTATACTTACTAATACTACATAGTCAAAAAACCCGTGCGGCAATGCGACAAAAGGTTTGCTGCTGTAAAACTTTAGAGGGGGCGGTCGACGTAGTCTTGGCAGAAGCGCTCAAAGACGGCATTGGTCCAGCCGAAGCCGGTCTGAGAGGGATAGAGGCCTTTGAGCGGCGGCTTTTCGGGCGAGACGACGTTGTATTTCTCGAGAAAGACATGATGCTCGTTGTACCACTGCAAGTTAGCCTTTAGCCACTTCATAGCGATCCGCCGGGCGTCAGCGTGGTAGCCGTAGCGCTCCAAGCCCTTGATGACGATGAACTGCAGCGGCGCCCAGCCGTTGGGGTAGGCCCACTGGGTCGGCATGCTGCCGATGACAAACTGCCCGAGCGGCAGGGCGTCAGTGGTCGCCAGGCCGCCTTTGTGCTCAAAACGCCTGAGCGCCCGAACCATGGCGGCCGCCTGCTTGTCGTCGACCATCCCCGCCCACATCGGGAAGTAGCCGGCCAGGCTGCTAGTATTGGTGCGCTTCTCTTTGACGTAGTTAAAATCGTAGTACAAGCCGCGGATGCGATCCCACATCAGCTTGTTCATAACGACCTTGCGCTGGGCCGCGGCATCATCCCAGCGAGCTTCAGCCCGCTTATCATCGAAAATTTTGGCTACCCGGGCAAAATCAGTCTCGTATTTATACAAAAGGGCATTAAGGTCAACCGGCAGGAAATTGAGTGCCTTGCGCTCAAAGCGCGGCGTCATATCCCAGCCGCTCTCGGCCTCGGCCAAGTCATGCAGATAATTGATATCGTAGTAGCGGCTGAGGCCATTGTAGACCTGCCGTTCATTGGGCTTTTTGATGCCCATCCAGACAGTTTGGTATTCCTGCTCCGCCAGTTTCATGGCCTGCTTGAGCCAGGCTTCGCCCGGATTGTAGGCTTGGTAAATATCAAATATAAAGGTCGTCAGGAACGGCGGCTGCGAACGACCCGTCAGATAGGTGCGTGAAGCATTGGGGATGACTTTAAACCGCTTAAACAGCGCCATCAGGTTTTCCAAGATGCCCTTGACTAGTTCCTCGTGCTCGGCGTCCAGCATGCCCTGCACCATAAAATAACTGTCCCAGTAGTACAGCTAGAT
>CAZXIT010000029.1:0-11647 GCA_964640775.1 uncultured Candidatus Saccharibacteria bacterium
GTCGTCGAACTGGTCTTCGAAATATTTAGCCGGTTTTTGTTTGGCTTCAGCCATACGCATTATTTTAACAGGTATTGGTGGGTGTGGTATCCCCGAGAGGAGTCGAACCTCTATCTGCTCCTTAGGACGGAGTTATTCTATCCATTGAACTACAGGGACGGATACCTGCTCCATTGTACTAGAAAAGCAGAGGGTTTATTTGGACTTCTTGGGTTTGGGCTGGGTGAACTGTTCGTGGACGGCAGTGTAATCATAGATCTCACCCTTGGCAAACCAGTGGGCTATTTCAGCCTTGGCCTCGACGGGGTCGGCTGAAGCGTGGATGATATTGGCAACGCCGCGGCCAGTACTGCTGGCCTGGCCGTAGCTGACATGGGCGTAGTCGCCCCTGATGGTACCGGGCAAAGCACTCTTGGGCTGGGTGTCACCGACCATCTTGCGGACAGCTTCAACGGCTTCAACTCCCTCAAGGACCATAGCGATGACTGGACCGTCTTGCATGCTGGCCAGCTGGCTCTCAAAGATTTCTTGGCCTTTGCGAGTCTTGAGCGTGCCGATGCCCTCGTAATGCTGCTCGTAATGGGCATAATCGGGACTCAGCATCTTGGTGGCGACAATTTTGAAGCCAGCGCGCTCGAAACGAGTAATAATTTCACCCACTATGCCGCGCATCACAGCATCCGGTTTAAAAATAATCAGGGTTTGTTCCATAAAAGTCCTTGTTTAGTCTCCCCCATCTTAACAGAGTAGATCAGCTTGGCCTAGCCTTGCGCCGAAACAGCATGCCGCTGCGCTGGTTGGCGGCCCGTTCGACTTGTTCGTTCAGCATCAGCTGCTGCTGCACGTATCCAAAATCGCGCTGGTTTCCAGAAAAATACTTCGGTGTGTCGCTAGGGGGCGGACCGACCATCCGGCAAATGTTGACTGTCAGCCCGCTATCTTTGTTCACGGATCTGTCGACAACAAAAAAACAGCGCTGGGGATCATGGGAATTTCGTGCCGCTTTGCTCAAATCAAAGCCTCTCATATCTTCGGTGCGCATCCGATAGATACTGTCGCCTTCATCATCATTTTTTAACCGCAGGCTAGCTGCTATCGGCACGCTTGCGGCGCCAAAATTAAGTCGAAAACCACCGTAGAAGCATTCTCCGGCGGCTACTTTTTCTATAGTTTGGTCAAATTCACGGTAAACGGAGTCGGCATGCTCAATATGATCGTCGCTGGGGGCAACCAAAATCAGATCGCGGCCAGTGGCATTGGTAAGCGGGCGGACTAATTGATAGCTAATCTCCGGCTCTTCTTCCAGAAGCCAGGCATAGTCGTACTGCATTTCATGAATCTCCGTTTGATCAGTCAAGGGATTGCGCCACTGCCGCCGCCACGCCGGCCGTCCCACCTTGTTACTCTTAACGACAAACGTCCCGCTGTGCGCCTCCCGCTGTTCGGCACGGTCTTCAATGAGCTGGCTGCGACGCAGCCACGCCGCGACAAAACGGGCTGGCCCCGTTTCCAATGCTGACACCAGGCTGCCGTCAGTCGCAAAGCGCTTGGCCTCGACGGCCTTGGCCATCTTTTCGATCACCCCGCACCACAGATCTTCAGCGCAGTCAGTTCTCCGAGCCAATTCACCGAGCGCCGCAAGCACATCACCCTGGGTAGTCAGGTGCCGCGGTTCGTTATGAATTGTCCCGTCAGCCGCATCATAACTCACCAGGTGGCCCATGTCATGGTCGGCATCATCCTGCGGGTCCGGACTGTCAATGGTGATCAAACCGAGGCCCGCACCATTAAGTTCACGCCTGGCGACAAAACAGTACGGGGCTTGCCCGGACTGCGCTAAATCCCGATAGCCCGTTTGGGCGGCGGCTAGTACTGGCAGCGTTTGGTCCACAAGTTGTTGTCGATTCGCGCCCATGTATCTGTCCCGTCATACTACAAAATAGTACAATAACTTAAATTACTGAGTTTGTCAAAGCTAGGGTCAGCTGGCGGCTCGTGCCGCTGCCGCACCGCATGGTTATGGAATTGGCTGGCTGCGGTACAATTAGCGTATGCAGTTCGCGAAAGCTAAGACCGACTTTTTGGAGTATTTGGAGATCGAGCAAAACCGCTCGCAAAAAACTATCCAAAACTACGACCACTACCTGACCCGGCTGCTCGATTTTGCCGGTGACATTCAGATCAAGTACATTGACGGCGAATTAATCCGCAAATGGCGGCTATGGCTCAACCGACTGGGGACCAATACATCTGACGAATTGGGCAAAGCCACCCAAAATTATCACCTGATTGCCCTGCGCAGTTTCCTAAAGTATTGTGCGAAGCGCAATATTCCGGCACTCAGTGCTGACAAGATCGAACTGGCGCGCACCGTCCGTCGGCAGGTAACCTTTTTGACCGAGGAAGAACTCCAGCGAATTTTTGCCCAGCCCGACCTGGGTACGATTACGGGCATTCGCGACCGGGCAATTTTGGAATTGCTGTTTAGCTCCGGCCTGCGGGTCAGCGAACTGGTGGGTCTCGACCGCGACCACATAAATTTAAAGCGGCTGGAGTTTATGGTGCGCGGCAAGGGCCAAAAAGACCGGCCGATTTTTATCAGTCCCGAGGCAGCCACTTGGATCGAACATTACCTCGGCAAGCGCCAGGACACTGCCCGGCCGCTGTTCGTACGCTATTCCGGTACCAAACAAGTTGACGTATCTGGGAATTTTCACCGCTTAACCGCTCGCAGCGTCCAGCGAATAGTTGCTCGCTGCGCCCTGCTGGCCGGTATCACCAAACAGGTCAGTCCGCACACTCTGCGGCATTCATTTGCCACCGACCTGCTTATGAACGGCGCTGATTTGCGCTCTGTGCAGGCTATGCTGGGCCACAGCAACATTGCCACCACCCAGATTTACACGCACGTCACTGATCCGCACCTCAAAAATGTCCATGAAAAATTCCATCGCCACACCGAGTAGTCCTCTGCCCTAAGGCGCACACGCCGGGGAGAGCGCGCTGTCGTAGACAGTGCCTGTTGGATTGAGCGGAATGACCGGCGCAGTTTTGGCGCGTTTACAGAGGTCGCCAGCTTCGGCGGCATAGCTTGGCAAATCATTAACACCATTGAGCGGCACGCGAGCCTGCAGCCGTTTGAGCACCGTTTGAGCCTTGCCGGTTACATCAATTTGAGCCTGGCCGCCGATAAACTTGAGCGCTCCGAGACCGGCGATAGCGGTACCGCTGACAATGATGTTAGAGGAGTCGTAATAGTCCAGGATGTGCAGGAGGTACGGCCCGGTGAGGCCGATGGTCGAGCCAAAGACGCCCATGTTAATAGTAGCGCTGCAGGTAGTGTTTGCCCCCGCTGTGCAGTTGGAGTTAACCACCGGAGCATTGGTGTTGCTGGCACTGCTGGTGTAGCTGGTCGTGCCGGCTCCAGATGAGGGATAGAGAAAGGCGGTAAAGGTGTTGTTGGTCATGGCGTCACGGCTCGTTCCGGCTAGAACAGATAATGGCGTCAGGCTGACTTGGAGCACTGCCGGTGAGGCTCCCCAGTTGGGTGACGGTGCAAAGCCAAGATTGGTATAGCTGCTGGCTTTGCGCACTTTGGTCGTGGCAACGCTCTTCCACTGGATCTTGAAAGTTGCTGGCGGTGCCGAGGTGTTAAAGGCAATTGTCCAGGCCTTGTCCGGGGCCAGCGGCTGTTTGATGAGGGTTGGCGGCTGGACATTGACCAGCAAGCAGGAGTAGCTGACACCGTACGCCGGCTCGACGGCCTGGTTGCTTGTCTGACCGGTTGCCGGATGGATACAAGTCGTGCCGCCGCCCGCATTACCGACATTGATCGTGCCAGCTTTGATATCTATGATGGCGTCGTTGATAGCGCTTTCAGCGGCGTTGTTAGCCTGATAAGCCAGCTGTTTGGAAAGCGTGTTTTGCTGCTCGCGGCGGGCCAGCTGTGCAAAACCCAGCGTCATGAGCCCCAAAATAAGCACCAGTATAAGCGCAATAACCATCGAGGCAAACCCCTCTTGATTGCTAGTAATGGTTTTTGTCTGCTGTTTTATGCCCATATTCATGATGTATTGTACTCCTAATTGATCCGTTGTAATACTGTCGTTTTTAAGGTCGAAACGGCACAAAACTGATCACCAGTCTTGCCTTTGCAGTGCAGGTCAGGCAGAGCGTAATTAGATTGCGGCACCATTTTATTGGGCGTAGTACACGAACCAACAACACTAGGACTGCATAATAGGTCATCGTCACCGTAAGCGATCCCGACACTTAGGGCGTACGGTGACAACGGGCTTATGTTAAAGTTGGTCAAACGAGAGTTGGGCGTAATTAATTCTGTCCCAGTGGCACTGGGAGTAGCTGCAGTTAGATTAGCTGGCACGCAACTAGCTCCCGAAACGACCGTATCACGCCATAAAACATGCTTGATTGGGGGAGTGCCTATCTGGACACCGATGATATACGAGTAGCGTACCGTATCAATGCAGTATGCGGTGCTTTTGAAGGTTGATCCGCTAATGCTATAGGAACTCATCAAAGCGATTGGAGTTGAAAGCGGCAGAGCGTTGGTCAGCTCGACATTGTGGCTTAATTCCTCTGCGGTACTGCGCGTGGCGTCTTGGACACGTGCCTGGTTGACGCCTTTGTAGAACAGATTGCCGAGATTAATCATCATCGCTGTAACCATCACCAGCATCGTGGACAAAATGCTGGTCGCGATCATTAGCTCAATGATCGTAAAGCCTGACTGCTGGTTTTCTGGGTGATGTTGTTTCATGGTGTTTGCTTATACAGCCTATAGACTGATGTTACGGTATCATTGCCCTGTCCAAGTACATCAGGCCAAGTGACGGTAACGACAAATTTGCCACCTTGAGCCGGGGCAGGTGGTGACAGCGATGTATAGACTATCGATATGTCGTAGGCCTGAGTACCCTGCGTACATGCCCCACCATGAGCTGGCAAGGGAGCTACAACCGTAGCTGTAGTACTAATACAAAATGGTGCTGGCTGAAAGATATTCTGCGGGTTACCAGGTCCTGATAAGCTGCGTAGTAATTCGATCTGAGACTGAGCTAATGCGCTTGCTTCGGCGCTTTCTTGCGCCTGGCGAGTATTTTTCAGGCTGCGGCTGGCGGTAGCGTAGGAAATACTCAGCGCCAAGCCAAGCACCGCTAGGACTACCAGCACTTCTACGATGGTGTCGCCCTGGCTGCCAAGTTTTTTTAGATTTATATGCATGATGCCACCGATCCATAGCGTATAGTTTTGACGGTCAAAAGATTATTGTTTGTCCCAATCTCCAGATTGGCATACTGCTCGCCGTCAGTCAAACAGATGTCGACCTTACCGGTGACTGGAAGCAAATTACTACCCGGGCCAAGATTGACCTGTCCAACTGCTGTGGAACTCATCGCGCTGGCCGACACACCGTTGAGATAGTACAGTTTGACCGGCTGCGCGCCGTTGTTGAAATTGCCGTTGACATCAAGTCCACCCTGTCCCTGGAAAAAACCAATGCCAAAATGATTAGTGCCACCGACGCCGCTGACCGTTACTTTGGTGATCAGCAGAGACTGGGAGATGATTTGCTGCTTGGTGAGGACATCAATGACCGTTGGATCTGCCCCAGTTGGACCAGTCAAGGCGGTAACTGGTACACCAGCATTTTGGCGGCCGCCAGCTATCGAGAAAATTTCGTAGTGCGCGCCATCCTCTGAGGCTGGCCAGGTGCCGACACCACTGCTATTCTCCGCGAAATGCAATACTTTGCCTAAAAACACACAGCCAGGATTAGTTCCCTGTCCGACACCGCCGCCAACAATCGTAGTAACTCCCGCAGCGAACGTGCAGTTAATTGATACATCGCTGTACTGCCCATCGGTTACTTGTTCAATGGTGTCCTGAATCCGCGAGGCCATTTCGCTGACGCCAGCCGTAAAGGTCGACCTTTCGCGCCTGCCATTGATAAATTGGGCTGCTATTGCAAACATGGCTCCGGAAATTGCCAGTACAATCAAAACCTCAATAACAGTATAACCACACCCTCGAGGTTGATTGCCACCTTTCATATTGATCTCAGTATAGCATAAGCACAACGTGCCCGTACCAGTGGAGTATGCGATCACCAAACAATTGGACGACTACGGCTGCAGCGATCAAAAATGGCCCGAACGGAATGAGACTGTCCCGTTTGAGCCGCTTGCTGGCGAGCAGTGGGATACTAACCAGGCTGCCGAGCAGCGACGCGATGAAAATGAACAGAAAACTGCCTCCTGGCGTGCCGAGCGCCAGCCCTATCACCCAGCCCAGCTTGACGTCGCCCCCGCCTATCCACTTGCCTTTTGATATCTGAAACAGCACGTAGAATATTCCGCCGCCGACAATCACAGCCAGCGCAGTATTGAGCAAAGCTACCAGCGGCCTTTCAGCGGCTGCAGCACGTACTGCGGCCTGTACGGCCGCGATAGCGGCAAGCGGATAGATAACACGGTTAGGCAGCAAATACCAGCGCAGATCGTAGACCAGCAGAGCCATCAGACCAGTCAGCAAGGCCAGCCAGAGACCAAAAACAGCTATGTCGAGCCCTGACAGCACCGTGGGCCACCAGACGTAGGAAGCCAAAAAGGCTACGGCTGTCAGTACTTCGACCACGGGGTACTGGATGGAGATTGGTTGGGCACAATACCGGCATTTGCCCCGCAAGCTCAGCCAGCTCACCACGGGGATTAAGTCACTGGCGGCGAGTTCATGCTTGCAGTGCGGGCACATTGACCGACCCCGGCTAATCGATAGGCGCTGCAGATATTTTTGGCGGGGGGTTTTGCGTTCAAACTCTTGGACTTGTTCGTGCAAACGCCAGACTAAAGCATTCACAAAACTCCCCAAGCACAAGCCAGCAACTGCCAGCACAACAATAATCATTAGCAACATAGTACCACAAAAAAATAGACCCCTCGAGAGGGGTCTATTAATCTATCTAAGGCTTATGACTTAGGAGTCAATGCACTTGGCCTGCAGAGCACCGGGTGTCTCAAGGGCGTAGATAACTACACTCGATCGAGTCGAAACAACTGGGGTTACTGTTGTGCCTGCAACTGCTGGGTTCGGACACTTTACACCGTAATCGATGTACAGCGAGCCAGCAAGTGGCGTGTAAGCCGCTACGGTTGCAGCACCAAAGGCTACTGTTGTACTTGATTGGATTTTGCTTTGGAAAGCAGTACCGGTAGCGTTGTTGATGACTACGGTACCCGAACCAGCAACATAGCTTGATCCACCTGTAGTCGGCAGACCGCCATCGTTATTAGACGAAAACTCTGATATGCCAGCAACGATTGCTGAAGCATCGTTTTTGATGGCAGTGTTACGACCGCTACGCTGCAAGGCAGGTACGGCCAATAGTACAATCAGGATGATTAATCCAGCAATGGCCAAAACGATCATAACCTCGATGATCGTGAAGCCTCGTTCTTCAGTCTTCTTTTTTATATTGTTTAGCATTGCAAATGCCCCCTTTGCGAATTACTGTTATTGCTTAAGGCTAGCATACCCCAGTCAATCTCATAAAAGCAATCTTTTTTTGAAAACTTATCCACAGCTACATCCCTATAGCTGCTGGCATTTTTTGGCAGGGCCACTTGCCGATTCGATAGCATATAGAGCCACGACATCGTTATAGCCTGCCCCGTTGTTTGTGGCAGAGCCGGGACTAGCAGCGTCGCAAACTTCGTAATTGTAAACCCATACAGCATCCAGGTTGATATTGGCGGTGCTGATACCTCCTGTGCCGATGCCAATACCAGTTGTCGGCTGCGGTGGTATGGCCACCAGCGGCAAGGAGTAGTAATACAGTTTGGTGTACTGTGTAAAATTGCTCGCTGCGTCAGGAAAATTACCGGAATTGGTTAACTCATAATGCGATACAGCCTCCAGGATGGCTGACACATCTTCCTTGCGACGATCATTACGACCGCCACGCATCAGGGCAGGAATAGCCAAAAAAATCATCAGGATAATCAATCCTATTATACCCAGTACAATGAGAGTTTCGATGATCGTAAAGCCGCTTTGATTGTCACCAGCAGCCGGTGTCCGAAGCCTGGTCTTAGCCACCACCGGTAAAGCCTGACTGATTAACAAGTCCATAGACTGGCAGCAAGATAGCGGCAACGATAGTCAAAGCCATAATACCCATAAACACCATCATGACCGGCTCAATGATCGTACTAATGGTCTTGACTTCGTTGTCGACTTCTTTTTCGTAATAATCAGCAACCTTGGCGAGCATCGTCTCTAAGGCTCCGGACTGTTCACCAATACGAAGCATGTTTGGAACTAATTCCAAAAAATTCGGATCTTTGTCGATGGCGTCAGACAGCGCCTTACCGCCCTTGACCTTCTCAACCGCTTTGGTAAGCGCTTTGCCAATGTGGACATTATCGACGGCGTCGGCCGTGATCTCCAACACCTGGATCAGCGGCACGCCACTGGAAACTAGCGTTGTGCCTGTGCGCGCAAACCGTGCCATATACATTTTCATAAATAGTGGTCCGACCGGCCAGGCGCTCATTTTTATACGGTCAACTACACTGCGTCCGCCAAGCGTTTTGGCCCAACGCGAGCCAAAAAAGCTTGCCAGCCCAATACCAATCAGGGCTATCCACCAAAAATGTGTCAGGAAATGTGAGACAGCCAGCAGCACACGAGTGACAAGCGGTAATTGGACACCTTTAATACCTGCGTAGATGTTTTGGACTTGCGGCAGTACCTTGACTACCATAAAGCCCATAACCATCAACATCACTAGCAGCACGATCAATGGATAGATCATGGCACCACGCACCTTGGCTAAGATTTCAGCGTCTTTTTCCTGCTGGTTGGCCAGGCGCTCCAAACCAGAATCCAGAGTACCCGAGGCCTCGGCGGCGGCAATCAGGCTGACGAACACTCGATTAAATACCTTGGGGTGTTTTTCGAGTGCAATAGCAAAGGCTATGCCAGCCTCTACGTCACTAATGACTCCATTAATAACGGCTTTGAGAGCTTTATTGGTCGTCTGGCCTGCTACGCTGCGCAAGCTCTGTACCAGCGGCAAGCCGGCATTGATAAGCGTCGACAGCTGACGGCTAAACAGTACTTTGTCTTTGGTTTTGATGCGCTTGCCGATACTAAAGCCCTTGCTGTTGCCGTACAGGTCGATCGACAACGGCGTAAAGCCCTGATCCCGAATTAGCTTAGCGGCCGCCTGTTCGTTTTCGGCCTGAACTTGGGCTTTGACCTTTTCGCCAGTGGTGGCATTGCGGGCTTCGTACTTATAATTCAGCATGCTTACGTCCGCATTAACCGATCAAGCTCATCAATATCAACCGCGAAATTGCGGGCCTCATCATAGGTAATTGTACCCTCGTGAATCAGCGTTACCAGTGTCTTGTCCATTGACTGCATGCCAAACTCAGCGCCGGTCTGGATGACCGCTTCCAGCTGGTGGGTTTTGCCTTCACGGATGATATTGCGAACGGCGGGCGTACCAATCAGCAGCTCCGCGGCCGCTACCCGGCCGCCGCCAATTGACGGTATTAGCCGCTGGGAACAGATAGCCATCAGGATATTGGACAGCTGGGAGCGGATTTGCGGCTGCTGGTGCGGCGGAAAGACATCAATCATACGGTCGATACTCTGAGCCGCGCTGTTGGTGTGCAGCGTCGCGAACACCAGGTGGCCGGTTTCGGCGATGGTAATAGCACTGGCAATAGTCTCCAGGTCGCGCATCTCGCCGACTAGCACGACATCGGGATCTTCGCGGAGAGCCGAGCGCAGGGCAGCGCTAAATGAATAGGTATCATAGTGAACTTCGCGCTGGACGATGACTGACTTAATCGATTTGTGGGTAAATTCGATCGGATCCTCGATGGTGACAATGTGCATTGATTTCTCGATGTTAATCTTGTGCACCAGAGCTGCCAAAGTAGTCGACTTGCCCGAGCCGGTCGGCCCAGTTACAAGTACTAAGCCGCGAGGATAGTCGGCGAACTTATTGACGATTTCAGGCAGGCCCAGCTGCTCGATGGTTAAAATCTCATTGGGGATCAGACGAAGCGCGGCTGCCAAGTTGCCTCGCTCATGAAAGGCATTTACCCGGAAACGGCCGAGGTCGCCGTACGCAAAACTAAAATCAAACTCTTTGTCTTTGAGCAATATTTGCTTTTGGTCTTCGTCGAGGATAGCAAAAATCAGGGCTTCGATTGTCTCTTCGGTCAGTACATCGGTGCCATTGACCGCCAGCAACGCCCCATCGACCCGCAGCATCGGCGGCAAGCCGACCTGTATATGAAGGTCAGAGGCCTTTTTTTTGATAACTTCATCGAGTAAAATCTCGATTCGCGGCTGTCCCTGCATAGTATTTTACCCGCCCCTCTTAAACGTAGTGATTTGATGTTTCATGCGTTGCCTTCAGCAGCCACCCGGTTGACTTCAGGCAGTGTCGTGCGCCCGTCCAAGGCTTTGAGATAGCCATCCTGGCGCATCGTAACCATACCCTCGGCTTCGGCTTGCTGAGCAATTTGGCTGCTGGTGGCTTGTTTCATGATTAATCCCTGGATAGCTTCCGAAACCTCAAACACCTCATACAGTCCCATTCGTCCCTTGTAGCCGCCAGGTGTATCAGGAGTATCGGCTCCCTTGCTTAAAGTATAAGCGGTTTGGCTGGCTAAGGGCAAGCTTTTGTAGCCCATGTCCGCAGAGAACTTAACGACATCTTCTTTGGTCGGGGGCAGCAGCGGGCCAAGGGCCTGCTGGATGGCTGCCGCCTCTACGGGAGAGGACTGGTAGGTTTCTTTGCCGGCATCGGCAATCTTGCGCACCAGCCGCTGGCCGATCACGGTGTGTACGGTGCTGGCAATCAGGAAAGGCTCAACACCCATATCAAGCAGGCGCGGCAGGATACCGGCGGCACTGCTGGTGTGCAGCGTGCTAAACACCAGATGCCCGGTCAGGGCGGCCTGGACTGCCAGCTGAGCGGTTTCTTTGTCGCGAATTTCTCCGACCATCACCACGTCGGGGTCCTGGCGCAGGATGCTGCGCAGGCCAGTGGCGAATGTCAAGCCGACCTCGGCATTGACCTGGATCTGGTTGATGCCGTCCATCTTGTACTCGACGGGGTCTTCCAGGGTAACGATATTGACGGTGTCGTTTTTAATTTCCTGGATCAGAGCGTACAGCGAGGTGGATTTGCCGGAACCTGTCGGGCCGCTGGTCAGGATCATGCCGTTAGGCCGCTCTAGCCCTTTGCGGATAGTGCGCAGCGCCCGGCCAGTATAGCCCATATCTTCAAGCTTGAAAGACGTGCCCGACTTGTCCAGCAGACGGATGACCACTTGCTCGCCCCAGACGGTTGGGGCGATAGCGATACGCAGGTCAATACCCTTGCTGTCGACCAGTACCGTAAAGTTTCCATCCTGGGGTGAACGGTGTTCGTCGATTTTCAAATTGGAGAGGATTTTGATACGGGAAATCAGTGCTGCTTCGGTATTTTTGGGCAGGCGCATGACTTCGCGCAGCACGCCGTCAATCCGGCAGCGAACTTTTAGTTCCTTTTCGAGCGGCTCGATATGAATATCGCTGGCCCGGTTGTGGGCGGCAAATT
>CAZXIT010000030.1:0-10624 GCA_964640775.1 uncultured Candidatus Saccharibacteria bacterium
CGCTGGTCGACGGCATCAAGCGCGCCACCGACGTCATGCTGGCCGGCAAAGTCGCGGTGGTCGCCGGCTACGGCGATGTCGGCAAAGGCAGCGCCCAATCGCTCCGAGCTTTCGGTTGCCGCGTCCTAGTGACCGAAGTCGATCCCATCTGCGCTCTCCAGGCTTTGATGGAAGGCTACGAAGTCGTCACCATGGACACCGCCGCCCCCCAGGCTGACATCATCGTCACCGCCACCGGCTGCAAAGATATCGTCACCCTTGACCACCTGCGAGCCATGAAAGACACAGCTATCGTCTGCAATATCGGCCACTTTGACCACGAAATCCAAATCCAGCAGCTCAACAATCTCGAAGGCATTAAAAAGGAAGAAATCAAACCCCAAGTCGACCTCTACACGATGCCCGGCACCGGCCGCCGCCTGATTGTCTTGTCCGAAGGCCGCCTGGTCAACCTAGGCAATGGCACTGGCCATCCATCGTTTGTGATGTCCAATTCGTTTTCCAATCAGGTCCTGGCCCAGATCGAGCTATACACAAAAAAATACGAGCCCGGCGTCCACCGCCTGGCCAAAGAATTAGACGAAAAAGTCGCCCGCGTCCATGCCCTCGCCCTCGGCGCTGAAATCACCACCCTCACCCCGGACCAAGCCAAATACCTCGGCGTCCCCGTAGAGGGACCGCTGAAGCCTGACCACTACCGCTACTAACCCATTTGGTCGGCAGTACTAGCCTACTGAGCGAGCGAACGCCGCAGCAGGCGGCCGATCTGGGCGTAATCGTTGGTCTGAATGGCCTTTTCGTCCAATATATCGTGATAGATTTTCTCAGCCAGCACGTCGACTGGTTTTTTGATAAACTCTTGGACATTTTCAAACGGTTTCTCGACAAACTCCACAGCATCAACAGCTTTAAATTTCGGCTGGCCCTGCTTGTTGAGTTTGGTTGTTTGCCTGAGGGTTTTGCCGCGTTTTAGCGTAGAGGCTGAGAATGCCGATCCAATAACCTGGTCAATGATATCAGCTCGCAGGCGCTCGCCGTCGGTCGTTTCGGCAAAGGCATCACCAAGTTTTAGACCGCGGGCATCATCATCAATTTTGTCAGGGTGCATCGCGTAGTACTGTCTATCGGCCAGAGCCGCCAGCACGTGGCTCATGCTATCGCGCTGCAGAGCATCACCCGCTGGTATGCGCAGCTGTTTCATATCCTGCTTGAATTCATCCTGCAGCTTCAGAGCCATCTCAAAGACCTTGTCTAGGTCGTGCAGGCCAATGAGGCTCTTGAGCCCCTCAATCCGGCGCGTTGCCTCCGGTTTTTTGACGGTTTTCTCCATGCGTTTGAGCAGCTTCTTAGTCGCTTCTGCGTCAGTGCTTGCTTCGGTATCGGGACTGCTGAGCAGCCAAACGGCGGTTCGATCTTCAACAGCGATATCGCCCGATGCCCCGGCAGTTTCCAGGTCGACAATGCCTTTTAGGTATTGGTTGTTGGCGTGCCTGGCCTCAGCCACTTCCGGGCGCTCATACTCGGGCATAGCTCCCAAAGCTGTCCAGCCCAGCAGCTGGGCGTAGGCTTCGCGCTCGCGTTCGTCCAGCTGTTCGGCGGCCGGATCAACCGTCTCTTTTGGTTTAACCATACGCAGGTTGGCAACATTGGTCTGGCTGAAGTAGTCACGCATCGTATCTGCCGTCCGATATTCTTGGGCAACTGTCCGGCCGTCCTTGCACATTTTCACTGAAAACGTACGTACCGGCCTGAAGTCATGAAATGTCCGCTGCATGACGGGAGCGTCTTCACTAACGATAAGCGTGTGGCCAGCGTTTTCCCAGGTCAGGCCGTCCCATTTGGTGATCCCATTCGCTTCCAGCTGGTCACTCATCTCATCAAAGCGATTTTTGGTACCGCTGAACTGTATGGGGATAACTTCGTTTTCGGCCGGCACTTCCTCTTCGGCTGGCCACTCAACCTGACCCGGCCTGGCCGCATCAATGAGGGCATTAAAGGCGGTGCGGGGCTGCTTTTTCATGGCTGTGATGTTACCATCGGCGTCGAGCTCGTCAAAGTAGACGTACTCAACATCGCCCATGATACTGCGCGGCTCCCTTTTGCGTCGCAACTCTAGGTTGCGGTGGTTGCGGTGGATGGGGAAACCTACTTTGTCATGAGTTTCAGCGACGATTTCGCGGACGGTGTCCTGCCCGCGGATGACGATGCCCTTGCCGCCGGCTTCAAAGGCCGCACCGGCGAGGGTTCGGCCGTGCACGGCTGCGTAGTGCTCCAGTTGGGCTGATGCCGGTTCGTCGGGCCGCAGTGTCTGGGTATCGGGGCCAGCTAATGCTGGCTCAGGAGCACTGTCCGGCAAGCGCTCGGTATCGACGCGGGCGTGGTCCGGTTCCATGACGACTCGGGGGTATTCTGCTGTATTATTCATTTTATTTTTGCCGAAGCTTAGTTCGATAATGAATTATAGAGCAAAATTCCCAAATTGTCAAGTATTACGTATAGAATTAAGTATAGATTCGGCTGGCTATCATGCGGGAGGAGGGCCGCCGCCTGGTGGCGGCTGGCCGCCGGTAGGGTCTGGCGCCGGTGGCGGCGGACCACCTTGGGCTTCGCGTGCCCGGACGTCGGTACCAGCCTGCATGACTAGTTCACTCCTGTCAAAGCCGGCTGCGTGATAGATATCGCCCAGCTTGCGTCCAACGTCAGAGTCGCCGTAGTTGTAGGTCGCCATGGTCTTGATCCGGCCGCGCAGCTGTTCGGCGCGCTGAGCGTCTTTGCCTTCCTTGAGCCGGCCGGTACTTACCATCATGCCGGTAGTTGCATCCTTTGTCATATGGTACTTCGAAGCACCGGCGACCCAAGTGTCCCTAGTTTCGTCGAGATCTTCAGATTTGGAGTTGGCGACCTCAGTCGTCGACATGCGCATTAGAGAGTTTTGGGCTTTTTCAGATGTCGGCTGTGTGTAGACAGATCGAGCCATCAGCTGGCCAGCAGGGCCACTGGGATCTTGAATATATTCGAGGCCGTGGCCGCGGGCCTGGCTGGTACGCTTGCCAGCCGCCAGGTTTTGCAGCATGGCAGTTTGCTTGGCGGCCATCTCGGTATCGCCGCTGCTCGCTAGGCGGTTGTAGTTATTCGCAATATCCTCGTTTTCCAGACGCCCAGCCTGGGCGGCGGCCATCATGCCCATAAAGGCCGTGTCGGCGCGCTGGGTCTCGTCCATGCCTGGGCCTTTGAGGCTGCCGAGGATGGCAGATTTGGCCATGAGCTCCTGGGAGGCTTCCCGGGCGCCGGTACCGCCGTTGGCCAGCAGTCCGGCCACGTCTTCGATCTCTTTTTGGCCTTCTGGTGCGCGCCAGGTGCCGTCGAAATTGCCGTTTTCATCTTTGTTGCCGAACTGTTCGTTGAGGGCCATGACTGAATCGGCGTCCATGTCTTTGGTGAAGTGCTGAAATTGGCCGCCGAGGGCGCGGCCGGCTTCATAGTGCAGGTCCATATCCTGGGCGGCTTTGCGGCTGTGGGCGATTTTTTGGTCGTTGATTTGGGATTCCATGATGTCGGCTTTGCGTCCAAAGAGGGCTCTGCCAAGCCGGCCGCCCTTTTTGCCAGCGTCGTACTGCAGCTGTTCGTCAGCGTCCAGGGTATAGGCGCCAAACTTGTTGGCCATCTTGCCGATACTACGGCCTTTTTTACCAAACGAACCGAAGTCGTCGCGGTAGATACCGCCGCTGCGAGCGGCTTTGATGCGCTTGCCGGTGTTGGCTTGGCGAGCTTTTTTGAGCCGGTCAAAGCCGCCGCGTCCGCGGTCATTGACCGCGCCGCTGATGTTGCGCAGGGCACCGCCGGCCAGCTTGAAGGTCGCGGGGATCATGAAGTAGGGCGCGAAGTAGGCGCCAAAGGCAATAAAGCTGCCGATCGAGTCGCCGCCGCCAGAGATGGCTACAGCGGCAAATACCCGGCCGGCAGCGATGATGGCCGAGATAATCGGGAACATCAGCAGGGCGCCGCCAAAGGAATCCATCCAGATTTTCCAGTATTTCTGGGTATTGGGCAGGATGTATAGGACGAGTGCGACGGGCGCGATGATGACCAGGACGGTCACGACAATTTGCCTGAGGATGAGCACAATGAAGGCAATCAGGGCGGCTAGCAGGGCTGTGCCCACAAAGGTGATGAGCCCAAAGACGCCCAGTGCCAAAAAGGCTACCGGAGTAGCAAACAGCACGGCTGTGCCCTGGCCGCCGCCGAGCTTGATGGTACTGTCCAGCTGGCCGGCAAACGGATTCTGGATGAGGAAGCGCACGCCGTAGCCGAGATCGTAAAACAGCTGGACGATAAAGCGCAAGCCTGGCCAGGATATGCTGATCAGCAGCGACACGATTAGCAGCCGCGGCAAGACTTTGCGGATGGTGTAGGCGTCCAATATCTCCATGCCGATGGCCTGGGACATGACCATTATCAGCCCGGCAATAACTAGCAGTCCAAGGGCAATATTGCGGAAATTTGTCCAAGCCGCGTGATATGCGTCGCCAGTCTTGCAGTCGGCACCGCAGCCGGTGGCAAATATTTTGACCGGATCGCCACTCTTTTCGTTGTCCGGCGTGCCTATAGACAGCAGATCATTGATAATACTGTCCACGCCGCGCAGCACGGCAACCATGCCTTTGACGGCGCCGCAGATCAGCCAGTTGAGCGGGTTAAATCCGGCATCGCAGTCCAGCTCCAGGGCGTCGGGATTGCCGCCAGTCGGGCTGGCGCCCCCAGCTCCGCCAGCGCCAGCGCCAGTCGGCGGGTTGGCAAACTTAGCGCCGTCGATGACGTTGCCCGCGGCCGCGCCTTTGTCAAAGCCATCAGCACAAAATTTTGGTTTGCCAATGCTAGTGTTGCTGCCGCAGTGGGCGGTCTTGCTCTCGCTGCCGGTAAAGCCGGCCTTGAAACCACCGCGGCAAAGGGTTTGGGCCTCAGGAGTGGGCGCAAATCGGTTGCCAACTACGTCTTGGCAGGCGGCATCAGCCAAGGTTTGGAGATCGGCTGCTGACGTGCTGGCGCTCACTTTTGGGGCTAAACTAAAAGCCTTGTCATAGGCTGTCTGACAGATTGATTTATCACCTTTCCCGGCGTTGGCTCCAAGCGTCGCGTGCGCCTCACCATCACAGGTGGCAGCTTTGGTGGGTTCCCCCTTGGCTCCGGCAGCAAAGCCACTCCTGCAGGCAGCTACGGGGTGTACGTATGCTGCCGCTGTTTCTCGTCCGAGAGGCGTTTGGGTGGTGATCGGATCGTCACAAAAAGCATTGGCTGAGGTAGTAATATCGGCATCGGTGATTGGGGTGGTGAGGAAAGGTATGACCACCGAAACAGCGTGAGCCGACGGTGCGGCAGTCAGGAATCCCCCGATAGCCAGCAGGCAAAAAGCCACACCCAGCAGCGACTTCTTAGTTTTTGACATCGCTTGTTTCTCTATTTTTCGCTGCTATCATCTGCTAATTCCACCGCCAGGAGCAGTACTACCGATTAATCCAATTTCACTGCAGTTTAGAAATGTTCTTTTATGTACTAAACGAATAATACCATAAGCGCTGTTTTGATTTCTAACTTTTATTTGCTAAAATCGGTTTAAGTAAGCATGGTTATATAAAAATGCCTGTCATAACACACAAAATCAAAAACACATTTATTGCCGCCAGCGGCTTGTTCGCCGGTTTGCTGCTAGCTTCACTGGTATTCATGCCATTGCCGGCCTACGCTGCCACGCTGACCCTCACCCTGGCCTGCAAACCCAACGCGGCCACGGCCACCGTTACGGCAGGCGGTAAAGTCAGCTGCGTGGGCGGTTCTTCCCCCAACGAGGTGGCATTTGTCGAATCTCTGGGAACAGATAAGACATCTACGTCAGCACTTACTATCATTAAAATCGACTGCGGTCCGGTTGCCGTTGCCCAGTATGCCAAAAATGATGATGTCAGTGCCGGGCTTAGATGCCATACGGCTAGAACACCGGTAGTGGATACTATCCAAACCATTGCCGCCCCTGCCCCTGCTGGCGGCGGAGGTGCTGGCGGAGCCGGGGGCGCAGGCGGCGCTGGCGGTGCCGGAGGTGGTGCTGGCGGAGGTGCGACCGTGGCCAACGGCTGCAGCGGTTTCGACACTGGCAATGTCAGCAACGGCGTCTGTGCTACCTGTCAAAAGGACGGCAGCTGCACCGACTGTGGTACTGATGGCACTGCCTGCAGCGACGCGGCCAGAGACTGCAGCGCCACTCGCTGCGACCTTATAGATACCTATCTCAATCCGGCGATTAATCTGTTCTCGGCACTGGTGGGGCTGGTAATCACGATTTCACTGATTACGGCTGGCATATTGTATGCTTCATCCGGCGGTGATCCCAGCAAGGCCGCGGCAGCCAAAAGCCGGGTTTCCAAAACCATCGCGGCGCTGTTCATCTATGCCTTTATGTATGCTTTCCTGCAGTTGCTAGTACCTGGCGGGGCATTCCATTAGTGAGCCTATGATGTCAAAGCTGTCGGTCGTGCGATCAGTTAAACTCAAACTTCTGGCTGTGCTGGTGGTAGTAGTGCTGGCAGCTGGGGCGAGCATGGCCGCCAGTCCAGCCGCTGCCGCCTTGCCTCAAGCGTCAATCACCAGAGCACCAATCACGACAGTGGCTTTGGCACAGTGCCAGCAGCGCGGCTTTTTTGGGCTGACACCTTGGTGGGGCTACATGCCAAACGCGGCAATTGACGGCAATTGTGACGTCAAGTGCTTCAATGTCCTCAAGCAAAAAACTAACAACGACTGCGGCACAACCAACAGTGATATACCCGGCGTACTGTTGGCAATTATCGATGACCTGCTGCGGATTGCCGGCCTGGTAGCTGTCGGGTTTGTGCTGGTTGGCGCCTTTCAGTACGTCGCCAGCCGCGGCAACCCCGAACGCACGGCTGGCGCCCAATCCGCCATCATTAACGCTCTGGTGGGATTGGTAATAGCTATGGCTGCCGTCGGCTTTATATCGTTCCTGGGGAGCAAACTGTAAAGCCATGCTCAGTCATCAGCGAAAATTCTTCATGGGGATTATTGTCCTGCCACTAGTATTAGTAGGTATTATGCTATGTGTGATCCCGGGCGCGGCAACGGCATTGCCGGTGTCCGAGTTCGCTGCTGTCACCCAGAGCGCGGTTAACGCACCCTCGACGCTGCCCCAGACCTCAGCCGGCCAATCCAGTATCATAACTATCAAAGATATCGCCTTTGGTATCATCGGCTCGCTGGCAGTACTGATGATCACCATTTCCGGCCTGAAATACATCACCTCAGGCGGGGATCCCGGCAAGGCCTCCGAGGCTAAAAACGGTATCATGTACGCGCTTATCGGCTTGGCCATTGCTATCCTTGCGGACGTTATCGTGACTTACGTGGTGAACCATACGGCATGATACGGCGCATTGTCCTGGCTATGCTGCTGATGATGACCTGCGCCCTGGCCGTGCCTACTACTGCTGGCGCGGCTTTTGATCCCTTCCAAGTCAACTGCGGCGATGCTCAGTATGCCAACTCAACCGTTTGCCAGACCACAGCAGCCGACCCCTCGGGGCCAGGGGGCGTGATCTTTAAAATTACCACGATCGTGCGCTTTGTAGCCGGCGCTCTAGCCGTTTGCTTGATTATTTACGGCGGCATCAAATATATCACGGCTAACGGTGATGCCTCCAAAATCGAATCGGCTAAAAACACTATCGTCTACTCCCTGGTCGGGCTGGCCGTCATCGTGCTGGCCGCGGCTATTATTAATTTTGTGGTATTGAAACTGTAAGGCATAGTAAGGAGCGACTATGAAGCGAATCATACTAACCGCACTAGCCGTATTAACTCTCGTGATGGCGCCGGCAGCAGTCTTTAATGGCCAGGCCGCCGCGGCTTGCCCGGCAGCTACCGCCAATGATGCCCAAAGCCAGGTACTGCACGGTGTCAACGAAACCGGCAGCACCTGCAGCGAGACTGGAGTGACCAATGTCTTTCGCGTGGCCGCCCAAATCCTGACTATCATCGCTGGTGCCCTCGCTGTCATTATGGTCATTTACGCGGGCATCAAATACACCACTTCAGGGGGGGATGCCTCGAAAGTGGCCTCTGCTAAACAGGCACTGATCTATGCCTTGGTCGGCGTGGCCATCGTCATCTTGTCCCAGCTCCTCATCAACTTTGTGATTGGTACGTCCAAGGATGCTGCTACCAATGCTACTCCGGCCGCCGCCCCAGCCGCGCCAGCTACGCCGACCTGTGCGACCAACCCCAACCTTTCTGCTAGCAGCGGCTTCTGTGTGCCTGCTGGCACGCCCGTCCCGGCAACCTGCCCTACCGACAATAGTATTCCGGCCACCAGTGCCAGCTGTCAGGCAGCCCCGACACCTGCCCCGGCTCCCGCGCCAGCCACACCCTGTCCTACAAATCCCAATATTCCAGCTGGTCCCGGTTGTCAACCGTCGTGCCCTGCAACGCCGAGTATCCCGATTGGCAGCCCGGCTTGTGCCTGCCCAACCAAACCGGCGATTCCGACCAGCGATCCCCAATGTCTGCCGTAAGCGCCGGTTTGCTTGATTTGCGCTAACGCTTGTAGTATAAGTTAAGTAACGCTAAAGAAAGGTTCAACAAAAGATATGATTCAGAAAATTAAACAATTCATCACTATCGGTGTGGTTAGTCTGGCCATGATGGGTACCGGATTAGTCGTCCCAGCTATGAGCGGTATTGCCTCAGCCGAGATCCAAGCCGATTTATGTAGCGGCGTCGATGCCGCCAACCCGGGTGCGGTCGGTTGTGCAACTGTAACTGGTGCTGCTGGCACGCAGGGTTTTAAAGCCCTCGCCGCCAAGGTAGTCACGATCTTCTCGATCATCGTCGGTGCCGTCGCGATCATCATGATCATCTATGGCGGTTTCCGCTACATTACCTCCGGTGGTGACAGCGGCAAGGTCGGCAACGCTAAAAACACGCTTATCTATGCCATTGTCGGTTTGATAATCGTGGCCTTAGCCCAGCTGATTATCCGCTTCGTCTTGACTCAGGCTAATGATGTTACGAGCGGAGGAGTCTAATAGTTTTTAGGTAATTACGCATAAACATAAAAAACTCCCGCAAACGCGGGAGTTTTTTATTGCCCAGTCTTGGTTTATAAGACTTGGATCTTTTTGACGGTGTCCTGCTGGACTTTGCCAAAACTGATAGTCAGCACGCCGTCTTTGAGGACGGCTTCGATCTCTTCTTCTTTAACGGGTACCGGCAGAGCGATAGTGCGTGAGAATTCGCCCCAGTAGCACTCTTGCAGGAAGTAGTTCTCGACGCCTTCCTCGGAGCCTGAGCTCAGCGTGCCGCGGACGGTCAGCTGATTGTCGGAGATGCTGACATCCAGGTCGTTTTTATTGACGCCGGCAGTGCGGGCTTTAACGACTAGGCGTTCGCGGGTCTCGTAGACGTCGACGGCTAGCTGGCCGGGTACGTTTTCGTCCTCGTCCCATTCATCGTCAGCGGTCGGTGTGCTGGCAGCTGGCGCCTGCTCAGGCGCTAGAGCCGTATCATCGCCTAAAAAGGCCGCAGTTAATTCATCTTCTTCCAACAACAGATCGTCGTCGCGATTTCGTCGCGCCATAGCGTGTTACCCTCCAATTAATTACTGTATTAGCCAACCGCCACCCGCCAACGGCGAGCGGACAGAGAGATTAAAAATCTTGCATTTTTGTCTTGCTAGCAGTATAGCTTAGGTTGTAAACAGAGTGCAACGGGCGTTGCACTTATTTACAACACATTAAACACAACGGCGGACGGTATGAGCCTTCTTGATCTTCTCATTAGCGGCATCGCGCCTTATGACTGCCTTGGCTGCGGCAGCGAGGGCCGGCTGCTGTGTGCCGGCTGCAGCCGGGGCTTGCGGCCGGCACCGGCTTGCTGCTATCGCTGTCGGATTCCCTCTGTCGGCTCTCTCACTTGTCCGGCCTGCTTGAGCGCGACTTGCCTGCGTCAGGTTGCAGCCGCTACCGTTTATGAGGAGCTGGCTAAAAATCTGGTCTGGAAACTAAAATTTGGCCGCGCTATGGGGGCGGCCCGGGAAATTGCTGCCCAGATGGTGCCGCTGGCCCGCCATCCTGGACCAGGCGGCTTGCTGATCGTGCCGGTGCCGACAGCCACGACCCGCATTCGCCAGCGCGGCTATGACCAAGCACGGCTGCTAGCCCGGGAACTGGCGCGGCGCGTTCGTCAGCCATACGCCGATGTCCTGGCTCGTCAAAATCAAGCCCATCAAGTCGGTGCTTCCCGAGGACAGCGCCTGGAGCAGCTAGCTGGAGCCTTTCGAGTCACAAAACCGAAGCTGGTCCGGGGAGCCAGCATTCTGCTGATCGATGACGTAGTCACGACCGGGGCGACTTTGGAGGCAGCCGCCACGTGTCTGCACCTGGCTGGAGCCGGAGAGATCACCGCTCTCGTTTTTGCCCAGCCGAGGTTCCTGCAAAAGAAAATATCACCGGCATAAACCGGTGATATTTTCATGGCGGAGAGAGAGGGATTCGAACCCTCGCGGGAGATTGCTCCCCCCTATCGATTTAGCAAACCGACCCCTTCAGCCACTTGGGTACCT